>DASWFT010000341.1:0-6868 GCA_036394075.1 Streptosporangiaceae bacterium
GCCATATACGCGGTCAGCGGGGCGGCCGCGGGCACAGGCTGCCATGCGTCAGGCGGGTTCCCGCTGGCTGCGGACGCCATCGTGCTCGCTATGGGCAGCGGCTCGGGCACATCGTCATCCGGACCGTCGTCTTCGAGCGCCGCCACCGATGTCACCGTGGCGGTCAGCCCGGCCGACGCTGGCGCAGTCGCCTGCAATGCGTCCGGGCAGAATGTCGCGCTGGCCTTGCTGCCCGCAGGCGGACAAGGCCCGGCTGGTGGCGCCTCCTCGCTCGGGCCAGGGGGGGCAGGGTCCCCGTCGAGCACGGCCTCGTCGTCACCGTCACCGACCAGGACTGGCTGATCGATGGCGCTGATCGCTGTGGCTGCCGATAAAGGGGCGCCAGGCGTCACGACCGCATCGGTGGCATTGGCCGCGGTATGGCCGCGACCAGTGCTCCTCGCCGAGTGCGACCCGGCCGGCGGCGACATCGTTTACCGGCTCCCCGGTGCCGGCGGGACGCGCCTCGACCCGCGTCGCGGCCTGCTCAGCCTGGCCGTGGCCGCACGCCACGGCCTGCAGCCGGATCAGGTGTGGGAACACACGCAGAAACTGCACGGCGGCCTCGATGTGCTGGCGGGCGTGACTACCGCCGAGCAAGGCGCCGGGCTTGACGCGCTCTGGGACGTGGTCGGCGGGCTGCTGTCCAGGATCCCGCAGGCCGATGTGATCGCAGATTGCGGCCGGATCGGCCGGGACGGGCCGTTCTATGACCTGCTGGCCGAGGCCGAGGCGGTCGTCCTCATCACCAGGGCCAGCCTGGCCGAGGTGGTCCGGCTCCGCGACCGGGCGGTGGCTCTCACGAACGGCCTGCATAGACGGGGCCGGCCCGGCGCCCGGGTGAGCATCGTGGTTATCGCCGACCATAAGAATTTCAAGACCGACCTCGCCGAGGTCGGGCAGGCGTTCGGCAGCGGCGTGGCCAGCGTCATCGGCGGGCTGGCCTACGAGCCGAAGAGCGCTGACCAGCTTCGCGGCGAATGGGGCGGGAAGCTCGACCGGTCCCTGCTCATCAGGACCGCGCGGGAGATTGCCTCGTATCTTGCCGCCCGGCTGCCGGATGCCCGGCAGCCCCCCGATGTGGGACCCGTTCCTCAGCCAACGGCCACCCAGGAGCGCCGCCCCAGTGCTGGCCCTGGGTTAGGCGGCCCGCAGCCCACGCCGCCGGTACCGCTGGCGCAGGCCCCGCCGATGACGCGGGGGCGTCATGCCGGCCCGCAGCCTGTGCCTGCGGCGTGGCCCGAACAGCAGGCACGTGATCACCCCGGGCCACTGCCCGACCCCCCATCTGCCACGGTGCCCGGCGGCCCCGCCGCCCGGCCGGGCGAGCCGGGAGGATGGTGACCGCCCATGGACCATGGCGCTGTCAAGCGGCTCCGCAGTGAAGTTGGCGATCGGCTGGCCGAGCAGCGGCGCCTGGACGCGGCGGCCGGGATGCCGCCGATGTCCGGCGAGGACGAGCGGCAGTTCGCCCGGGCCCTGATCGCCCAGGTCCTTGAGAATCACGCCCGCAGCGAGATCACCGCGGGCCGGGCCCCGTCCAACGCGCAGGAGGAGGAAGAACTCGCCGCGGCCATCCACGCGGCGCTGTTCGGGGTCGGCCGGCTGCAGCCGCTCCTGGAGGACCAGCAGATCGAGAACATCGACATCAACGGCTGCGACCGGGTCTTCCTCGGCTATGCCGACGGCCGCGAGGTCCTCGGCGAGCCCGTGGCCGAGAGCGACGACGAACTGGTGGACCTGATCCAGGCCCTCGCCGCGTACTCGGGCCTGTCCAGCCGTCCGTTCGACACCGCCAACCCGCAACTGGACCTCCGGCTGCCGGACGGATCCAGGCTGTCAGCGGTGATGGACGTGACGCTCCGGCCCGCGGTATCCATTCGCCGGGCCCGGATGGGCAAGGTGTTTCTCGCCGATCTGGTCGGCAACGGCACGCTGCTGCCGGAGGCGGCGGCGTTCCTGGCCGCCGCGACGGCCGCGCGCAAGAACATCATGATCGCGGGCGCCACGAACGCGGGCAAGACGACGCTGTTGCGGGCGATCGCCAACCAGATCCCGGCGAGCGAGCGCCTGATCACCGTGGAGCGAGCGCTTGAGCTTGGCATCGATCATTTCCCGGAACTGCACCCGAACGTGGTCGCCTTCGAAGAGCGCCTGCCCAACATGGAAGGCCAGGGCGCGATCGCGATGGCCGAGCTGGTCCGCCGGTCGCTGCGGATGAACCCGAGCCGGGTCATCGTCGGTGAGGTGCTGGGCGACGAGATAGTCACCATGCTGAACGCGATGACCCAGGGGAACGACGGCTCGCTGTCGACCATCCACTCCAACTCCTCGCTGGAGGTGTTCAACCGTATCTCCACCTATGCGATCCAGGCCGCCGAGCGGCTCCCGGTCGAGGCCACGCACATGCTGATCGCGGGCGCCATCGACTTCGTGATCTTCATCGAGAAGCGGAACGAGTACGCCCGCGGGGGGCGGCTGCGCCGGTTCATCAGCAGCATCCGGGAGGTCACCGGGATCGACGGGCGGGTGCTGTCCAGCGAAGTCTTCTCGCCCGGCCCGGACGGCCGCGCCGTGCCGCACGCGCCGGTGTCGTGCATGGCGGAACTGGCCGAGCATGGCTACGACCCGTCGGGAGGGCGCTGGTGATGAATTCGTTCGCAGCGGCGCCGCTCCTCGCGGTCGCCGTCGGCGCGGTCGCGGGAGGAGGGCTGTTCCTGCTGGTCGTCGCGCTGCGTGGCTTGCCGCCGAGTCCGCCGGGCCAGGGCAGCGACCGGCTCCAGCGGCAGGTCCGCCAGATCTTCGGCATCCGCGGTGCAGTTGCCCTGGTGGCGGGCGTACTCACGCTCATCGTCACGGGCTGGGTCGTTGCCGGCGTGGGCATTGCTTTGCTGGCGTTCAGCTGGCGAGGGCTCAGCGGCGCGGCCGGGGAACGGCGCGCCCTGGCCCGCCTGGAAGGACTCGCCACCTGGACAGAATCGTTGCGAGACACGATCGCCGGCGCGGTCGGCCTGGAGCAGGCGATCCCCGCCTCGCTGCGGGTAGCGGCGCCATCGCTCAAGGAGCCGCTGACCCGGCTGGTGGACCGGCTGCACACCCGGGTGTCGATGAGTGAGGCGTTGCTGCGATTCGCCGACGACCTCAGCGACCCCGGAGCGGATCTCGTCATCGCGGCGTTGGTGATCAATGCCCGGTTGCGCGGTCCGGGGTTGCGTGACCTGCTCGGCTCGCTGTCCAGTTCGGTGCGGGAGGAGCTTGATATGCGCCGGAGGGTGAATGCGGACCGCAGGTCCACCCGGCGGAGCGTGCAGATCGTGATCGGGGTGTCGGTCGGCATGGCCTTGGGCCTCGCCATCCTGGATCACACCTTCCTCGCCCCCTACAACGGCGTCATCGGGCAACTCGTCCTCGTGATCGTGGTTGCCATCTACGCGGCCGGTGTTCTGTGGCTGCGCAGGCTCGCGAAGTTCGAGGTGCCGGAGCGGCTGCTCACTTCCGTGGTGCAGGTGCCGGGCGAGATCATCTCCGCGGGGCCAGGAGGTTCGGCATGACGTTGGCCATCATCTGCGGGGCATTGGCTGGTCTTGGGCTGTTCCTCTTCGGCTTCGCGCTGACCCCGCGCCGGGCCAGCCTGGCCCGGCAACTCGCCGCCTTCGACGCGGCCCGGCCGGCCCGCCCTTCCTCGTCCCGGGCCACGTCGGAGAAGGAGAGCGAGTTCAGCCGGAGGCTGGGCACGGCCCTGGTGAAGTTCTGCGCCGAACAGGGCTGGGAATTCCCTTCGCTGCGGGCGAATCTGGCCTTGGTCGGCAAGTCGTTCGAGAACTACCTGGCGACGAAGATGCTGCTGGCCGTCTTCGGGCTGCTGTTCGCGCCGATCCTGCTGGCCGTCGCCACCGTGTCCGGCCTTCACGTGTCATTTGTCATTCCCGTGTGGGTCGGCCTGGTATTGGCCGCCGCCTTTTTCTTCCTGCCCGACCTGGAACTCAAGCAGAAGGTGGAGAAGAGACGACGGGATTTCCGGCATGCGATCGGTGCGTTCCTCGATCTGGTCGCGATGAACCTGTCCGGCGGGCGGGGTGTGCCCGAGGCATTGATGGCCGCTAGTGAGATCGGCACCGGCTGGGCCATGTGGCGGATCAGAGACGCGCTCGTCAACGCGCGGATCACCGCGCAGACGCCCTGGCAGGCGCTCGGGGCGCTGGGGGAAGAGGTCAGAGTCGACGAGTTGCGTGACCTGTCGGCTGCTCTCAGCCTGGTCGCGGAGGATGGCGCCAAGGTGCGCGAGTCTCTGGCCACGCGTGCGGCCAGCCTGCGGCGCCGTGAACTCGCCGACCTGCAAGGCCAGGCGGGAGAGCGTTCGCAGTCCATGCTCGTGGCGCAGATGCTGCTCTGCGCTGCGTTCCTGATTTTCCTTGTCTACCCGGCGGTGCAGACGCTGCTCGGCGGCGGCTGAACCACGTCCAGGCTCGACCCCGGGAACGCCCCGGGAGTCGAGCACATGAAGGAGGGACATGAATATGTTCGGAATCCGGAACCACCCGGGCGCCGCCTTCCTGAGGGCCTTCCTCGGGACGCACGCCGCCCGGCTGCGGATGGCGCGCGGTCAGCAGGACCGGGGGGCCTCAGCGGTTGAACTCGCCATCATCACGGCCGTGCTGGTCGGGCTGGCGGCCGCGATCCTGGTCATCATCGTCACGTTCGCCAACAACCAGGGCACCAAGATCCAGCAACAGGTTGTGCCCGCCCCGTGACCGTGGCTGCGGGAATCAGGTCCCGCTGCCGCATGAGGGGCCGACGAAAGCAGCCGGCGGCGCCTGACCGTGGTGCCAGCGCCGTCGAGCTCGCTATCCTGGCGCCCGCGTTGCTCATCGCGACCATGCTCATCATCCAGTTCGCGCTCTGGTTCGAAGCGCGTCACGCGGCGCTCGCGGCGGCCCAGGCGGGAGCCAGGGTCGCGCGTGCTGAGGCGGCGATCAGCCCGCGCTGGCAGGCCGATGCCCAGCGGGAGGCGACCCAGTACTACGACGCGCTGGGCACCAAGCTGCTCACCGCTGTCCAGGTGCCGCCGCCCGTCCGGGATCAGGCGAACAACGTCTACGTCACGGTCACCGGGCGACTCGACGGCATCCTCCCCTGGCATTTGACCATCCAGCAGACGGCCGGGGGACCGGTCGAGTGTTTCCGGCCAGCCGGCGGAGGCGGAGCATGCGGCTGAGGCGGAGCATGCGGCTGATGGCATCGCGGGCGGCCCGGCTCAGCGAGCGGGGGTCGATGGCCGTCGAGTTCGTCGTCGTCGCGCCCGCATTCGTTCTGCTGCTGCTCTTGGTCGCGGCGGGCGGCCAGTGGGTCAGCGCCAGCGGCCAGGTCGATGGGGCGGCCAGGGACGCCGCCCGGGCCGCGTCCTTCGGCCGGTCACCCGCTGACGCGCAGAACCAGGCGCAGCTGGCCGCCGCGGCCGACCTGCCGACCCTGTGCTCGGGTAGTGCGGCCGGCCTCCAGGTCAGCGTTATGCCTACGTCTGGTGGGAGTGCCGCGCCGTTCGCCACGGCCGGTGAGGTCCAGGTGACCGTGTCATGCAGTGTCGCGCTGGCCGCGTTCCGGATGGTTGGTTTCCCCGGGACGCAGACCTTCCGGGCCGTCGCGGTGGCGCCGCTGGACACTTTCGTGTGCCGGAGTGGTGCATGCTGAGCCGGCGGCCCAGGGCCGGCGACCGTGGCTCTGTCGCCCTGTGGGTCATCATTTTCACCTTCGCCGTTCTCGTCCTGGTCGCGCTCATCGTGGATGGCGGACAGCTGATGAACGCGAAGGAACGGGCGGCTGACGTGGCTGAGCAGGCGGCCCGCGCGGCCGCGAACGACGTCAACGTGGCGGACCTGCGGGCTGGCACAGTCGCTATCGACCCGGGCGCCTGCGCGAACCCGGGCGGCCCCGCGGCGAGCCTGGTCGCGTCGTATGCCAAGGGGATCGGTGTCACCGCCGTCATACC
Organism: Streptosporangiaceae bacterium; assembly: GCA_036394075.1. Classification (GTDB taxonomy): domain Bacteria; phylum Actinomycetota; class Actinomycetes; order Streptosporangiales; family Streptosporangiaceae; genus JAWWPY01. The sequence goes on from DASWFT010000341.1 coordinate 6,026, forward strand.
GGCCACCGGCTGCCGGACGGGCACCGCAATGACCGCGATCGGGCTGCAGCATTTCGCCACAGTCACCGTCGAGGTCACCACGGTTCCCGTCATCCCGCTCGGAATCTTCGGCAGTTACCAGGTCCCCGCCCGGGCGACTGCCTTTCTTGAGTGCGGGGTCAATCAAGGAGTTGCGTGCTGATGGCGCCGCCGATTCACCGAACACAGCGGCCACCGGTCGGCCGGGGCCGGTCCGCGGGAGACGTTCTGGCCGGTTTGTTCGCTGTCGTGGCGCTGATCGCACTGACGGTTGGCGTTCCGTTCGGCCTGATCAAGGTCTTCGGTATGCCGATCCCGCACAACATGCCTGGCTTGTCTGTGCTCACCCACAAGCTCGACATCTTCGCGATCCTGAAGATCGTATCCGTCCTGGTCTGGCTGGCCTGGCTGCAACTGGTCTTCTGCGTGATCGCCGAGATCAGGGCCGCCGTCCGCAATACCGGGATGCCCGCGCAGGTTCCGCTGGCCGGCGGCACGCAGGCCGTCGTGCACCGGCTGGTTACCGCCGCCCTGCTGCTTTTCACGGCCGCGACAGTGCTCTCGCCCGCGTTCGTGCACCACGCGCCCGGGGCACCGCACGCGGTCTCGGCGGCCGCTGGTCCCGGATCCTCAGCCGGGGGCCAGCAGGCCATACGCGATGCCCGGCCGCCCCAGATGGTCGGCCAGCCTGAGCTAGCCCAGCAACCTCTGGTCGAGAAGATCTACGTGGTGAAGCCCCCGGTCGGCCGTTACCACGAGAGCATGTGGGAGATCGCGCAGAACCATCTCGGGGATGGCCGGCGCTACCGGGAGATCTTCGAGCTG
>DASWFT010000342.1:0-7755 GCA_036394075.1 Streptosporangiaceae bacterium
GCATGCCCTCCAGGATGGCCGCGGCGGCTGGGGTCATGCCCCAATCCTACCCAGATTTAACAGGTTTCGCATAACTTTGAGGTAAAGGAAACCACAGGCCAGGCGGCCTGCGGCTCACCGACTGCCGGAGGTCTGAGACTAACCCCTACATATGCGTGAACACACGAGACATCTACAAGATCATCTCTCCCTCTTTTCTCTATACGCGGGTTAGAAATATGTATGGACCGTATGGACCGTATGGACCGCAACCTCTTGAGCAGGGAAACCTCATGGTCCACTCGGGGATTAGGCGTATGGACCGTATGGACTGGACTAGGGCCGAACGAAACACGGAAATGGAAACACGGAGATGAAAACCCCCTACCTGGTGGACCGGCAGCCGCAGGATGTCAAGATCAAGATCTGGGTGCCTGCCCGGTCTCCCGTGGATGAGGACGCCATCCGGGAGGTAACCGGGAAGGGCACGCACGTCCAGCCTGCCGGGAGCGTGCCCGGCTTCCGCCGCTATGCGGTCAGCTGCCATTACAGGCAGGCTATCGTGGCGTGGCTGCGGTCGCTGCCGGGAAGCGGCGGCGTCCGCCTGCGCAATTACTACCACGCGCTCAGGCACTGCTCGCCGCAATGTGAGGGTGCCTGGGTGCAGGCAGAGCGCGGCGAATATCATGACGACCATTGCAACTGCTCCTGCGGCGGCTACCGGCACAATTCCGGTAACCCGTGGTGGGCGCGATTTGACGTCGTTGATACCGGCAGGGACGGCGACTATGTTTCAGAGGTGCGGTTCCTGCCTCCACTTAACGGAATGGAGCACTGATGGTTTTCTTTGGACCCCGACAAGAGCGAGTCGCTAACCTCCGGCCGGGACGGCGCCCGCGCATGCCGAAAGAGCGCATGACGCCGCAGCCGCAGCCGTGCTGCCTCGTGCTGTCACCTGTAAGGCGGTTCGGCGAGAAAGCGCTGAGCGAGATGCACGCCGCAGACTGCCCCGTTCCGGCCTTCGCGGCGATGCTCGAAGAGCAGGCCTACCCATTTTCGCGCTTGTAGAATTCACAAGGGAAGGAAAGACATGGCCACAATCGTTAAGAAGCTCACCCGGCTGGAGTCCGCCCGCGCGGACCTGGCCGAGGCTGCGAACGCGCTCGATGCGCTCCGGGCCCGGCAGCTCGATACCGGCGATGTTGACGCGGAGGCGTTCGGCGCCGCGGGTGATCGCGTCCGCCTGGCCGAGCTGGACGTGGAAGGCGCGGAGGCTGCCGAGGCTGCCGCTGCTGCTGCCGAGCGCCTGAGCGCGCTCACCGCGCTCCGCGCCGAGATCCTCACCCGTGCCGACCCCGGTCCGGTGATCGCGGCGGCCGAGGCGCTCACTGATGCCGTCGCGGTGATCGTGGCCGCGCTCGGGCCACAGCGGTCCCGCGAGATCTCGCGCCAGCTGGGCACGCTGCGGGATGCCGGCGTGGCCGAGACCGACCGCAACGGCCAGCCTGCGGCCGGGGATGCCGGCCTCGGCTGGCACGGGCCCGGGATGCTGAACGCGGCCCCGCGTCTCCGCGTTGACGATCGCGTTATCGCCCCCGTGGACCTGGGAGCGCTGATCACGGCCCTGGTCGCCCGCGGCTGTCATCGGGCTGGAGAGCACCCGGCGGCGGCGAGGGCTGCCGGGGCATCGCAGGCGATTGCCGCGGACCCCCGCGGCTGGCTGGAAAGGAATATCTGACATGGCTGCTACTCCGCCGATGGCCGACCCGATCAGGGCCGCGTACGCGCGCCAGCAAGCCGCGAAGAAAGGCCCGAGCACGCAGTTTGTGAGGCTGCTCGGCTTTGCCGCGCCCAGCCCGGACTTCGATATTGCGGCCTACGACGAGCAGGCAGCCCTGGCCGCTGCCGTGGCCGAGCAGGAAGCGGCCGGCGCTAATCCGCGGGCCGTGCGCACTGCGAGAATCAGGGCGCGCATCTTCGCGCCTGGGAAAAATACCTAGTAATAGCTCTCGGCCCTGGGAACCGAAACGGGCCCCGGAATAGCCGAGTGGTCGCGCGGCATCCCGAATCCCATTCACTGCATGTGCTAGGGATGGCGTCGGCGGCAAGCGCGGATGGCTGGCTAGCCGGAGCTTTCCGTGCGCGGCCAGCCTGCGGGGGTGCCGCTGCCTTCGCAGGCTGGCCAGGGCGGTTCCGGCCGGGCTTCCTTGATCGCCCGGCCGGAACCGCGAGAGGGCGCGGCTGGTTTCCAGGTGACCGGCCGCGCCTCTCTCATGCCCTGCGGGACTGGTCTCCCCTCCCCTATGCAGGTGCCCTGTCCGGGGCCCTCCCAGGCTCCACCCGCGAAGGACTCCCAGGGGAGGGGAGACCAGTCCCTGCCACAGGCAGCGGAAATGCCCAGGCCAGACGGTGCCAACAAACCAGGTCTCCGGAGGGGTCTGCTGGCCCCCCCCCGCCCCCCCCGCCCCGCCCCCCCCGCCAGCCAGCACCGCGGCGACGTCGCAGCCGGGCGCGTGCGCCTGGTGCCCGCCGGGTTCGGGCAGGCTGCCTCGGATCCGCGATCGGCACCGGCCCCGGCGAGGGCTCATCAGGCGCACCGCGCGGCAGCCCCGGGCTGCCTCCCAGGGCCCCGCGCCGCGCGTGCGCCCCGCGCGGCCGGCAGCGCCATGGCACTACCGTGGGCGCAGCACGCGAGGTCGCCCTCGTGCCCCACGCGCCCCACGCGCCTCGTTCGCCCCACCGGCCGCGTCCGCCCCACCGGCCGCAGTCGCACCGCGAGTCACACACGCCCCGGCCGGCTCCGGTCTGCCCGTGCTGCCCCTGCCCGCGGCGCCATGGCGGGAGGCGCCGGACCGCGCACGCCGCGCGGCGTGCTGTACGTCGTCACGGTGCCCCGTGCTGGCAGGTATGCGGGCATGGGCCGGCGTCCGGGAGAGCGCTCAGGGCCGCTCAGGGCCCGCGGTCCGGCGCCGGCATGCCGGAGGGCCGCTCCTATGTGCGGAGCGGCCCTCCGGCTGAGCTAGATCGAGCCGGCGGCCAAGGCTATCCAGCACATCAGGCAGAGCACCCCAGCGACGGTGAGTACGGACCTGATCATGACTCGTCATCCTCTCCGGCCACGCCCGCGATGTCTGCCCAGCGGTAGCCCTGGCACGGTGAGCCGGCCGGCGGCCGGATCTTCCGCGGGGAGATGCCCCGGGAGGCAAGCAGCTGCGCGAGTTCGCGCGCCGCGGACTCCGGCGCCCACATTGCGGGCCACGGGCTGGCGGGCAGGTCTGCCAGAGCGGCCAGCAGGACCGACGTCGGCGCATTCCTGGCCGGCTCGGTGCCGGCCAGTGGCCAGACCATCCTGAGATCGCCTAGCAAGCGGTCCGCCGGACTCGGCACGTCCTCGTCCGCGTGGCCGAGCGTGAGCGCCACAGCTGCCGCGCGCGCACGCTCTGGCCACTCACCCTGAGCGGCATCGGCCACGGCAAGCAACGGAGTCCAGCACTCTTCGGCACGGTCGGCGACGCCGGCCGGCAGGTCCGGCCAGCTGGTGGAGATCTCCCCCATCACGGTGGCGACCCATGCGCCGATGCTGGCGCCGAGCATGGCGCCTAGCGGCTGGTGCTGGCGAGGTGAGAACGTCTCGCAGACATCCTCCGGCCGCCGTTGCCGCATGCGGACGACGATGCTGCGGGACATCAGCGTGTCCGGCAGGTTGCCGAGTCCGGCAAAGCAGACCGGCCCGAAAACCGGAACCGAGACCAGCTCCGATCTGCTCAGGCGGGTCATGACGTTGCCGGCCTTATAGCCGGCGTTGAGGATGCCGCGGAGCTGGCGATGCGCGCCGTTGCTGCCACGCGTGCCGAAGATCGTGTCTACCTCGTCAAGGAAGATCGTCGGATGGTTGGTGCTGATCATCGCGGCCAGAACCGGGCCCGTGGGGTCAAGTTCCTCGCGAGGATTCCGGCAGAGCGGCGCCAGCGTGTTCTGTGCGCGAGTCTTGCCGCTTGCCGGTTCTGAGCTGAGGTAAGCAAGCCGCGGGAACGTGCCGAACGCGAGGTGAGCATGCGTTGCCGCTCCCCAGAGCACGGACGCGACATAGGCCGCATCGGACGGCATGATGGTGAACCGTCGCACGTAGGACTCCGCATCGCTGAGCAGCGCTGCGCCTGGTGGAGGGGTCACCTCCGTGACCGGTTCGATCTGGACGTCTAGCATGGTGCTGCCTTTCATTTGACGGTGGAGGGCAATGCCCTAGCGGGCACTCGCGCGGCCGGGCAGGTCACACTGTCCGGCCGCGCGGGAATCCGCTAGGTGTGCTGGGCGATGCGCTGCTCCCGGTTGACGTACCAGCTGGTGACGTCCCACGTGAATGATGCGAAGCACCGCGGGCAGAGGTAATCGACTCGCCAGTCGATCACGCACCACCAGCCGTCCGGGCACTTCGCATAGCGAGTTCCGCAGTTGTCACAGAGCCGGCGTTCGATGGTGACCGTGTCGGCAGGGTGGATGTCCGCCGGCGGACCAGCGGTCAGCGCGTTGAGCAGCGGGTGACGTCCGGCCGGTTCGTACGTCATGACTGCTCACCTGCGCACTCCTTCTCAGTGCAGCGCGTGACCCACCAGGCAGTTGGGATGTCATGATCGGAATCCGCGTGCGTTGCGGTGTAGGCCAGGAAATCCTGGCCAGCCGTGGCGTGATGGATCATGGTGTGCGCTTCGAGGTACTGATCGTCGGTTCCGTCATCCCATGCGCGCTCAAGATCTTCGCGCAGTGCCGACAGAGCGTCTGACCAGTCGCTATACGCGTAGTTCTCGTCATCCTGCGGCAGGTAGCCAGTGACGTTGTGACCCGCGTGCCAGTGGACGTGAGCAGAGCAGTCGTTCTCTGGCTCGGCATCGCGAGCCGCGCCGTAGGCGCGCGGCGTGACTTCGATGGTCTGCACTTCGATCGCTTCCGGGTATGCGTATTTGAGCGCGCTACGGCCGGCCGCGCCAGCGTTAACCCATCCGACGTAGCGCACGCGCGAGCCGTTGCTGAACGGGTCACTGATCTCGCGCAGCTGGTGAATCGCCCATCCTGAGCGGCTGTTGCCGTTGCGGCTGGCAGACGTGTGCAGGTACGTGGCGATGATCATGCTGTCCACTCCCCGCGGGCACAGACCACGCCGTTGCCGGAGACGTTGACGTAACCGGTCTGGTCAGTGCCGACGATCAGCTGAGGATGGGAACCGGCCTGGATGCGCACGACGTGCGCCGCGAAAGCTGCGCTGATCAGCAGCGCCAGCGTAAGCAGCGCCAGCAGGATCCGGATGGCAGTCCTGTGCGTGGGACGCTCCGGCTTCACACGCTGGCCTGAGACGGTCGTCTGCGCGTTTGCCTCGGCCACGCGCGCGGCTCTCTGGCTTTGAATCCATTCGGGTGTTGGCATGAAACTGACCTTCCATTTGACGGTGGAGATTTCAGCATACGCGCAGAACCGCGAATAGGAACGCGCAAAATAAGCGGAACCTGCGGAACTTCCGGAACTTCGCAGGTCAGCACCATGATTGCAAGTGTGAATGGCGGAACTAATCCGGAACCGAGACATGCTTTGGGTGCTGATCATGCCTCTGACCTGCGTATGCGTGGCGAACTCACCAGGGGTATGACCCCGGCGGCATGCCGGCCGCCGGCCGGACCGTGATAACAGCGCGGGCCGCCCGCACAACATGTAACGCCATTCCTGGCCGCGCGCAATGCAAATCTGGCCGCGTGAGCCAAATAGCACAGGAATGGTCACAGCCGAAAAATTCGCGAAGCAGTTTTTAGGTCGCGGATACCCTGGTTTCATGCCACGGATAGCGAAAAGGCGCCCGGGTGACGCGTCCAAGCGGTCACACCGGACGGCACCGGGCAGCGCCCGGCCGCCCGCGTTGCCAGCCGGGCCGGCTCCCCGGCCACCGGCACCGCTGCCGCCCGCAGAGGGCAAGCCCGGCCCGGAGCCGCCCGCCTGGCTGACCGGCCCCGGCCTGGACTGGTACGAAGGGCTGCGCGCGAGCCCGCAGGCCGTCCTCTACACCCCGGGCGACTGGGCAACGGCGGTTGTCGTCGCCCGCGGCGCCATGGCGCTGACAGCCCGGCCCAGCGCGGTCATGCTGGCCAGCTTCCTACACGGCACTGACGCCCTGGTCGCCACGGTCGGGGCACGAGCCCGCGCCGGAGTCGGCCTGCCTGGCACGTAAGAGCGGCCCGCAGCCGTAGCCGCGGGCGCCTCGCCGGGTAGATAGTCAGTCGGCCACGCGGTAGTGCGTGCCAAGCTCCGGCGCCCAGTCGCACGAGCAGGCCGTGAGCTTGTCGCCCGGCTCGGCCAGCCACGCGCGGAATCCGTGGAAGCCCAGGCGCCGCGTCGGCCTCACCTGGTTGTGAACGACCACCCGGCCCGCCGGTACGTCGGGCGGAGCGGGGATCTTGGCCAGATACGCCGGGGCGCCGTCCGGGCTATCGACCTTGATGAACAGAATGCCGCCATCACTGCCGCGGAGCACCTTCACGGGATAGGGGCCGTAGCCTCCGGCGCCGACGGCCTGACCGAGCCAGCCGGCGCCGACCGTAGCGATCTCCTCCCAGTCCTCCTCCGGGCGGCCCGATGCGTCCTCCAGCTCCGCGGCCCGGTCGCCTTCGAGCGCCCACTTCTCGGCCTCGTCCAGCGAGCGGCAATACGCGGCAACGACCCCGGAGTCGTACCCGGCCAGTATGTGAGTGATCAGGTAGACCCCGTAATCCCAGGCGCGGGAGTCACGCGTCTTGGACTTGCTGAGTGCGTAGCCCTGGCGGTACAGCATGCGGCGGACAAGGTTCTCTCTCACCTTTTCTTCGTCAGTCATGCCGGACAGTATGCCGGATGCTATGCGTGAACGCAAACGTGAATCTGTACGCTAACCTATGCGCAAATGAAGCGAGCAGCTGCGGGCCCGCCTGCGCTCAAAGATCGAATACACGTTCGGCATACTGGGCGGCATGCCCGGACCGGACCCGCCGTATGCCCCGCCGCTGGTAGAGCTGGGAGACGGCATAGTCGGCCACCTGCTGGAATGGCGCCAGCACGAGCGCGACGGATCTTGGCACGCATGGGTGTCATGGATCCAGAGCACTGGCGATCCGGTCAGGCATCGGCACAAGCTGGTCGAGGTCAGGGCCGGCTCTGTGCGGCCGGTCGAGGCGCCCGCGGCCTACTCCGGCGTCCCGCGGACGATCTTCGGCCTTGACGGCGTGGTCCGGCCGTGGACCCGGCACGGAACATTACGAGGCGCCCGGGGCTCCGGCTGCGGGCGCCTGGCGCGCAGGTCAGCTGCGCGGCTGACCGGCGTGCCACGCTGCGAATCGCCCGAGAGAGCGACCCTGAGCGCGGCCAACTATTCTGATTGACAGATCATCGCCTTAATCATCGCCTCTACAACCCCTGTCTTCGCGTCACCATGGATATTAGCAAGCAACCGCTCGGCAGCCAGATAACGCGAGAATTCGACGGGCTGGACAAAATAAGCGCGGAGATGTTCAGCTGCGCTCTCTTGCGACTTAATGAAAGTACGCCCGATGTAGCTAGCCAAAGTTGCGTCAATGCCACCGAGCGCGCCAGCGACTACACTCCCAATCGTTGTTCGAGCCCGGAGCGTTATTCATAAGCTCCTTTTCCTGCATTCCTTCTTAAGCTGCTCTCGGTTCGACTGTCCACATATCCACAGATTGGCCTGTGAATTACGGGAAAGTCTTGACATGGCAACGGTCCCTGCCCTTGGATCTCGTGTTT
>DASWFT010000343.1:0-7654 GCA_036394075.1 Streptosporangiaceae bacterium
TCCCCGGTGAGCAGGTTCTCCTCCCAGCCGCCGATATGACCGAGCCGCTGGGCGTGCTGGAGCAGCGCCGCGAGGCGCTCGACCTCGTCCGCCCGCCGCCAGGCGATCACGACGCCGTCGAAGAACCGGACGATGCGGACCTCCATCACGGGCGCCACGGCGACCTGGTGCAGCGGCATGCTGATGACCTCGGCGGACAGGTGCTGTGGCTCACCGGTGCGCAGCACCGCGGCGGCCCGGTCATACAGGCCGCCGGGCAGCGCCACCGCGGGGTACACCTCCAGCAATGGCCGCCCGGCCAGGTCCGCTGGCTTCCGGCCGGCCGGGTCGCGGAAGCCGTCGCTGACGTAGCCGATGCGGAAGTCCACCAGGTGCCCGTCATCGTCCCGGAGGGCGTGCGCCACCAGGACCGACTCAAGCAGGCCATCCATGAGCCCGAACGCCCACGTTGCCGGGTGGTCCGCGGTCAGGTCGCCATGCGGAAGCCGGGCCCCGATGGCCTGCACGCACACGTCCGCGAGCGCGCTGATCTGGCGGCGCAGCGGGGCGGGAATCTCACCGGGCTCCGGCCAGCAGATCTCCAGCGCGCCGAGTATCACCCCGACGCTGCGCAGCGGGAGGACCGCACGGGCCCCGGCCGGCCAGCGGCCCATCAGGGGGATGCCGTTCTCCCCGGCCGGACGCCCGGCCGGCCACCAGAGCTCAAGGCCGTCCCGCGTCGCCCGCTGGGCGAGCGAGCGCATGTCCGGGTGTATACGCCGCCAGCGGCTGGCGTCGCGCGCCCCGAAGCCAGCCTCGCCCGCGAGCACCAGGCCGCCGTCGGGTTCAGTCAGCCAGAGCGCGACCGCCACCGCACCCGCTGGAGCAAGAGCCTCTTCAAGCAGTGCGGCCGCGATGCCGGCGCCGTCGGAGGACGTCTCCATGACGGCCCCGGCCAGGGCGACCCGGTGCATGCCCGGCTCGGCGGCCCCGGCCGGCGCTTCCTGACTGGCGGGCGGTATCTGACCAGCGATCTGGGCGGCCAGTTCTGGCACGCTCGTCCCGGATTCCGCAGAAAGGTGCGCGAGCTGGGCCTGGGCCTCGGCGGCCGTGCAGCCGAGCCGCTCCATGAGCATGCCCCGGGCCAGATCGACGACTGAGCGCGCGGCAGCCTCGGACCGGGTCTGGTCCAGCTCCTGCCGCTGCCGCGTGATCAGCCCGCTCAGCCTGGCGAAATCGTCGCCACTCGCAGCCGCCACGGTCACCAGCCTTCCCGGAACCGGACACCAGCTGCCGAAGTAAAACGCTACTCGCCACAATCCGTCTTACGGGCCATTATTCTCCTAACGTGCGGTAGCAGTATCGGCCTATGCACAATCGCAGCCCGGTGGTGCCTGCCGTGCGGCAAGAAAACCTGGGGAGCTCTGATGACAGAGGTCGCGCAGCCGGGAGGCCAGCCCGCCGACCCGCGGCTGCAGTTGCTGCTGGCGGGCCTGACCGCCGTGCGCGGCGGGGACTTCAGCACCCGCCTGCCGCACACAGGAGATACGCTGACAGACGAGATCGCCACCGTCTTCAACAGCATGACCGACCAGCTTGCCCTGTTCACCTCGGAGGTCACCCGGGTGGCCCGCGAGGTGGGCACCGACGGGAAGCTGGGCGGCCAGGCCCAGGTGCCCGGCGTCGCCGGAACGTGGAAGGACCTCACCGACTCGGTGAACGCCATGGGGGGCAACCTCACCGGTCAGGTCCGGGACATCGCGCAGGTCGCGACCGCGGTGGCCAGGGGTGACCTGAGCCAGAAGATCACGGTGGACGTCAAGGGCGAGATGCTCGAGCTGAAGGGCACCATCAACACGATGGTCGATCAGCTGTCGGCGTTCGCCGACGAGGTGACCCGGGTCGGCCGCGAGGTGGGCACCGAAGGCCGCCTGGGCGGCCAGGCGCAGGTGCCAGGGGTCGGCGGGACGTGGCGCGACCTCACCGACTCGGTCAACTTCATGGCGGGCAACCTCACCAGCCAGGTCCGCAACATAGCCCAGGTCACCACCGCGGTGGCCCAGGGGGACCTGTCGAAGAAGATCGACGTGGACGCGCGCGGGGAGATCCTGGAGCTGAAGACCACCATCAACACGATGGTCGACCAGCTCTCGTCGTTCGCGGCCGAGGTCACCCGCGTCGCGCGGGAGGTGGGAAGCAAGGGGCGGCTCGGCGGGCAGGCCGAAGTCGAGGGCGTGTCCGGCACCTGGAAGCGGCTGACCGAGAACGTCAACGAACTCGCCGGGAACCTCACCCGCCAGGTCCGGGCGATCGCCGAGGTGACCAGCGCGGTCGCCACCGGGGACCTGACGCGCTCCATCGCCGTCGAGGCCGAGGGCGAGGTCGCCGAGCTCAAGGACAATATCAACGCCATGGTCCAGTCCCTGCGGGAGACGACCAAGGCCAACGACGAGCAGTACTGGCTGAAGACCAACCTGGCCCGCATCGCCGGGCTGCTGCAGGGGCACCGGGACCTGGCCACCGTCGGTGAGCTGATCATGAACGAGCTCATCCCCCTGGTCGGCGCGCAGCTCGGGACGTTCTTCATCGTCGAGGACAGCAGCGACGGCACCATCCTGCGGCTGATCGCCGGCTACGGCCTGCGGGCCGACATGGCGCCCAGCCAGTTCAGGCTCGGTCAGTCGCTGGTCGGCCAGGTGGCGAAGACCAGCAAGCCCATCGTGGTGACGGACGCCCCGGCCAGCTACGTAAGGATCTCCTCCGGGCTCGGGGAGGCCGCGCCGCTCAGTCTCATCGTCCTGCCGATCGTCTTCGAGGGACAGGTCCTCGGCGTCATCGAGGCCGGCTCGTTCAGCCCGTTCACCCAGGTGCACCAGGATTTCCTGGAGCAGGTGATGGAGACCATCGGGGTCAACGTCAACACGATCATCGTCAACTCGCGGACCGACGACTTGCTTGCGGAGTCGCAGCGGCTCGCGGCGGAGCTGCAGTCCCGCTCTGGTGAACTTCAGGCCAGGCAGGAGGAACTCCAGCGCTCGAACGCCGACCTGGAAGACAAGGCAGCCCAGCTGGCCAGCCAGAACCGTGCCATCGAGACCAAGAACGCGGAGATCGAGCAGGCCAGGCAGGAGATCGAGGAGCGGGCGAAGCAGCTCGACCTGGCGTCCAGGTACAAGTCACAGTTCCTCGCGAACGTGTCACATGAGCTGCGGACCCCGCTGAACAGCCTGCTCATCCTCGCCCGCCTGCTGGCCCAGAACCCGGCCGACACCCTCACGCCCAAGCAGGTGGAGTACGCCAACGTCATCCACTCCTCCGGGACTGACCTGCTGCTGCTCATCAACGACATCCTCGACCTGTCCAGGGTGGAGGCCGGCAAGCTGGACATCCATCCGGAGCGGTTCGCCGTCGCATCGCTCGCGGAGGACCTCCGTACGGTCTTCGAGCCGCTGGCCGCTGAGAAGAGCCTGGATTTCGCCGTGCATACGGCCGCCGATGTCCCCGCGGAGGTGGTCATGGACCGGCAGCGGCTACGCCAGATCTTGCACAACCTGCTGTCGAATGCGGTCAAGTTCACTCAGCAGGGCCGGGCGGAGCTCCGGATCGACCTGACCGGGCACCGGGCCGCGGGCCAGGAGCCCGCGATCACGTTCTCGGTAACCGATACCGGCATCGGCATCACCGACGACAGCCTGAAGACGATCTTCGAAGCCTTCCAGCAGGGTGACGGCACCACAAGCCGCCGTTACGGCGGGACAGGCCTCGGCCTGGCGATCAGCCGCGAGGTCGCCGCCCAGCTCGGCGGCCGGATTACCGCGCAGAGCGAGCCGGGCCAGGGCAGCACCTTCACGCTCTACCTGCCGCTGGCCTATCCGGGTGCGGCCGACGGGCCCGTCCCGCCGCGGCAGGCAGACCAGGCCCGGCAGACGGACCGTGCCCAAGGTGCGGTCGGCCCGCTGGGGCCGCCGGCCGCGGCCACCGCCCGGCCGGTCGCCCCGCCGGGTGCGCACGAGAGCCTGCGCGGCAGGAGTGTCCTCATCGTCGACGACGACTTGCGTAACGCCTTCGCGATCACCAGCATCCTCGAGCTGTACGGGCTTACCGTCATCCACGCGCCCGACGGGCAGCAGGGCATCGGGGTGCTGCGGTCCAATCACGACATCGATCTCGTCCTGATGGACGTGATGATGCCGGAGATGGACGGCTACGCCACCACTAGCGCGATCCGCGCGATGCCGGAGTGTGTCAGCCTGCCCGTGATCGCGGTAACCGCCCGGGCCATGCAGGGTGATATGGATAAGAGCCTCGCCGCCGGGGCCAGCGACTATGTGACCAAGCCGGTCGACACCGAGGAACTGCTCACCTGCATGGAACGTTGGCTCGCCCCCCGGAATACGTCCCGGCCACCGGTCAGCTAGCCCGTGGTTAGCTAGCCCCGTGGTTAGCTAGCCCCGTGGTTAGCTAGCCCCGTGGTTAGCTAGCCCCGTGGTTAGCTAGCGGGGACCACGATCCGGTACTCGTGGATCTTGCGGTAGATCGTCGCCCGGGACATGCCCAGCGACTTGGCTGCCTTGACCTTGTTGCCCTCATGGTCCAGCAGGCTGGCCACGATGGCATCCCGTTCCATCGACTCCAGCGGGCTGAGCAACCGGCGGCTCACCGTCCAGCATTCCGGCGGCAGGTCGTTCGGATGGATCGTCCCGGTCCGCCGATGCTGGACGACCTGCTTGAGTACCTGCCAGAGCTGCTCGGTGTTACCTGGCCAGCTCGACCGCAGGAGAAGCTGCATCGCCTCGGGCGAGCAGGTCAGCTGGCCGGTGCGGTTGAGCTTCGCGAGGAGAAATGGCACGAGCTCGTGCAGGTCCTCGATGTGATGCCGGAGCGGGGGGAGCTCCACGGTGCTCGGGAAGAACCGCAGCAGCTCGGCGAGGGTCCCTCCGACATCTCGGGGGGGTCCGGGGGGTGTCCCCCCCGGGTCAGCACTGCCATCCCGGGGGGTTCCGGGGGGTCTTCCCCCCGGGTCAGCACTCGCATCTCGTACGCCGGCACCGCCTTCGCTCAGCGTGACCGCGACCCAGGTTGAGCGCTGCTTGCCGGCGGTCAGCGCCTCCTCCAGCGCGGCCGAAAGCGCCCGCAGGCGCCGGGTCTTGAGCCGGTCGACGTGCCTGATCACCAGGTCGCCGCCGCCGTCGAGCAACTCCTCGCGCACCGTCGGCAGCCAGTCGGAGTCGGCCGCGTCCGCGGCATCCAGCACCTGGAAGCGCCGGGCGGGATTGCGGCCCTCGTGCACCGCCCGGATCAGGGCCAGCTTGCCGACTCCGGACTCGCCCTCGAGCGCGAGCCACTCGGCGGAGGCGTACACCGCATCCACCTGGTGGCACCCGCGCATCCACAGCGGGCCGGTGCCGACCACGCCGGGCAGGAACATCCGGGCCTGGGCCACGGAGTCGAGGGACTGCCGGGCGCCCCACTCGACCAGCTTCACATGCACGACGCCGCCTGCCGGCCGGTCTTCGCGGCCGACGGGGCGGCAGTGCAGCCGCGCCTTGATGCCGCTCGGCAGCTCGACCGTTACCGGGCTGGGCTGGCGGCTGGCGAGCGCATCGGCCGCATGCCCGAGCAGCACGACCTGGTCGCCCGGATCCAGCACATGCCGGGCGTAGTCGTTCATCATCACGACGTCGTTGTTGAGCGCCAGCACGATCCCCGCGTTGCGCCGGCAGGCCCGCAGATACTCCGACAGCAACTCGAACTCCCGCGCGCTGCTGTCGGTCAGAAGCGCCTGCGTGATCTGGTCCGCGGTGGTCTTGGCCAGCGTGATCAGCAGCGGGTCGGCGTCCCTGCGCCAGCACGTCAGATCGACCGCACCGATCGTTTTGCCGGAAGTCGGGTGGTGGATCGGCACCCCGGCGCAGGCGAGGTCCTCAAGGTTCTCGGCATAGTGCTCGTGGCCGAACACGTGCATCGGCCGGCCGCCCTCCAGCGCGGTGCCGATCCCGTTGGTGCCGACGAACTCCTCGGCATAGCTGAAACCCGGAGCGAGCTGGACGCCATCGAGGTGCCGCTCGAGATCGCGATCGCCGGTGAGCCGGACGAGCACCACGCCCGCGGCATCGGTGAGGATGACGCTGATCGGCTGGCCGTCCAGGTTGTCACGGAGGTTCCGCAGGACCGGCAGAGCGTTGCGGGTCAGCGGCGTGTCGAGGTTGGGATCGCGGATGTAGTTCAGCTCGATGCGATCCGCTGCCACATTCCATTGCCGGGAGCGCCACCAGGACGCCAGGATCGTATCGCGCACCTGGTTCGGCTCGAACGTGTCGGCGGTGAGGAACCGCTCCCGAGTCTTGGCGAGCCGGTCGCCGTCGGCGATCTGGGGTCGGGGCATGGGCGCCTCCCTGTACCGCTCTCGCAGGCGACCCTGTCTGCGAGAGCGGGTTCGAGTTGCGTCGTACTCCCAAGATAAGCCTTACCTTCCCGATACGTGTCTCATGTTGAGACCGCATTTTTGCGCGGCCCGCCGTTTGATGCCCTCACGTGAGCCCGCGGCGAAGAGCTGGGAGGCGCCCGATGGACCGGCCAGGTGAGCTGCCGGAGGAGACCTACAACCCGTGGAGCGTCGTCAACCTGGTCTTTCATCATCTGGCGGAACAGGGCCTGCACCCCACGCTGGGTGACGCCGGCGACCCGGGCGGGCCGGCCGCGGACCTGCTCCGGGCGCTGGGGATCGAGCCCGCCCCGGAAGGCAACCGCCAGGTATCGCTGGATGTCCAGCAGCATCTGGCGCAGATCAGGGCGGCCGTATTCGGCGAGAGCTGACGGAAGCGAATCCGGGCCGCCGTATCCAGTGCTGGCCAGCGAAAGTGATCACTGGCCGTTGCTGGCCAGCGAAGGTGATCACTGGCCGTACCAGGCGAAACCTGCCCAGGGCGGCCAGCGCGGCGGACGGCACGGAGAGCCTGTCTCATGTTGAGAGCTCAGCACCTGCCGCTACGGGTTGTGATGCAGCACAGGAGGACTTTCAGGGTGCGCCAGATGGCGCGCCCCCGGCGAGGTGAGGCACCCGAGCCGGGCACAACGATCAAGGCCGCAAGAAGGCTGTCTCAGCCGACCCGAGTGAAGGGCAAGGGGTGACTATGAGTCGCCAGAGTGTGGCTAAGGCCCACCAGAAGATCCAGGAACTCGCCTGGGAACCGCTGTACCACGAGCCCGTGGCGCAGTACGGAACCGACTACACCTTCCAGAAGTCGCAGAAGAAGGACCCGCTGAAGCAGGTCCTGCGGTCGTACTTCCCCATGCAGGAGGAGAAGGACCACCGGGTCTACGGAGCGTCCGACGGCGCCATCCGCGGCAACATGTTCCGCCAGGTCCAGGAGCGCTGGATGGAATGGCAGAAGCTGTTCCTGTCCATCATCCCGCTGCCCGAGATCTCGGCGGCGCGGGCCATGCCGCTGCTGTTCCGCACGGTTCCCAACCCCGAGCTGCACAACGGCCAGGCGATCCAGATGATCGACGAGGTCCGGCACTCGACGATCCAGCAGAACCTCAAGCGCCTGTACATGAACAACTACATCGACCCGGCCGGCTTCAACAGCAGCCTGCGCAACTTCCAGAACGACTACTGCGGCACGATCGGCCGGCAGTTCGCCGAGGGCTTCATCACCGGTGACGCCATCAC
>DASWFT010000344.1:0-10702 GCA_036394075.1 Streptosporangiaceae bacterium
GGGGGGCGCAGGGGTCCGCCGGCGGCTGGCCCGTCTCGGCGCACCCCGCGGAGGGGGGGTGAACCCCGTGCTCGAGCCCCTGATCAAGACGGTCCGCGCCACGCATCCCAAGGCGGACATCAGGCTCATCGAGCGCGCATACGGCGTCGCCGCACAATGGCATTCCGGCCAGAAGCGCAAGAGCGGCGATCCCTACATCACGCATCCGCTCGCCGTGGCCACCATCCTGGCCGAGCTGGGGATGAATCACGAGACCCTGTGCGCGGCCCTGCTGCACGACACCATCGAGGACACCGACTACACCCTGGCCCAGTTGCGGCGCGAGTTCGGCGACGACGTCGCGGCGCTCGTCGACGGGGTCACCAAGCTGGACAAGGTCAAGTACGGGGACGCCGCCGAGGCGGAGACCGTCCGCAAGATGGTGGTCGCGATGTCCCGTGACATCAGGGTCCTCGTGATCAAGCTGGCCGACCGGCTACACAACATGCGAACCCTGCGCTACCTGCCGCGGGAGAAGCAGGAGCGCAAATCGCGGGAGGTCCTGGAGATCTTCGCGCCGCTCGCGCACCGGCTCGGCATGAACACGGTGAAATGGGAACTCGAGGACCTGGCCTTCGCGACCCTGTTCCCCAAGCGCTACGACGAGATCGCGCGGCTGGTGTCCGAACGGGCTCCCCGCCGCGACGTCTTCTTGCAGGAGGTTATCGAGGACGTCCATTCGGACCTGCACGACGCGAAGGTCAAGGCGCGGGTCACCGGGCGGCCCAAGCACTACTACTCCGTGTACCAGAAGATGATCGCGCGGAACGTGGGGTTCGACGACATCTACGATCTGGTGGGCATCCGCGTCCTCGTCGACTCGGTCCGCGACTGCTATGCGGCCCTCGGCACGGTGCACGCCCGGTGGAATCCCGTCCCGGGGCGCTTCAAGGACTACATCGCGATGCCGAAGTTCAACATGTACCAGTCGCTGCACACCACCGTGATCGGCCCGGAGGGCAAGCCGGTCGAGATGCAGATCAGGACCTGGGGCATGCACCGGCGGGCCGAGTACGGCGTGGCCGCGCACTGGAAGTACAAGGAGGAGACCGTGCCGGGCCGGGGCGGCGGGCAGAGCGGCGCGGCAGACATGGCCTGGCTCCGGCAGCTCGTCGACTGGCAGCGCGAAACCGCGGACCCAGCCGAGTTCCTGGAATCGCTCCGGTTCGACCTGGGCGCGGCCGAGGTGTACGTCTTCACCCCTCGCGGCGAGGTGATCGGGCTGCCCCAGGGGGCGACGCCGGTGGACTTCGCCTACGCCATCCACACCGAGGTGGGCCACCGGACGATCGGGGCCAGGGTAAACGGCCGCCTGGTGGCGCTGGAGAGCACGCTCGACAACGGCGACACCGTGGAGATCTTCACCTCCAAGGCCCAGGACGCGGCGCCGAGCCGGGACTGGCTCGGCTTCGTGAAGAGCGCCCGGGCCCGCAACAAGATCCGGCACTGGTTCTCCAAGGAGCGCCGGGAGGCGGCGGCCGAGACCGGCAAGACCGCCATCGCCCGGGCGATGCGCAAGCAAGGCCTGCCGCTCCAGCGGCTCGCCACCGGGGACGCACTGCTCTCGATCGCGAGGGAACTGCGGTACACGGACCTGTCAGCCCTGTACGCGGCGGTCGGCGAGGGCCACGTCAGCGCCCAGTCCGTGGCGTCCAAACTGGTCCAATCGGCGGGCGGAATCGCCGGTGCGCAGGAAGATCTCGCCGAGGCGATGCTGCCCACCCGGGACCCCCGTCCCCGGCCAGCCGGGGACTCGGGGGTGGTCGTCGAGGGTGCCTCGGACGTGTGGGCCCGGCTCTCCAAATGCTGCACGCCGGTGCCAGGCGATGAGATCACCGGCTTCGTCACCCGCGGGCACGGCGTGTCCGTGCACCGGGCGGACTGCCTCAACCTCCGGCACCTCCTCGATTCCCAGCCCGAGCGGCTCGTGGCGGTCCGCTGGTCGCCTACCGAGGGTTCGCTGTTCCTGGTGGCCATCCAGGTGGAGGCACTGGACCGGACCGGCCTACTCTCCGATGTGACCCGGTCCATCTCAGAGCAGCACGTCAACATCCTGTCGGCGTCGGTGACCACCACCAGGGACCGGGTCGCGGTAAGCCGGTTCACCTTCGAGATGGGCGACCCCAAGCACCTCGGCCACGTGCTGCGCGCCGTGCGCGCCATCGACGGCGTCTACGATGTCTACCGGATCACCAGCTAGACAGGCCCCGGTCCTAGCCAGACAGTTCGGCCAGAGTCCGTTCGGCTTCTTCAAGCCAGGAACGGCGGGCGGCGATGGCTTCCTCGGCCCGCTCCGCCGCCTGGCCGTCATCGCGCGCCTGCGCCTTGGCCAGCTGCTCTTCCAGGCCGGAGATGGCGGCCCGGATCTGCTCCACCGTCCCCTTGGCCCGCGCCAGGGCCTCCGGGTTGGACCGCCGCCACTGCGCGTCTTCGGCCTTGCGCACCGCGTCCTCGACCCGGCGCAGGCCGGACTCCAGCCGCTCGTGGGCCTCCCTGGGCACCGGGCCCGCATGCTCCCAGCGTTCCTGGATGGACCGCAGCGCCGCCCGGGTGGCCCGGACGCTGGTCACCGGCACGAGTTGCCCCGCCTCCTCCAGCAGCGCCGCCTTGACCTCGGCGTGCTCGCGCAACTCGGTCTCCTTGGCCGAGAACACCTTCGACCGCTCCTGGAAGAAGGCGTCCTGGGCGGTCTTGAACCGGGTCCACAGTTCGTCCTCGTCGCCGCGGCCCGCGCGGCCCGACGCCTTCCACGACCGCATCAGTTCCCGGAAGGCTGCCGCCGTGGGACCCCAGTCGGTCGAGGTCGCCAGCGCTTCCGCCTCGGCCACCAGCTTCTCCTTGCGGGCCTTGGCGCCCTCCCGCTCCTCCTCAAGCCCGGCGAAGTAGACCTTGCGCCGCTTGGTGAACGCATTTCGGGCGGCTGACAGCCGCTTCCACAGTGCGGTCTCCACAGCGCGGTCCGCGCGCGGCGCGGCCTTCCACTCCTCCAGAAGCTGGCGCAGCCGCTCACCGCTGATCTTCCAGTGCGTTGCCTCGGAGGCGATCTGCTCGGCCTCGGCCACGATGCGCTCCTTGATGTCCTTAGCCTCGGAGCGGGCGTGTTCCCGCGCGGCGCGCACTTCCTCGCGGCGGTGGTCGACCTGGCCGGTCAGGGCCTCCAGCCGGCCGTGCAGCGAGTCGAGGTCACCGACCGCGTTCGCGGTCGACACCGCGGCCAGCAGGCGGTCGATGGTCGCGCGCGCGCTGCCCGGGGACAGGTCCGTGGCGGAGATCCGCTGCTCGAGCAGGGTGACCTCGGTCTCCAGGGACTCGAACTTGCGCCGGAAGAACGCCAGCGCCTCATCCGGACTGCCTGCCTGCCATGAGCCAACCACCCGCTCGCCGCCTACGGTACGCACGTAGACCGTACCGTCGGCATCCACCCGGCCCCACGGATCGTTGGCGGTACTCACCGCTAACCTCCTGCTCAGCCCTGATCCGGCGACGCCGCCGATCAGGTCTTCTTTATTGTGACTTTCTCAATGACGACAGGCTCCTTCGGATGACCGTCCCCGGAGCCGTTGGCGTTGTCCGAGCCCGCCTGGGCCACGCTCTGGATAATTCCCAGTCCCGTGACGACTTTGCCGAACGGCGTGTAGTTGGGGCTCAGGGTGGAGTTCTTGTACACGATGAAGAACTGACTGCCGTTGCTGTTCGGCAGCGAGGAGTGCGCCATGGCCACGGTGCCCGCCGAGTAGGTGGCCCCGGTGGTGTTCTCGTTGGCGAACCCGTAGCCAGGACCACCGGTGCCCTTGCCCGTGGGGTCCCCGCACTGCAGCACGGACAGGCTGCCGGTGGTCAGCCGGTGGCACGTCGTGCTGCTGAAGTAATTCTTCGCCGCCAGGTACACGAACGAGTTGACCGTGCAGGTCGCCTTGCTGTTCAGCAGGTCGATCACGACATTGCCGCGGTTGGTGACAATGGTCGCCTGATAGGTGGCGGTGGAGGCGGGCGTGGTCGGCGGCATGCCGACACTGCGCGCCGCGGGCGGGCTGGACGTGTAGGCGCAGTGCGTGGCTGGCTCGGCGACCTGGGTCGGGGTCGGGGTAGCGGTCGCCGTCGCGGTGGCGGTCGGCGTGGCGGTCGCCGAGGATGCGGCGGCGTTGCTGCCACCGGGCCGCAGGAAGAAGTATCCGCCCACGCCGATCCCGATGACCACCAAGCACGCCACGCCGATCACCGTCCAGAGCCGAGCGCGCCTGGCCCGATCCGCGCGCCGTTCCTGCTGGCGCTCGTAACGCGCACGGGCGAGCTTGCGCTGGCGATCCCTCTTACCCGCCACGGGTCCGGTCCTCCTAGCTAGCTGCTGCCTGCTTATCAGCGAAACTTCGCGAATGGTACCGGCCGGTGCGAGGTCGTGACGTCGCTGTTACCGGTTCGCGGCTGGCACGGGCCGATCGGTAGCCTGTACGGGCAGTACCTGCTCACCCGTCAAGCACCTGCCAGGGAGGCCGGCCGTGCTGGTAGCTGGGTTCCCGGCCGGCTCGTTCGCCGCGAACTGCTACGTCGTGGCGCCCGGGCCCGGCGAGGAATGCCTGATCATCGACCCCGGCCAGGATGCGGAAGGCGGGATCGAGGAGATCCTCACGCGGTACCGGCTCAAGCCGGTGGCGGTGCTGGCGACACACGGTCACATCGACCATGTCTGGTCCGTCGCACCGGTGTGCGGCGCAAGAAACATTCCCGCCTACATCCACCCCGCGGACCGGGCGCTGCTGGCCGACCCGGCCCGCGGCTTCCCGCTGCGGGTCGGCCAGCAGCTCCTCGGCGGCCTCACCTTCACCGAGCCCGACGAGGTCAGGGTGCTTGACGACGGCACGGTGCTGCGGCTGGCGGGCGTCGAACTCATCGTGGACCACGCACCGGGTCACACGCCCGGGTCGGTGACGCTGCGGTCTGGCCATGAGGCCATGTTCTCCGGGGACCTGCTGTTCGCCGGGTCGATCGGGCGGACCGACCTGCCGGGCGGCGACGATGCGGCCATGCTGGACAGCCTGGCCCGGGTGTGCCTGACGCTGCCGGACGAGACGAAGGTGCTGCCCGGCCACGGGCCGCGGACGACCATCGGCGAGGAACGCGCCAGCAACCCGTTCCTGACCGGCCTCGTGCCCGGGGCTCGCCCGGGCGACGCGGCGCCAGGCAGCCAGGCTCCGCGCGCCACCCGGGCCACAGGACTGTGAGACACGTGATGGGGAGGCTGGGCGGTTCATGATCCGTACCCACGAGGCGGGCGCGCTGCGCGCGCCGCAGGCCGGTGACAGCGTGGTGCTGGCGGGCTGGGTGGCCCGCAGGCGTGACCACGGCGGCGTCACCTTCATCGACCTGCGCGACGCCAGCGGTGTCGTCCAGGTCGTGTTCCGCGACGAGGGGGAGGACAGCCCGGCGCACGCCCTGCGCGCCGAGTTCTGCATCCGGGTCGCCGGTGAGGTGCGCCGCAGGCCCGCGGGCAACGAGAACCCGGAGCTGCCCACCGGTGAGATCGAGGTGGTCGCCGACGGGCTCGAAGTGCTCGCCGAGGCTGACCCGCTGCCGTTCCCCGTCGAGGGTGCCGGCGAGCTGAATGAGGACATCCGGCTGCGCTACCGCTACCTGGACATCCGGCGCGCCGAGACAGCGGCGGCGCTGCGTACCCGTTCGCAGGCGACCTACCTGGTCAGCGACGTTATGCGGGAGCATGGTTTCGTCACCGTGGAGACGCCGTACCTGACCAGGTCCACCCCGGAGGGGGCACGCGACTTCCTGGTCCCGGTACGGCTGCGCCCCGGCCACTGGTACGCCCTGCCGCAGTCGCCGCAGCTGTTCAAGCAGCTGCTCATGGTCGGCGGCCTCGAACGGTACTGGCAGCTGGCCCGCTGCTTCCGTGACGAGGACTTCCGAGCCGACCGGCAGCCGGAGTTCACCCAGGTCGATATCGAGATGAGCTTCGTCACCCGGGATGACGTCATCACGGTGGGCGAGGACATGGTGGGCCGGCTCTGGGCCGAGATCGCGGGCTACGACCTGCCCCGGCCGATTCCCCGGATGACCTACGCGGAGGCGATGGACCGGTTCGGGTCGGACAAGCCGGACCTGCGGTTCGGCTGCGAGCTGGTGGACCTGACCGGCTACTTCGCGCAGACGGCGTTCCGCGTGTTCCAGGCCCCTCACGTCGGGGCGGTGGTGATGCCCGGCGGGGCGACGCAGTCGCGCCGGGAGCTGGACGGCTGGCAGGAGTGGGCCCGCGCCCGGGGCGCGCGGGGCCTGGCGTACGTCCTGGCGGACGCCGAGGGGTCGGTGTCAGAGTCGGGCCCCGTCGCCCGGCACCTGTCCGAGGAGGAACGCGCCGGCCTGCTCGCGGCCGTCGGCGCGGGCCCGGGCGACTGCGTGTTCTTCGCGGCGGCCACGCCTGCGCAGGCCAAGTCGCTGCTCGGCGCGGCCCGGCTGGAGATTGGCCACCGCCTCGGACTCATCGACCCCGCTGCCTGGGCGTTCACCTGGGTGGTCGACGCTCCCATGTTCGAGGAGGACGGCGCGGGCGGCTGGACCGCGGTGCACCACCCGTTCACCGCCCCGCTGCCCGAGTGGGCGGACAAGTTCGCGGCCGAGCCGGGCGGGGCCCTCGCCGATGCCTACGACATGGTCTGCAACGGCACGGAGATCGGCGGCGGGTCGATCCGCATCCACCGCCCAGCCATGCAGCAGCAGGTCTTCGACGTTATCGGGCTGTCCCGTGAGGAGGCACAGTCCCAGTTCGGCTTCCTGCTTGATGCGCTGCGGTTCGGCCCGCCGCCGCACGGCGGGATCGCGTTCGGCTGGGACCGCCTGATCATGCTGCTCGCCGAGCGCGACACGATCAGGGACGTGATCGCTTTTCCCAAGGCGGCATCCGGGCTCGACCCGCTGACCGGCGCGCCGACGCCGATCACGGCGCAGCAGCGCAAGGAGGCGGGCATCGACGTGATGCCCCCCGTCACGGAAAGCGGCTCGGATGGCTGAGAACGGGAGCCCGCCCGAGTTCGACAGCCACCCGGCCGGCGGGGACATCCGGGCCGTCCGGCCCGGATAGTGTCGAGCTGTGGCCCGGACAGACGGCCAGGCAGACAGCCTCTTCGACGCGGCGGGCGAAGAGGCCGCGAGGGCTGCCGCCCCGCTGGCCGTGCGGATGCGCCCGCGCACCCTCGACGAGGTCGTCGGGCAACCGCATCTGACCGGCGAGGGAACGCCGCTGCGCAAGCTGGCCGAGCACGACGCCGGGATGTCCCTGGTGCTCTGGGGGCCCCCGGGCACCGGGAAGACCACCCTCGCACACGTCCTGAGCCTGGCCACCAAGCGAAAGTTCGCTGAGCTTTCCGCGGTCACCGCCGGCGTCAAGGACGTGCGGTCGGCGATCGAGACCGCCCGCCGCGACCTGGGCCTGACCGGTACCCAGACCGTGCTGTTCATCGACGAGGTGCACCGGTTCAACAAGGCGCAGCAGGACGCGCTGCTGCCAGCGGTGGAGAACCGCTGGGTGTCCTTCATCGGCGCCACCACCGAGAACCCGTCTTTCTCCGTGGTCGGGCCACTGCTGTCCAGGTCCCTGCTGCTCACCCTGCAGCCGCTGGGCGACGGGGACATGCGCGAGGTCATCGGCCGCGCCCTGGCCGACGAGCGCGGGCTCGGCGGTACCGTCACCCTGCAAGAGGACGCGGCCGAGCACCTGGTGCGGCTGTCGGGCGGCGACGCCCGGCGGGCGCTCACCTACCTGGAAGCCGCCGCGCTCGGCGTGCGCCGGGGCGGGTCGATCGATTCCGCCGCCCTGGAACGGGCCGTGGACCGCGCGGCGGTCCGCTATGACCGCGCCGGTGACCAGCATTACGACGTGATCAGCGCGTTCATCAAGAGCATCAGGGGCAGTGACGCCGACGCCGCGCTGCATTACCTGGCCCGGATGATCGAGGCGGGGGAGGATCCCCGGTACATCGCCCGTCGCCTGATCGTGCACGCCAGCGAGGACGTCGGGATGGCGGACCCGTCGGCTCTCGGCGTGGCCGTGGCGGCCGCGCAGGCGGTCGAGTTCGTCGGCCTGCCCGAGGCGAGGATCAACCTCGCCCAGGCCACCATCCACCTGGCGCTGGCGCCCAAGTCCAACGCGGTGGTGAAGGCTATCGGGGCGGCCGGGCAGGACGTCCGCGCCGGGCTGGCCGGCCCAGTGCCCGCGCACCTGCGCGATGCCCACTACCCGGGCGCCGCGCGCCTCGGCCATGGCCAGGACTACCAGTACCCGCATGATGTCGAGGAGGGCATCGTCGCGCAGCAGTACGCGCCGGATCAGGTGGTCGGGCGCCGGTACTATGAGCCAACCCGCCGCGGCGCCGAGGCACGTTTCACCGACCGGGCCGAGCGGATCAGGGCCATTCTGGACGGGGCCCGGAATCAGGTGCGGGACCGGCCGCCGGACCAGGGAGACAGCTGACCGCAGGTCAGGCTCGCGGCGCGGGCCCGCAGAAGGAATCCCCGGGATTCATCCCGGGCGGATACCAAGCGATAAGGTCGGCTGGTGCAGGAGAAACCATGCTAACCGCGGTCTGGGTCGCGGTGATCATCGCCGCGGCATTCTGGGTCATCGGCGTGTGCGCCGCGGTCTACCTGCTGATCAAGCTGGCCGGGCTGGTGTCCCAGACCTCCAGCGCGGTCGCGGATCTGCGGGAACGGGGCGAGCTCGCCATCGACCGGGCCAACGCGGCGGTCGACAGGGCTGGGGAGCAGATCGTCAAGACCGATGCGATCACCGCCAGCATGGACGAGGTCACGGCCAACATGGCCGAGCTGACCGACCGGGTGACGTCCCTCGCGCCGCTGGCCCGGGTGATCGCGAGCGGCGCTGGCACGCCGCTGGCCAGAGTCTCCGCCTTGGTGTACGGCCTGCGTCGGGCCACTCAGCTGCGCCGCGACGACCACGGCAGCGCCGGTCGCAGCGCCAGCGCTGGCCGCACCGGGAGCGCGGGGCGCCGGGCCTACACCCGGCCCGCGGCCAGGGCCCTGGAGCGCAGCCTCGCCTCGCCGCAGCGGGAGGAGGCCAGGCGGTGATACGCAGGCTGTTCTGGCTGACCCTCGGCGCCGTCCTGGGCGTGACCGGCTACCGGCGGGCGACCCGGCTCGTGCGCTCGATCGCGCCGGGACCCAGAGCCCGGGAGCTGACCCGTTTCGTCGGCGACGTGCGCGAGGGCATGGAGCTTTATATGGAGCGACATCCCAGGCAGGCACCGCCTACCCTCGGAAGCCAGCAGGTTCGCCCGGCGCTGACTGAGCGACGATGGCCAGGCCACGAATTGCCGGAGCGCAGATTGCCGGAGCGCAGATCGACCGAGAATGGGGAGGATGGCAGCTGATGGAGTCGGCAGAGATCGCCCGCCGCTTCCTGACGTATTTCGAGCAGCGAGGCCACACGGTCGTGCCCTCGGCCAGCCTGATCGCCGAGGACCCCACGCTGCTGCTCGTCAACGCCGGGATGCAGCCATTCAAGCCGTACTTCCTTGGCCAGCAGTCGCCGCCGTTCAGGCGCGCCACCACCTGCCAGAAGTGCGTCAGGACGCCCGACATCGAGGAAGTGGGCAAGACCACCCGGCATGGGACGTTCTTCCAGATGCTGGGGAACTTCTCGTTCGGTGACTACTTCAAGGACCAGGCGATCCCTTTCGCCTGGGAATTGCTCACCCGGTCGGAAAACGATGGCGGTTTCGGTTTTGCCGAGGACCGGCTGTGGCCCACGGTGTTCCACGACGACGACGAGGCGTTCCGGCTGTGGCGGGACATGGTGGGCGTGCCCGAGAGCCGGATCCAGCGCCGCGGCATGGCGGACAACTACTGGTCCATGGGCGTTCCCGGACCGTGCGGCCCATGCTCGGAGATCTACTACGACCGCGGTCCCGAGTATGGGCGGGAAGGCGGCCCGATCGCGGATGAGGACCGCTACCTGGAGGTCTGGAACCTCGTCTTCATGCAGTACATCCGGGGCGAAGGTGCAGGCAAGGAGGGATGGCCGATCCTCGGCGACCTTCCCGCGCGCAACATCGATACCGGCATGGGCCTGGAGCGGATGGCGGCCATCCTGCAGGGCGTCGACAACATCTACGAGATCGACACCATGTGGAAGGTGCTTGACCGCGCGGCGGAACTGACCGAGCAGCGGTACGGCAAGGATCACCGGGCGGACGTGTCGCTGCGGGTGGTAGCCGATCATGTCCGCACGTCAGTGATGCTGGTCTCCGATGGCGTGCTGCCGAGCAACGAGTCGCGTGGCTACGTGCTCCGCCGTATCCTGCGCCGCAGCAACCGCAACCTCCGGCTGCTGGCTGGCGGCCAGCGCGGCGGCGGCGACGAGCGGTTCCTGCACGAACTGGCCACCGTGGCGATCGACGCCATGGCGGAGCAGTTCCCTGAGCTGCGCACCGACGCGCCACGCATCCTGGGGGTCATCGACGCGGAAGAGGCGGCGTTCCTGTCCACGCTGCGCACCGGGTCGGCGATCTTCGACGCCGCGGTCGGCGAGGTCAAGCGGCGCGGATCCGCGACGCTGCCGGGGGACCAGGCATTCCAGCTGCACGACACCTACGGGTTCCCCATCGATCTCACCCTGGAGATGGCCAGCGAGCAGGGGCTGGCC
>DASWFT010000345.1:0-9418 GCA_036394075.1 Streptosporangiaceae bacterium
ACCGAGAAGGTCCGCCGCAAGCCGTTCTCGGTGGTCCTGTTCGACGAGATCGAGAAGGCCCACCCGGATATCTTCAACTCGCTGCTGCAGATCCTTGAGGACGGCCGGCTGACCGACGCGCAGGGCAGGCTGGTCGACTTCAAGAACACCGTGATTATCATGACGACCAACCTGGGTACCCGGGACATCTCGAAGGGCGTGTCCGTTGGCTTTGCCCGGCGGGGTGAGTCCAAGGGCTCGTACGACCGGATGAAGTCCAAGGTGCAGGAGGAGTTGAAGCAGCATTTCAGGCCCGAGTTCCTGAACCGCGTGGACGACACGATCGTCTTCCATCAGCTCACCCAGGAGGAGATCGTCACGATTGTCGACCTGATGATCGCCAAGGTGGACGAGCGGCTCAGGGATCGCGACATGGGCCTGGAACTGCGGCCCGCGGCCAAGAAACTGCTCTCCGAGCGTGGTTACGATCCGGTGCTGGGCGCGCGGCCTCTGCGGCGCACGATCCAGCGGTCGATCGAGGACAGCCTGTCGGAGAAGATCCTCTTCGGTGAGCTGAAGGCCGGCCAGATCGTGATGGTCGATGTGCAGGGCACCGGGCCGGATGCGCAGTTCACGTTCAAGGGCGTGCCCAAGCCCGGCGAGCTGCCGGACGCGCCGCCCGCCGAGGTCGACAGCAAGGCGGCCGCCGGCGGGACCGAGGGGCACCTGACCAACGGCGAGTAGCACCTGTCCGTGCCGAATACTCCATCCGGGGTTGTTGACCAGCTGGGAGGTGGGATCCGTGACGCCACCTGCGATGATCACAGGTCATATGCCTGCAGTTCGTCTTCCTGCTGGTGACGCGGCTGGCTGCGTGGCTGTGGCTGTGCCGGCGCGAGGAATCCTGGAAGAACGCGGAGACACTGCTGTTACGTCACCAGCGCCCCGAACGGCGGTTCTTGCGCTCTGTTTGCTGAAGGAGATGGCCACGGTCTGTGAAGGCGCGCGGTCCCGTGACAGGTGGGTCCGGTGCTGCCGTGCGGGGTGGTTCCGCTGGCGCGGTCGTGGGCCGCTAGCGGCGGGTAGGAGTCCGATGCTCGGTCTGCGCGTAACTGAACGCTGTCTGGGTCTGCCGGTTTCCGGTGTCGGCGACTATGGCTTCCTGGCGATGCCGCAGTAGCAGCTCAGGCCGGAGCCGGCTACCGTGCCGCGGCTGGATCCCGACCACCGGGCGAGCGGCAGCAGGCCCGGGCCAGTCATCTGCAGGCCATCGAAGAACCGGGCCACCTGTGCACGGTCCCGCGGCGTGATCGTCAGCGACGAGGAGGCGTTGTAGCTGCGGGCCATTGCCGCAGCGGTCCCGGGCTCGATGTCGCTGGCGGCGTGCGCGATGACCAGGTAGCTGCCGGGTGCCAGGTCAGCCATCATCCGGGCGACTATCCGGTGCGGGTCCTCCGCGTCGAAAATGAAATGCAGCACCGCGATCAGCAGAACCGCGACCGGGCGGCTGAAGTCCAGGGCCTGCCGTGCGCCGGCTGAAATCGTCGCCCAGTCGCGCAGGTCAGCCTGGATGAAGTCGGTCTTTCCTGCCGGGCTGCTGGTGAGTAGTGCCTGGGCATGGCTGATCACCACCGGGTCATGATCCACATAGACGATCCGTGACTCGGGCGCGGCGCGCTGCGCCACGTCGTGCGTGTTGTCGGCCGTGGGCAGCCCGGTTCCGATGTCCAGGAACTGGCGGACGCCCGCGGCGGCCAGCTCGTCCACCGTGTTGATCAGGAAGCGGCGCAGCATCCTGGCGATGAGCGGCAGCGCGGGCATCGCCTTCAGCACCTTCTCCGCGGCCTCACGGTCAGCGCTGAAGTTGTCCTTGCCGCCGATCCAGTAGTTCCACATGCGTGCCGCGTTCGCAACGCTCGCGTCGAAGCCGGGGACACCGCCAACAGAGGCCATGGCCTGCGGAGAGTCCTGTGTCACGACAAGCTCCTTCCGGGCCATGTCCCGGGCGCCGCGTATATTCCGGATGCTCCCGGATAGCTTAGCTTGCACCAGGGGCCACGGTTCGCCGCAGCCATCGGCCGTAGTGAGCGCGGTCCGTCCGCTCTAAGATCGCTGTCCCGGCCATCCGCGGCGGCGTGACCGTCATGGACACAGTCTTTGGCGGCAAGGCCTGCGAAGTCTAATACGTGACGAGTCGCTGCCTTCAAAACATGTGTTCGCGCAGCTCAGGTGCTGGTGGTGCGCTGAGGCCCTCAGTGCTCGCCGGCCTGGGCACTGGGCTGATGCCTGTCGGGCCCGCTGAGGAACCCGGCGGTCAACTCGGTCAGCCCGGCGATCTGGGGGTCGGCCAGCCGCTCGGTGAGTATCTCCCGAAGCGCGCTGAAGTACGCCTTGCGGGTCGTGGCCAGGGCTTTCACGCCCTCGTCAGTCAGCCGCGCGTGCATCACCCGGCGGTTGCCGGGTGGTTGCTCGCGCATCACCCAGCCGCGTCCGATCAGGCGGTCCACCAGGCGGGTAATCCCGCCTTGGGTCATGCCGAGCAGTTCGGCCAGGTCGAGCATGCGCGGCCGCGTGCGGCCGTCCACCTCCAGCCAGCTCATCAGGTCGTGCTCGAGCAGCGAGCAGCCGCCCTCGGCGTCGAGCCGTTCGCTCAGCGCTGCGCGGATGGCGGCGTTGACGTGGTGGATGTTGCGCCACAGCGCCAGCAACTGCTGATCGGTAGCCACCGCTAGAGCCTATCAACTTACATTTGACTCATCAAGACTTGACGAGTCAAGCATTGTGAGCGAGGCTGTCGCTGCACGATCCACAACGACACCGATGGAGTGCTGGCGATGAGAGAACGGAAGGTTGTGCTGGTCACCGGCGCGACCGGCAACGAAGGTGGGGCGGTGGCGCGGGCGCTGCTGGGGCGTGGGCATCGCGTGCTGGCGTTGACCCGCCGTCCGCAGTCCGAGGCCGGGCGGCAGCTCGCCCAGGCCGGCGCGCTGCTGGTCGCCGGCGACTTCGAGGACGCCGCGGCGCTGCTGGGAGCGTTGGCCGGGGCCGGTGGCCCGGCCGATGGCGTGTTCGTCGTGAGCACGCCGTTCGAGGCCGGCACGCAGGCCGAGGTCAGGCAAGGGATCGCCGTGCTGGAGGCGGCCGCAGCCGCCGGCGCGGGCCACGTGGTGTACTCCTCGGTGGCAAGCGCCGATCGCGGTACCGGCGTCTCGCACTTCGAGAGCAAGTTCCGCGTCGAAGAACGGCTGCGCTCGTTCGGGGTCTCCTGGACCGTTCTTGGCCCGGTCTCGTTCCTGGATGGCTTCGCCAGCGGATGGACCCGCCACAGCGTGGCCGAGGGGAAATTCGTGTTCCCGATGGACGGCGCGAAGGCACTGCAGGTCGTCGTCCTGGACGACGTGGGCATGCTGGCCGCTCTCGTCTTCGAACAGCTCGGCCGGCTGCGTGGCCGCCGCATTGAGGTCGCCGGCGACGAGCTAGGCCCGGCCCGGATGGCCGCCATATTGACCGAGGTGACCGGACGGGAGGTCGTCCACATAGCACGGGATCTGGCTGACGTGGGCGTGGACACCGGGGGTAGTGACATGGCGGTCATGATGCGGTGGCTCGCCGAGGTCGGCTACCAGGTGGACCTGGCCGGCCTGCACGCGGAGTTCCCGAGGCCAACGTGCTCACCCTGGCCGTCCTGATCGCGCTGATGACCATCGCCAACGCGGTGAGCCTGGCCGTCCACAAGCGGACAC
Organism: Streptosporangiaceae bacterium; assembly: GCA_036394075.1. Taxonomy (GTDB): domain Bacteria; phylum Actinomycetota; class Actinomycetes; order Streptosporangiales; family Streptosporangiaceae; genus JAWWPY01. The sequence continues at coordinate 3,723 of DASWFT010000345.1, forward strand.
GCGAACTCGGGCTGCTGCGGGCGGTCGGTCAGACCCGGGCACAGCTGCGCTCGATGATCCGCTGGGACGCCACGATCGTGGCTGCGTTCGGCTGCCTGCTGGGGCTCGCCCTCGGGACGTTCACCGGATGGTCGGTGGTCCGCGCCGCCGCCGGCGCCAGCCAGAGCCTGGGGCCGGTGGCAATCACCGCCGTCACCGTCCCGGCCGCTCAGCTGGCCATCGTCCTGGTGGCCGGGATCGCCGCCGGGGTACTCGCCGCCCGCCGCCCGGCCCGGCGGGCCGCCCGGCTAGACGTGCTGGCCGCTATCACCACCGAATAGGAAGACCAACGCCCATGTCGAACCCGGCTGCCAACCACCGGTTGCCCGCCATCCTGGTCGCAGGCGCCACCGGCAACCAGGGCGGCGCCGTCATCGACGCCCTGGCGCAGAACCGGCAACGCTGGGAAATCAGAGCCCTGACCCGCAATCCGCAGAGCCGGAAGGCCAGGGCCCTGAACGCTCGGGGGATCGAGGTGTTCGCCGGGGACATGGCTGACGCCGATTCCCTCAAGGCCGCGCTGACCGGCGTCTACGGCGTGTTCAGCGTGCAGAATTCGATGACCGCGGGCCTGGAGAAGGAAGTCCTGCAGGGCGTCACGCTCGCCGACGCGGCCCAGGCCGCCGGCGTCAAGCACCTCGTCTACACCTCGGCCGGCGGCGCAGACCGTGAATCCGGCATACCGCACTTCGAGACCAAATGGCGGATCGAGCAGCACATCCGGGCCACCGGCCTGCCCGCTACCATCCTGCGGCCTGCCTCCTTCATGGAAGGCTTCGGGGCCCCGGGAATCCAGCGCGCCTTCGGCCTCGGCATCTTCGGCAGCGCCGTTCCCGCGGACAAGCCCATGCAGATGATCGCCGTACCGGACATCGGGATCTTCGCCCGGCTCGCCTGGGAGAGCCCCGACCGGTATATAGGCGCCGCACTCGAGCTGGCCGGCGACGAACTCACCGTCGCGCAGATCCTGGCCACCATCCGGCGGGCCACCGGCAAACGCTTCGTGCCGCGCGTACCCATCCCCGCGGCGCTGACCCGCCGGATGGGCGACCCCGGCAAGATGATCACCTGGATCGCCAGAGACGGGTACCACGCCAACATCAGCGCGCTGCGCGCCCTGCACCCCGGGCTGCTCGGGTTCGAAGACTGGCTACGGCAGCACAACGACTGACGTGCCAGGCTCCGAGCAGGATTTCCCGGCCTCGCGGGCTGTTGCCACACGAGCGTGGTCTTGCCGATTGCCGACTGCGGTGACGGAGTGAAAATGGCAGCGGCCTGAAGCACCCACGGTTCAGGCCAGCGAAACCGGCTAGCTCGGCCGCATCCACCCCGGCAAGGACCGGACGGCATCCCGCCCAGGGGCAGATCCTCCATGTCACACCAGCACCACGCACACGATGGCCACGACACCGAATATCTTGATGGCCATGGGCACCGACACGGGAATGGCGCAGCTCGGGGGAGGCTGGCCCGGCAGTGGGCGCGGCTGGGGCACACGCTGACCCGCAGAGCCATGGGTTATTTGGTGAATGCGGGCGGGGCCGGCTGGGGCGCGGCGGTTGTGTTGTCCGCGGTTTCGCTGATGCCGTATCGGCGGTAGAAGGCGGCGAGGGGGGCGGGGGCCCACCAGTTCCAGCGGCCGAGCAGCCGCATAGTCGCGGGGACGAGGAGGGTCCGTACGAGGGCCGCGTCTACCGTGATGGCGGTGAGCATGCCGATCCCGATGATTTTGGCGAAGACGACCTGGCCGGTGGCGAAGGCGCCCAGGACGACGATCAGCAGCAGTGCGGCGGAGGTGATGATCTGGCCCGTGCGCTGCAGCCCGGTGGCGACTGCTGTGGTGTTGTCGCCGGTGGCGTCGTATTCCTCGCGTACCCGGGCCAGCAGGAACACCTCGTAGTCGGTGGCCAGGCCGAACAGCGCGGCCAGCAGGAAGACCGGCGTGGAGGGTTCCAGGAACCCGGTCGCGGTGAAGCCGAGCAGGTGGGAGAGGTGGCCGTCCTGGAAGACCCAGACCACGACGCCGAATGATGCGCCGATCGACACCAGGTTCATCACGACCGCCTTGACCGGCAGCAGGACCGACCCGAACGCGAGGAACAACAGGACCAGGGTGACCGTGGCCATGATCGCGGTCATCCATGGGAGGTAGACGGCGAGGCTGTGGATGCGGTCCATGTCCTGGGCGGTACGGCCGCCGACGAGCATCGTCACCCCGGCGGGTGTGGCGAGGCTGCGGATGGCGTGTACCGCGTCGTCGGCGTGGTACCCGGTGGGCGCACCGGCATAGCCGGCCGCCAGCAGGGTCGTGTCATTGCGGCTCACGGTCAGCCGCACACCGGAGATCCCGGGTTGGGCCTGGATCCGGGTGGCCAGTTGCTGTGCCTGTACGGGGGTGGCGCCGCGCAGCACGACCTGGATCGGGTCGGTGGTGCCGCCGGGGAACTCGGTTTGGATCCGGGCGGCGACCACGCGGGGCTGGCTGCCCGGGGGCAGGATCCGTTCGTCGAGGCCGCCGAAGTGGACGTGGCCGAACGGTATGGCCAGGATGGCGAGTACCGCGGCCACGGCGACCAGGTAGTGCACCGGGCGGAGCATCACAGCCCGCGCCAGGGCCGCCCACACCCCCGGGCCGGGATCGGCTCCCTGGCGGGTCCGGCGATTGCGGCCCGCAAGCGGTATGCGCAGCGCGTTGATGCGCGGGCCGGCGAGAGCGAGCAGGGCGGGCAACACGGTGAGCGCGCCCGTCATGGCCAGGAGAACCGCGGCGATCCCGCCCAGCCCCATGGACCGCAGGAACACCTGCGGGAAGATCAGCAGGCTGGCGAGCGACAGGCAGATGATCGTCCCGGAGGCCAGTACCGTACGCCCGGCGGTGGCCATGGTCGCGGCGACCGCGGCCGGGGTGTCTTTGCCCATGCGAAGGTGTTCACGGAACCGGCTGATGATCAGCAGCGAGTAGTCGATGGCCATGCCCAGGCTGAGCACGGTGATGATGTTGACCGCGAAGGTCGACACATCGGTGATCTCGGTGAGCAGCCGGGTGAGGGTCAGCGAGCCGAGGATGGCCAGTACACCAATCAGCAGCGGCATCCCGGCCGCCACCAGCCCTCCGAAGATGAAGACCAGCAGCACCAGCACGACCGGCATGGCCAGCATCTCCCCTTTGGTGACGTCTTGTTTGGTCAGGTCGTCGGTGACGACGTTGAACGCGGTGAGACCTCCCACCTGTGTCCGCACGCCCTGCACGCCGAGTGCCGGGCGCAGTGACTGGTAAGCGGCGCGCTTGCCGGTGTCGCCGGGGGCTGTGAGCGTGATCTCCGCGTAGGTGGCATGCCGGTCCCTGGACACCAGCCCACCTGCCCCCTGGTAGTAGCTCACCACGTGCGCCACCTCGCGGCGACGCTCCAGCGCGTGCAGAGCCGCAGCGACCGGGCCCCGGAACGCAGGGTCGCCGGCCGTGGCGCCGCGGCTGGAATACAGCACCACCACGTCCGGGGTCTGGGTGCCCAGCCGGGCAGCGATCTGCTGCACCTTCGCCGAGTCGCTGGCCGGGTCGTCGAATCCGCCGTTGGTCAGGGACGCGAACACCCCGCTTCCCCATACGGCACCGGCTACGGCGAGTACCAGGCCGGCGGCCAGCATCAGCCACCGCGCTCTGATCACCGTTGAACTCCACCACGCGAACATGGTTGCCTCCTGATCGGTGCCCGGCCCGTTGCCTGGTTTCGATACCCATACCAGGTACGGGTATAACTAAGATCTGATGCGGCGGCAGGCCAGCTGCGGGTGCTCCCGGCCGCGCGTAGCGCGGCCGGGCTATCTCTCGTCGACGATCTCGGCGAAATCGGCGGTAACGTCCTTGATAAGCGAGAAGGCCGCCCCTGCCTCAGGGAGGGCGGGCGCGGCCTCGATGGCCGCCTGGGCGCTGGCGCGGGAGTCCCAGCGCCAGATGTCGATCCACGTCTCGTCGTCGACCTTCGAGAGCCGGGCTTCGGTGAGCCCGGGGAACGCATCCCTGGTCACCGTGACCAAGGCGGCGCGTGTGGCGAGCATCTCGCCGGTGTCGGCAGGGTCGATCGTGAAGCGGACGAGCCGGTAAACGGCCATGGGTTTCTCCCATCGTGACCTGGCTGTAGCTCGACACTAGAGTTTGCCACTAGTGATGAACTCTAGATGTACACTACGGCCATGATGCGGGTCAAGAGCGAAAGCAAACGAGCCGAGAAGGCCAGGCACACACGGCAGCGGATGCTCGGCGCCGCACGTGAGCTGCTCATCGAGCAGGGCTACGGCGCGACGGCGATACAGGACATCGCGGACCGGGCCGGCGTGGCGGTGCAGACCATCTACTTCACCTTCGGCAACAAGCGATCCCTGCTGAAGGAGCTGGTCGACGTCTCGATCGCCGGCGATCAGGAGCCGGTCGCGACGATGGACCGGCCCTGGTTCCGCGACGTCCTGGCCACCGGCACCGCCGACGCCCAGCTGCGGGCGCATGTACACGGCTCCCGGCAGGTCCTGGACCGGGTCGCCGCGATCACTGAAGTACTACGCGCCGCCGCGAAGACGGATCCCGAGATCGCCGAATTCTGGCCCCAAGACCCCGACCCGCGCTTCACCGTCCTGTCGGCCGCCGCGAAAGCCCTCGCGGCCAAGCCGGGCGCCCGCCAGGGACTCACCGCCGAACACGCCGCCGACGTGCTGTTCGGCCTGCTCAGCCCCGAGCTCTACCTGTTGCTGGTCCGCGATCGCGGCTGGACACCCGGCCAGTGGGAACAGTGGACCTACAACACCCTGCGCTCCCAGCTCTGCACTGGCTGACCCACCCGCCTGCCCTTCCTCCGCAGGTGCCGATTCAGCCCTCCGCTGGAGTGTGCCGGGGCGGCGCCCGCAGGCCGCTGGACCCGTTCCGGGGCGATGTGGCGCCTGGCGGCGGCGCCGCGCCGCCGCCCAGCGTGGCATTGCCGCCGCGGGTCAGGTGATGAGCCGGCCGGTGATGAGGGGGAGGATGGCGCCGCTGGCGATGCCGAGTGCGAGGGATGCGGCGCCGGGCTAGCCTTGCGGAGCGAGCGACAGGAGCGTGCCCAGCGATTTGCTGTCCTTGCCCGAGGTCACCGATTAACCGCAATCGACATGTCATCGTTCCAGGTGCGCCGCAAGATCTTCGCCACTGCGGCTCCTGATGAGGCCCACCTGTGAGTGTTCGTCGATGAACTAGAGGTTGTAGCGCCGTCGCTCAAACCCTGCGGTGTTCGAGGCCCCTACACCACCTACCCACTTCTGAACACGCTGCTTAGGCCCTGGCACTCATCAAGACGCTGGGGTCCCCGGCCGCGGGGGGTGCCCCGGCCAGCTGGGTCAGATCCCCGTGCGCTGCCGAAAGGCGCGCGATCGGGAGCGCAGCTGCTATGGCCAGCGGCGCTCCAGATGCTTCGTTACGGGGCCCGCGAGATCGAGGGTAGGCACCCCGGCGACCGGCCGATCTGGTGAATTTGGGCGCTAAGTCTGGGCCGCAGCCGTTGACATGGATTGCGAAGGAGCGGAGCATCCAGAGGCGGGGAGTCCGTTGGCGGAGGGGGGCGCCATGGCGCACCGCGAGTATTTCCTGCAGATCGAGCCGGTTTCGGCTTACAGCCCGCTGGCGCCGATCAGGT
>DASWFT010000346.1:0-6980 GCA_036394075.1 Streptosporangiaceae bacterium
GCAGGGCGATGCCGACGGCGCCGCCGACTTGCTGGGTGGTGTTGACCAGCGCGGATCCGACGCCGGTGTCCTGGCCGCGGAGCCGGGCGGTGCCCAGGCTGATGGCGGGGGCGAAGATCAGGCCGAGGCCCAGGCCGAGGATCAGCAGCGGGCCGAGGACGGCGGCGGGGTAGCTGCTGGTCACGGTCAGGCGGGTCAGCCAGGCCATGCCGGCCGCGCTGGTGAGCATGCCTAGCGGCAGAGTCAGCCGCGGCCCGATGCGGGTCAGCAGCACGTTCGCGCCGAGAACCGAGCCGGCGATGGTGGTGGCGACCATGGGCAGGAACGCCAGCCCGGTGCGGACCGGGGTGTAGGCCTGGACGGTCTGCAGGTAGTAGGTCAGGAACAGGAACACCGAGTAGATCCCGGCGCTGGCTAGGGTCAGCGCGATGATCGAGGCGGCGCGGTCGCGGTCGGCGAGCACCCGCAGCGGCAGCAGCGGCGCGGCGGCCCGGGCCTGCCAGCCGGCGAAGGCGGCGAGCAGCGCGGCTGCGCCGGTCAGGGACAGCCAGGAGGCGGGCGCGTTCCACCCGCCGGCCTGGGCCCGGGACAGCCCGAACACGAGCAGGAACAGCCCGGCGGAGACCAGGGCGGTGCCGGGCAGGTCGAGCGTGGGCCGGTGCGCTGGCCGGTCCCCGCGGCGCAGGAACGCCGCCGCCCCGATCAGCCCGATGGCGGCGAAGGCCAGGTTGACGTACAGCGTCCAGCGCCAGTTCAGGTGCTCGGTCAGCAGCCCGCCGAGCAGCAGGCCGATCGCGCCGGCGATCCCGGCGACGGCACCGAAGATCGCGAACGCGCGGCCGCGGGCGGAGCTGCCGGCGAACGTCGCGGTGACGATCGCCAGCGCGGCCGGCGCGAGCAGCGCCCCGAACGCGCCCTGGGCGGCCCGCCCGGCGGCCAGGACCGCGAAGTTCGGCGCCGCCCCGGCCAGCGCCGACGCGGCGGCGAACCCGGCCAGGCCGGCCATGAAGGTGCGGTTGCGGCCGAGCAGGTCGGACAGCTTCCCGCCGAGCAGCAGCAGGCTGCCGAACGCCAGCGCATAGGCGGTCACCACCCACTGGCGGTCCGCGTCAGAGAACGCCAGCGCCCGCTGCGCCGACGGCAGCGCGATGTTCACCACGGTCACGTCCAGCACCACCATCAGCTGCGCCACGCTGGCGACGGCGAGCACCCACCACCGCCGCGCCGCGCCGCGCGTCTCGCGTGCACCGGCCGGAGCCGGGGTAAAGACCTTCGCTGCCATGACTGGCCTCCTCCCTGGTTCGCGGGATCCTGGGCTGCCGCCGAGGTCCCCGCTCGTCAGGATCTCTGAGACATCTTGTCTCACAAATGCACTATGCCACCTCCTCGACTATGAGTCAAGTTGTCTCGTAAACTGAGGGGCATGACATCGCCGGCCACTGATCCGCGCGCCGCCCGAAGCCGTGAGGCGATCCTTGCCGCCGCCTATGACCTGCTCGCCCGGGAAGGACCGGGCGCCATCACCCATCAGCGGGTGGCCCAGCAGGCCGGGGTCGGCAGGGCCACGGTCTACCGGCACTGGGCGGCCCCGGAGGACCTGCTCCGCGACGTGCTCTTCTCAGCCGAGCTGCCATTCTTCGCCACCCCCGCCCTGCCCCTGCGGCCCTGGCTGCACGCCGAGCTGCGCCAGCTCGCTGACGAGCTCGCCCTCCCGGCGGTCGCATCGCTCGCCATCGCGCTGATGGAGCAGACCCGGTCGGGCGGCGCCGGCGCCCGTCCGCACCGGCACATCACCGCAATCACCGAGCGGCTCGCCGCCGCGTTCGCGCTCGCCGTCGACGCCGGCGAACTCGACACCGCGCCCGACGCGGCCCTGGCCGCCGCGCACCTGATCGGCCCGCTGGTCTACCGGACCACCCTGCAAGCCGCACCGGTACCCGACCGGCTGCTCACCGCGGTCATCGACGCTGTCGCCCCCCGGCGGCAACCCGGCCTGGCGCCAGCGCCCGGGGCCACAGCGCAAGCAGGATAAGTGATAGCCTCGCCCGCTTCCCGGCCCGTCCTGGAGGCAGCTCGAGGCCCGGCCCGCAGCCAGCCGGACCAAGGCCCTCACCGACCCGTGGCTCTGGGCCGCCGGCGCCGGCAGGCTCACCTTCGCGGCTGCGTCAGCGAAACCAGCACCGGCTCCTACCGGCCCGCCCGCATCGGCGCAGGCCAGGAAACCTGACCCTCCTGGAACCGCGCGTCCAGCAGGCCGGACCACCACGAGCACAACGCGGCCACTTCTCACGAATATCGATCATGATTCCGGCCACCCCCGTGGCTGGCCACGTTCGGTGCGTTCGCTGCGGCGGTCGTAACGATCGCCGCAGGCCAGATCGCCTGGGCAAAGAATATTGGAGGCAGGCGGCACGGCCCGGAGAGCCAGCAGCGGGCGCTCGGCCACATTGCTGATCTGCTCAGTGGGGCGGTGAAAGATCAATGGACCCGCGCGGCTTTGGATCGGCGGCTGCAGCCAGAGCCGATCCCTGTCCGGTGGGCTAGGCCGTCCCAGCCGTTCGCCGGGCCGGTGTCGGCGGCGGCGGACTCACGACAGTTCCCGCCGTTGCCCGGGCTACCCGCGGCCCGGCAAAGCGATCTGCAGAAGGGACAGCTATGGGATCTCCACACCGTTTACGGAGGGCTCGGGTCTGGGCGGATGGTGATCGTCGGCAACCCCGACTCGGGTAAGAGCGGAGCGGGCGTGCTGCTTGTCCTGGCCGCCTTGAAGCATAGGGAGCAGGTGCCTGAGAAGGACCGGCCGCTGGTGCCGGTACCGGTGATGTTCACCTTGCACGGGTGGGATCCGAACACCCAGCGGGTCGAGGACTGGCTGGTCAGCCGACTTCAGCAAATCTACCCGCTCTTCGCAGGCAAGGGCGGCGCAGCGGACGGCGCCCAGCTGATCCGGGCCGGCCGGGTCGCGGTGATCTTGGACGGGCTCGATGAGATAGCGGACGAGCTGCGGCCGGTCGCCCTGCGGGCGCTGAGCCAGCAGGCAGCCTTCCGTGTCGTCGTGCTGGCTCGCAGCGCCGAGACAGCGGCTGCCGCCAGACATGGCCTCCTGGAAGGTGCCGTGGCGCTCGAACTGCAAGACATCGATCCGGTGGCCGCGGCAGATTACCTGGCGCGTGTCCAGCTCGACCCGGCACCGCTCGGTTGGCGCGAGCTGGCCGGCCGACTCCGCCGGGCACCGGACAGCCCCATTGCCAAGGCGCTGAGCAGTCCGCTGGCACTGACCCTGGTCCGAGACACCTACCAAAGCGGCGACGACGTTCGCGAGCTCCTCAACTTCTGCGATGCCGCCCGCCACAGCGTTCCGCGGGAGGACATCGAGGACCACCTGCTCGACCGCGCTGCCCGCCGCCTACGCGCCGCGCCCCGGGGAACCATCACCCCGGTATGACCTTCAGGCAGCTCAGCATGCCCTGCGCTACATCGCTGCACGCATGAACAAGGACGGCACGCGAGATTCTTGAGGATGCTCGCAAACGCGATGTCCTGCGCACCGTCGGACCGGCCTACCAGTTCCGCCACGCTCGCCTGCAGGATCGCCTCGCCGACCAAGCACGTACAGCGACTCGCCCGGACCAGCAGGCCGGCTGACTAGCACCTGCGACTGTGCCTAGTCAGCGGCCGCGTGCAGGTGCCCGGCTGCAGCGCGGGCCGCAGCTGCCTGCGCGGCGTGCTGCCGGGCGTCGCGCAGCTCGGCGGTGCCAGTCCCCCGCATCCCGTGCCGCGCTGTGAGGTCCCGTCCCGCTAACGGGACCTGGGTCCCTGCCAGGAGGGACGTCCGGCACTCGCGCTGGCCCGGCCAGCATCCATGAATGAGAAGGGGAAGGCCAGCGCGATGAGTGATCTTGAGGTGCCGCAAGATAGCGGCGAAGGCCCAGTCCCCGATGTGGCCCCCAGCCTCACCCCCCCCGGCAGGGAGGAGGACCTGCTTGGGCTGCGTATCGCCGCCGCCCTAATCGACCTGGCCGTCCTGGCCGGGCTGTTCATCATCCTGAGCGCGACTGTGGGCCAGGCCAACGTGAGCGGGGGAAGCTTCAACGTCTACCTCAGCGGGACGTGGCTGGTTGTCTTCCTGGCCATAGCGCTGCTGTACTACTTCGTGCTCGAAGCCTGGGCCGGGCAGACCCTGGGCAAGCGCCTGCTTGGGCCTGCGGGTTCTCGGCGCGCCGGGGGCACGGCCGTCGGTGTGGGCGGTCACGTTGCGCACACTGCTGCGGGTGGTCGACTGGCTGCCCCTGCTGTACCTGGCCGGCTTCATCACCATGCTGGCCACGGGCACCCGCCGGCAGCGGATCGGCGATCTCGGCGCCCGCACCGCCGTGGCGCGGGCATTGCCGACGCGGCATCGAGGCCTCGCGCTCGTGCCGCTGGGCTCGTGCTCCGGCGATGGGCCTGGACACGCGCCCGCCCAGATCAGCCACATATCCAGCAAGTAAACCACCAGGCGGCAACAGAATGATCACTTCGGGCGGGCAAACAAGCGTTGCGGGGAGCCCGCCCATCCGTCCATCGCGGCGCTGGTACTGGGTGGCAGGCTGCGCGCTGGCGGGCGCGCTGATATGCATTGCGCTAGCCGTGGTCGGGTTTTTCTCCCTGAACCGGCAGATCAGGGATTTTCAGCGTGTCCCGGTGCCTGGCCAGGCGCAGGTCACCTTCGCGCAGCCGGGTGGCTACGTCCTCTACATCGAGAGCCCAGGTCAATGCTGCTCCCTCACCGCCGGTAGCGGGGATTCCGCGCCGTTCTCCAGCTGGTCGATGAAGGTGGCACTGCAGCCGGTGAACGGTGGTCCGCCAGTCTTGATCAATACCTGGCGGGGTGCCACCGAGAGCTACGGCGTCGCAGGGCACCAGGGCCAGACGGCCATGTACGTTACGGTCGGCCGTCCCGGCAGGTATCTCCTGGGTGCCAGCAACCCGGTCCCCCGCTCGATCACCGACGTTGCCGTCGGGCGGGGTATCGGGCACGGCGCGCTCTTCTCGTTCTTGCTTGCCCTGGTCGCACTATTTGCCCTTATCCCGGCTGGGCTGCTGGTCGGCGGGGTCACCGCCAGCCGGCGCCGCCGCGTCCGCCGCAGCCTGCTGCAGCAGGTCGTGCAGCCAATGGAAACCGGAGGTCCGCAAATGACTACTCCCGACCCCCTCCAGGCTGGCCCCAATCAGCCTGGCCCGTATCCGTCCGGCGGCCAGCCGGCGGCTCTGCTCACGTATCTGCAAGGCGGCCCGGTGGGCTTCGGTGAAGCCATCAAGCAGGCGTTCCGCAACGGATTCGTCTACCGCGGCCGCGCCTCCCGATCGGCATACTGGTGGTTCACCCTGTTCCAGGTGATCGTCATCTTCGCCGTGGACTTCATCATCTTCATCCCGCTGAGCATGAACAGCAGCGGAGGTAGCATCGCGGGATTCATCGCCATCAGCGTCCTCGCCATATACCTGGAACTCGTGGTACTCGCGCTGCTGGTTCGCCGGCTCCACGACACCGACAGGTCCGGATGGTGGGTGCTCATAGGACTCGTGCCGTTCGTGGGCCCCATCGCCCTCTTTGTCTTCACCGTGCTCGAAGGGACGCCTGGGCTCAACCGCTACCAGCCCTAGCTCCGGGCGTCCTCAAGCGAGCTACGCAAGCTCGACCGTTTACGTGAGTAAAGCGGCCTTGAACTGGGAGAATAGGGTTTGCCAAGAGACCTGTCCGCGCCAATCCGAGAAAGCACTTCCTGACCCGCCATTCAAAGATCGTGGTGTCCGCCGACGGAGCGGGGCCGGGATCTCAAGCTGGCGAGGCGCGCCTGACCATGGCGCTCCAGGGGTGAATAGCTTCAGCTGTCATTCCGGCCGCGGGTTGGCGCTCGCCTCGGGCTGGGTTCAGTATGGCCAGCTGACCGGTGGGTTTGGGCTACGCGCGGTGTGGGCAAGCTGACTGCCGGCCTGCACGGCATGGCGGTGCCCTGCCCGTCGGAGAAAGCCCTGCGTGACCTGCGCCGCCGCCTCGGGCCAGCGCCGATGAAAGCGCTGTTCGAGGTGGTAACTGGGCCGCTGAACGAGGTCGGTCCGGGACATGGGGCAACTACTCCGTCCGGAGCACTGCGGCAATGGACGTCTGCGCCGCGCGCCAGCCTGGCACGATGGCGGTCAGGATGGCCAGGGCCAGCGCGGACATGGCCACGACCGCTACCGTCACCATTGAGATTGCGGGCGACCGGCTGCTGACGCCGGCATTCAGCTGATCCTGCGGCAGGGCGCTAGCGGACAGCACCGCACCGCCGCCCAGGGACGAGTGAATCCCATGGCCGACTCCGATGGCCGGCATCGTTGCCGTCCCCGCGACACGCATGATGAGCGTTGTCTTTCCGTTGAAGACGCGGACCGTACCGCCGACATGGCCGCCAACGAGAGCAAGCGTTTCCGGGCCCAGCACGATCTGGGCCGGGCCCGGCCAGGGCGTGACGAGCCAGAATGGGCGGGCCAACCTGGGCATTAGTCGTGGCGATCACCGGGACGCTATGACGGTTGATCTCCACAGAGTCGAAGTAGGCGCCGGACCATGCGGCGATGTCGGGGTCGTGGCCGAGTAGCAAGCGGGCCTGCGGCAGCGGGATGTTGCCGTAACCGCTTCCCGCAAGAATCTCCCTATCCCAGGTCCAGCCGTAAAGCGCGGGATGCGATACAAGATGGCTGAGGCTGGCTCCGAAAGCCAATGATCCGACCAGGATGGTCAGCGCCACGACCGTGGCGATGATGCTGGGCCGCCCGGGCCGGGGGTCGCGTCCCGACCCGGGCTCGAAGGCGAGGCCGATCCCTACAGTCGCCGTGGCCGGAAAACTCCGTGCCGTTGTCAGTGCCGCCGCGGTCGACGGGCGGGTGGACTCGCTGCGCCGCTGGGAGCGGGCCGACACTTCGCCATAGGCCAGCATTGCTGTTGCGCCGGATAG
>DASWFT010000347.1:0-14834 GCA_036394075.1 Streptosporangiaceae bacterium
TCCATGGAGTCAGCCGGACCCGGCTGCCCCCTGGAGTAAGCCAGACCCGGCTGCCCCCCGGAGTCAGCCGGACCCGCCTGATCCCTGGAGTCAGCCGGATTTGCCTAGTCGCTGGGGCCGCCCGGGCCCGGTCGATCCCCGGAGCCGGCCGGACCCGCCTGGTCCCCAGGCTACGGAGCAACGAGCCGACTCGCCTGGCGCGCAGGACCCGTTCGGGTACCTGTTCGACGCCAGCGGCTCGCCCACCGCCGTAACGCCCGAACTCGTCCCGGTGGCTGGGCCGCCCGGCGATGACGATTCCACTGGCCCGGGTGGCACCCCAGACCGTCCGGCACATTCGCCGGGGCGCCTGACGATCCTTGCCCTGGTGACGGCGGTCGCGTTGCTGATCATTGGCAGCCTGGTGATCTTGCGGGCCCTGCACCACAATTCCCAGCCGAACGCCGCGACAACACGGCTCCAGTCGCCTTCCCCCGGCGGGTCATCCCGCGGCGCGTCCCGACCCGCGGTCGGCAGCGACGCGGTGGCCGTCGCGCCCGCAGCGGCCGGGCAGCCTCATGCACAGCAGGTCGCGGCGCTCCTGAGGGCCTACTTCCGGTCCATCAACAGCCGCGATTACGTCGGCTACTCCCACCTGTTCATACCGCAGATGCGCGAGAGCGTTCAGAACTTCAACGCCGGGTACCGGACGACCACCGATTCGGGCGCCACGCTGGCCGGCCTGTCCGCCACCGGTACCGGTGGCCTGGCCGCGACCGTGGCATTCACCAGCCAGCAGTCGCCCGCCGACAGTCCCGATCACGCCGCGTGCGACAAATGGGATGTCGTCCTGTTCCTGAAGCCCACCGACGGCGGGTATCTCATCACGCACTCTCCGGCTGGCTACCACCCCTCCGTGCACCCCTGCACCTGAAACCCCGCGGCCGCGCCCGCCCATCGAAGACGGCCGGGCCTACTACAGCGGGAGTAGCGGAGGCGGCCGGCCGGTACTCCGGCGGAGTACCGGACAGGCCAAGTGCCTCCCTGTGTAGGACGCCCTGCGGGCCGCGGCTGAGGAGCATCAAGAACAGCAACACTCCTCAGGCTCGTAGGAGACTCACATGTCCAGTTCATCCCCCACCCGGACCCCAGCCACGGGCGTGCCCGGGCCCGCTCATTCCCCCGCACCGGCGAAAGCCGCCGGCCCGGGCGCGCTCGGCCGGGTCGGCCGGGCCTGCCACCGGCATCGCTGGCTCACCCTGCTCACCTGGATCCTCGGGGTGGCCTGCCTGATCACTCTGTGGACCAGGTTCGGCGCCCCGGCCCAAGACAACTTCGCCGGCAGTGACCCCGGGCAGACCCTGCTCAACCAGCATTTCCAGCGGCAGTCCGGCGACTCGCTAACCCTGGCCATCCGCTCATCCGGGCCGATCACCAGCCCGGCCGTCCGCGCCCAGGTGACGAGCGCGCTCACCCCGTTCGAGCGGGCGGCTCACGTCACCGCGGTCTCCAACCCGTACCAGGTGCCCGGCCAGATCTCCAGCGATGGCCACATCGCCTTCGCCACCGTGCAGTTCAACGTCGCCTCGACGAAGATCCCCAACAGTGAGGCCCTGGCGCTGATGAACGACGCGAGAGCCGCTTCCGGGCACGGCGTCACGTTCAGGCTCGGCGGCGACGTGGTGAGCCTGGCCGAGACGCCCTATGGCGGCCCCACCGAGGGCATCGGCATCGGCGCGGCGGCTATCGTTCTGCTGATCGCTTTTGGATCTTTGCTGGCCATGGGCCTGCCCGTGGTCACCGCGGTGCTCGGCATCGGCGCCGGGCTGTCCCTTATCGCCCTGCTCGGTCATGTCGTGCCCGCGCCGTCCTTCTCCCCCATCATCGCCTCCATGATCGGCCTCGGGGTCGGCGTTGACTACGCGCTGTTCATCGTCACCCGGTTCCGCGAGTCCCTGCGGGCCGGCGCCGGCCCCGAGGATGCGGCGGTGACGGCCATGCGCACCGCTGGCCGGACCGTGCTCATCGCGGGCACCACCGTGGTGATCGGCATGCTCGGCCTGCTCGTGCTGCGCCAGCCGCTGCTCAACGGGGTCGCCGTCGCCGCTTCCGCCACGGTCGCGATGACCATGCTCGCCTCGCTGACGCTGCTGCCCGCGCTGCTCGGCTTCACCGGCACCCGGCTCGCCAAGCCATCCAAGGTGCGGCTGCCACGGTGGCTGGGCGGCCGCCGCACCCCGCGTTCGGGCCCTCCGGCCGCGGAGCGGTGGGCTGGTGTCATCCAGCGCCGGCCCGTGATCGCCGCCGTCGTGTCCACCGGAGTGATCCTGGCGCTCGCCGCACCGGCCCTGGGCATGAAGCTGAACATGCCCGACACGTCCAGCCAGGCCCGGGGCACCATGGGCTATCAGAGCTACGCCATCATGGCGGAGGGCTTCGGGCCCGGCTTCGACGCACCGCTGATCGTTGCCGCCACACTCCCCTCACCCGGCGCGAGCACCGCCCGTCTCGCCGCAGCGATCCGGGCCACCCCCGGCGTCGCCCACGTCACCCCGGTGCAGGTGAGCAAGGACGGCGAGGCGGCCATGCTGATCGCCTACCCGACCACCAGCGCGCAGAACACCGCCACCAACACCCTGGTCAATCGGATGCGCAACAGCGTCCTGCCCCAGGCGACGGCGGGCACCGGCCTCCGGGCCTACCTCACCGGGCCGAACGCTGGCGGCGTGGCCTTCGCCAACCTCATCGGCCAGCGCCTGCCGTTGCTGGTCGGGGTCGTCGTCGCACTGTCGATGCTGCTGCTCCTGGTCATGTTCCGTTCCGTCACCATCGCGATCAAGGCAGCCGTGATGAACCTGCTGTCGATCTCCGCCGCCTACGGCGTGCTCGTCGTGGTGGTCCAGGACGGCGTGCTGGGCCGGCTGTTCGGGTTCCCGGAGAAGATGCCGGTGACCACGTGGGTGCCGATGTTCCTGTTCGTCATCCTGTTCGGCCTGTCCATGGACTACGAGGTGTTCCTGCTCTCGCGAATTCGCGAGGAGTACGACGCCACGGGTGACAACGCGGCATCGGTCGCCCGCGGACTGGCCCGCACCGCCCGGGTGATCACCGCCGCGGCTGCGATCATGGTGGTGGTGTTCCTGTCCTTCGTGCTCGGCGCGGACGTCGCGGTCAAGCAGATCGGCCTCGGCCTGGCCGTCGCCGTCCTGATCGACGCCACCTTGGTGCGGATGGTGCTGGTGCCCGCCGTCATGGAACTGCTCGGCAAGGCCAACTGGTGGCTGCCGGCGCCGCTGGCCCGCATCCTGCCGAAGGCCTCTCTCAGCGAGGACGAGCCCCCGGCCGAGGTGAGGGTTCGCGTCACGGCCTCTGAGTAGTCTTCGGCCGAGGCCTCCTGAGGGAAGCGCCCGGCGCCGCTGGCTGGACCAGCGGCGCCGGGCGAACTCTTATGTCGCCGCCGGGCCGCGTCAGGGCGGCCGCGTCAGGGCCGTCCGATACTGGCCCGCGGCCGGGTGTCGATTAGGGGTCCCTCGCCCCCTGGAACCGGCGCATACTAGTGCCATTGATGATCTTGGGAGGGGCGATGACACGGCTCGGCGGTATGTACGGCCCGGACGCCACGTTCCTCGGCGTACCCAGGGCGGATCTGTCGCAGCCCGCCTCCTGGGCCGGGACGGACATCCTCATCATCGGTGCCCCGTTCGACGGCGGGACCTCGCACCGGCCCGGGGCCAGGTTCGGCCCGCAGGCGATCCGGTTCACCGACTACCTGGCGCACGACGGGTCCAGGCCCCACCTCGCCCTCGGCGTGGACCCGCTGACCGAGCTCCGGGTGGCCGACGCGGGCGACGTGGAGATGCCCTCCGGTGAGACCGAGGTCTCGCTGCGCCGGCTGGAGGAGGCGGTCCACCGGGCCTGCCATGGCGGGGCCATCCCGGTGATCCTCGGCGGCGATCACACCATCGCCTTCCCCGACGCGACCGGCGTGGCACGCCACGTGGGCTGGGGGCGCCTGTCGGTGATCCACTTCGACGCCCACGCCGACACGGCCGACACCCAGTTCGGGTCGCTGTACGGGCACGGCACCCCGATGCGCAGGCTCATCGAGTCCGGCGCGGTGCGCGGCGACCGGTTCCTGCAAATCGGCTTGCGGGGGTACTGGCCCGAGCCCGAGACGCTGGACTGGATGGCGGAACGCGGCATGCGCAGCTACGAGATGACCGAGGTAGTCGCCCGCGGGCTGGACGCCTGCCTCACCGAGGCGTTCGCGATAGCCCTCGACGACTGTGACGGCGTCTTCCTGTCGGTGGACGTCGACGTCGTCGATCCGGGCATGGCGCCGGGCACCGGCACTCCCGAGCCGGGCGGCCTCACCGGCCGTCAGCTACTCGACGCGGTCCGCCGGATCGCCATGGAAATGCCGCTGGCCGGCATGGATGTGGTGGAGGTCTCGCCACCCTACGACCACGCCGAGATCACCGCGTACCTGGCCAACCGGGTGGTGCTTGAGGCACTGTCGGGAATTGCCTGGCGGCGCAGGCGCGAGGCCGCCGACCCCGGCAGGCCGGCCCGGGTTCCGCACTCCCCCCTGCTGCATGACCGGCGGCCAGCGGGGTCCAAGCCGACGGGGCCCAAGTCCGCCTAAGGCTCCCGAGGTCAAGCCGGAACAGACAGCGGCTGAACGCTGACGTTACCGACGCCCCCGACGCTCCACCCAGGAGTGACACCGCCCGTGGCGTGGATCGCGGCACGGACCCAGCTCACCGCCCCTGCGAGTGCCTCCATCTCGTCTGGCGCGTCCACAGTCAGTTCAAACACCGCAGTGTCGTTCGTGGCGTCCGAACTGACGGCGTAGTCGAGGAGTTCCGGAGTGTGCTCATCGATCAATGCAAGCTGATCCGTGACTTGATCGATGGCCTCGCCGAGCTCTGCCCCAGGGTCAGCGAGGGCGACCCGGATCGGGATGACGGCCGCGTACATCATTTCCCGGTCTCCTCCCGCCAGCACGGCTGGCGCTGTAGCCACTTCCGCAGGTTCATCTCGTAATTCGGGTTCGACGGCGTCAGGTGCACCCGCCGTTGATGCTCCCCGCACGGGCACAGCATCCGGAAGTAGTTTGGCTTGTCAACGCGCCATCCTCTTTTTTCTGCTTCCCTGAGGACGGCCTCTAACTCCTTGACCTGGTGTCTTAGCCTGCTCACATGTAGCGCCTGCCTGTCGAATGTACCTAGCGTTCAGGAGCATAGACAAGCCATACGACAGGCGTGACCCGCTAGATGGGCGCGCGGCATGCGGGTTGCCCAGGGTCGTGGCGGCCTCGGGTCGAGTAAGACCAGGCTGATGAGACATGGCTGACACAACGAGGCGATCTATAATCGCAGCATGCTGGACGTGACCAGGCTTCGCGTGCTCGTTGCGGTGGCCAGGCACGGCTCGGTGACCGCGGCAGCCCGTGCGCTCAACTACGCCCAGCCCTCGGTCAGCCACCACATCGCGCGGCTGGAAGCGGAGACGGGGGCGCGGCTCACCCAGCGTGCCGGGCGCGGCGTCCGGCTGACGGACGCTGGCCGCCTGCTCGCGGAGCGGGCTGAGGAGATCATCGGGCGGCTCGATGCCGCTGAAAACGAACTCGCAGCGCACGTCGGACTGCGCGGCGGCAGGATCCGCCTCGCTGCCTTCCCGTCGGCGCTCGGAACGATCGTGCCCGCCGCGGCCGCCCGGCTGGAAGCAGAGCATCCAGGCATGGACCTCACGCTGGCCGAGGCCGAACCGCCCGAGGCGCTGCGCATGCTCCGTGCGGGCTACGTGGATGTGGCGCTCGTCTTCCGGCACACCCAGGATGGGGTGGCCGCCGCGCCCAGCGAAACCGACGACGGCACCCGGGCCACGCTGCTGCTGGATGACCCTATCTACCTGGTGACCCAGGCCTGCACCAGCTCAAGCTCCCACCACCCGCGCTCCCCTGACCCGCGCTCCCCCGATCATCCGCGCTCTCCTGATCCGCGCTCCCCTGACCCGCGCTCCCCTGATCCGCGCTCTCCTGACCCGCGCTCTCCTGACCCGCGCTCCCCTGACCCGCGCAGCCCCCACCCGCGCCCAGCCCGGGTGGCTCCGCCCGGTGAGCGCGCCCTCCCCGCTGAGCCGGACCTGGCCGACTTCGCGGATCGCCGCTGGATCGCTGGCTGCGAGCGCTGCCGCAGCTACCTGCTCTTGCAGTGCGAAGCGGCCGGGTTCGCGCCGAAGATAGCGTTCACCACCGACGATTTTGTGGCTGTGCAGGCCCTGGTGGCCGCCGGGCTCGGCGTCACCACCCTGCCCGGCCTCGCGCTGCGCGCCGCCCGGCATCCCGGCATCCAGGCCGCGGCGCTGCCCGGTGCCCACAGGCAGGTCCTGGCGGTGACCTACGGCGAGCCGCCCGACGCGCCGGCCGTCGCCCGCCTCCTCGAGGTGCTCACCCTGACCGTCGGCGCAGAACACCCGGCACCACTGCCAAGAACCCCGATCCACGCTGTGGATAGTCGTTAACGGTGAACCACTCTTGTTTCCAACACCGCGCGGTGGCACGGGAACTCGGGCAGCGGCTCGCACCGCGCGAGAACGCGGCCAGGCCCAACCCGGAGGTGGCTCAGATCGCGCGATCGCGGCCTTGCCAGTACGGGTCGCGCAGGCGGCGCTTGAGCAGCTTGCCGCTCGGGTCGCGGGGCATCTCGGCGATGAAGTCGACGACCGTCGGCCATTTCATCGTGGCCAGCCGACCTTCAAGCGACGCGAGGATCGCGGCGGCCAGCTCCGGGCTCGGCTCTACCCCGTCGGCGGGTTGCACCACCGCCATCACCCGCTCCCCCCAATCGTCGTCCGGGACGCCGAAGACGGCCACGTCAGCGACCCCGGGATGGACGATGATCTCGCCTTCAACCTCAGCCGAGTAGATATTGGCCCCGCCGGAGATGATCACATCGGCTTTCCTGTCGCACAGGAAGAGGAACCCCTCGTCGTCGAGGTAGCCGATGTCGCCGACGGTGAAGAAGCCGCGCAGCCGGTTCGCAGAAGTCTTCGCGGGATCGCCCTTGTAGCTGAAGTCGGACAGGGACATCCGCATGTACACGGTGCCCGGCACACCCCGCGGGCACTCCCTTCCGTCGTCATCGGTGACCATTACCTCGCTGATCGGCCACGGCGTGCCCACCGTCCCGGGGTGGGCGAGCCAGTCCTGCGGAGTGGCGATCGTGCCGCCGCCCTCGGTGGCCGCGTAGTACTCGTAGACGCACGGCCCCCACCAGTCGAGCATGGCCCGCTTGAGGGCCACCGGGCACGGCGCCGCCGCGTGGATCAGCCATCTCATAGACGAGAGGTCATAGCCGCGCCTGGTGCTCTCAGGCAACGCCAGCATGCGCTTGAAGTGGGTCGGCACCATGTGGGTGTTGGTCACTCGGTAGTGCTGGACAAGCACGAGTGCCTGCTCGGCGTCCCACGAGTCCATGTAGACGAGGGTGTGGCCCATCGCTATGGCAGCACCGCCGAAGAGCGTTACGGCGGTGTGGTAGTTCGGCGACGTGATCAGGTGCACGTTGGGCGGGCCGGCCATCACGCCGAACATCTGGGGCAGCGCGGTCGACAGCTCGGCCGCGACCTCCGGATCAAGGCCCGACAGCGCCCGGCGCACGCCCTTGGGGCGGCCGGTCGTACCGGAGGTGTAGTGCATGCTGGCACCAGCGGTCCGGTCCTGCGGCAGGGTCACCGGCTGGCCGGCCCGCAGGTCCGGCATCAGGGTGAACCCCGGGACGTCGCCGCACCCGAAACGCCCCGCGACCGGGACTCCCGCCTCGTCGGCTGCGGCGGCCCCCGCCACGCCGAACCGCTCGTCCACGACGAACGCCTTCGCCTCGCTGTCGCGCACGATGTAGGCGATCTCCGGAACGGTGAAGTGCCAGTTGATCGGGGTGAAATACCAGCCCGCCTGGAGCGCGGCCAGGTAGACCTCCAGCGCCGCGGCACCGTTCGGCAACAGGCTGGCGACGCCGTCCCCGGGTTGGAGGCCGCGTTCGCGCAACCCGTGAGTCAACTGGTTCACCCGGGCCAGCAGATTCCCCGCGGTGTGCTGGGTGCCGTCCGCGTCGATCACCGCGATCCAGCCCGGATTCTCCTGGGCCAGACGCCAGAAACCGAGAGGCCCCACGGCTCACCTCCTCGCCCACCTGCGGTCAGTAGACCACGCGCCGGCCCGGGTCCCGCAACCCTCCACTGACCTGAACGTCTCCTCCATATCGCGGGCATAACCGGCACGCCAGGAGCCGCCGTGCGGTACAAGTGAGCGAGCGCCTGAGGCTGCGGGGTGAAAGGCAGGTATGAGCAGGATGACGGCACGTACAGGCCGGACGGTGGCCGCCCTTATCGGCGGGATCGCCCTCGCCGGATGCCACTTCGCGGTCGTCCCCCCGAAGGCCACGGGCAGTCCGCGCGCGCCGAGCACCCCGGCCGGGAACGCGTCGGCGCAGCGCCTCGCGGATGCGCCCGCCCTGCTGGTCCAGTGCGCGATCGACCGGGCCGGCCTGCGCCCAGCCGCAGGACAGAATTGGCTTCACGATGGCAAGGTCAGCATCACCTCGACGAACGCCGCGGACTTCGACAGCTGGTGGCGCGGGCACGACACACCCGGCCCCTACACCGAGACCTTCGTGATCGACGGTCACCGCACGCACTACCTGGCGTTCGGCGCGACCTGGGTCAAGAAGAACAGCCAATGGGTTCCCCAGCACGCCGCGCGTACCGACCCGGTCGCGGAGCAGCAGTCCCTGTATGGCTGGGCGACCTGGGCCGCGCTGAACAACAAGCTCCCCCCCGCGGTCTGCGGCACCTCGGTCACGGCCCAGCAACTCCAGGCCCAGGTCTTCGCGGGCGTCCCGGGCGCCGGCGACCCGTGGGCCGCGTGAGGTGCGGGAACGGGTGGTCCCGGTAGGGTAACAAGCAGGAGAGCCGGGAAGTCTGGTCGGCACCGTGCCTGCGCGCGGAAGGAGCGCCGCCCGTGCCGATCGCTCTGGCCTATCCGGTCTTCTTCGCCGGGATTGCCGTCAGTCTCGGCACCAGCTATCTCCTGGTCACCAGGCTCGAACGGCTGGGCGAGCGGCTTGGCCTGTCCGAGGCGCTGCTCGGCGTTGTGGCGGCCCTGGCGGCCGACGCCCCGGAGATCACATCGGCCGTCACCGCGCTGGCCACGCACCAGCAGAAGGTGGGCGCTGGCGTCATCATCGGCTCGAACGTGTTCAACCTGGCCGCATTGCTGGGTCTCGGCGCGGTGGTCGCTGGCAGCATCGCCCTGCACCGCAAGGTGGTCCTGCTCGGCGGGGTGGTGGGCATCTGGGTGGCAGCCGTGTGTCTGGTCACCGTCATCGGCCTGGTCCCGCCCGCCGCCGGCCTGGCCCTGGTGCTCGCCGGGCTGGTGCCCTACATCGTGGTGCTGGGAGCGGGCCGTGCCCGGCTGGGGCGCCTGCCGGTCGCGCGGCGCTGGGAAAGCTGGCTGGCCGTCGCCATCTCCGAAGAGGAACAGGAGCTTAACGAAGCTATACGCCCCATCAAAGCCCGCGGAGCGGACGTGGCCGTTGCCGTGACTGCCCTGGTGACCGTAGTGACGGCCAGCGTGGCGATGGAACGTGCGGCGTCCAGCCTCGGCTCCCGCTATGGTGTGCCCGAGATCGTGACCGGCGGTGTCGTGCTCGCCGCGGTGACCAGCCTGCCGAACGCGGTCGCGGCCGTGTACCTGGCGGCGCGGGGACGCGGCGCCGCCATGCTGAGCACCACGCTGAACAGCAACGCCCTCAACGTCCTGGCCGGGCTGATGCTGCCCGCCACGATCACCGGCCTGGGGCCGCCGTCGCCGCAGACCACGCTCATCGCCGTCTGGTACCTGGGGCTGACGCTTGCGGCTCTCGCCTTCGCGTACCGGGACAGCGGCGTGCGCCGCGCCACTGGTGCCCTGATCATGGGCGCCTATCTCGTCTTTCTCGGGTCGCTGCTGGCCACGGGCCATATGGCGGCACCGCCGCCGGCGCTGACGGTCGTTCCGGCGCTGATCGTGGCCGGAGGGTGCGTCGCGGGGCTGCTGCGCCGGCCCGGCCGCACGACTCCCTAATGCCCTGGACAGCTAATGCCCTGGACAGCTAATGCCCTGGACGGCTAATGCCCTGGACAGCAGAGTGCCCTCGCCCGGTGCTCCCGGCCGGCAGCACGCCCAGGTCAGCGGGGCGGCGCCATGGTGGCATCGGAAGGCAGCACGGTGACCTCGGCCAGCAGCATCTCGTAGGCGTCCAGGTCGACGTAGCCGTCGGAGTCGGCGGTCGCCCCGAGCGCGATCGCGTGCCGCAACGTGTCCGGCCATGACCAGCCCGGCACAACTGCGGCAATGAGCCCGGCCACCTGCGCATCGCGGGAAGCCGGGAGGCCGGAATGGCCGTCCAGCGTGGCCCGCCACTCCTGCGCGGCCGTCACCGCCCGGACGTCGTGGCCCGAGACGACAGCCACGGCGCCTGCCCCCGCGGCCACCAGCGCTGCCGCGTCGACACGGCCGGGCCCCGCCGGACCAGCCTGCCCAGGCAGATCAGGTGGCCCATCGGGGCCGGGGATGGCCAGCGCGGGGCGCCTGGATGCGCCATACCCTAGAGCCGGTCCTTCGGCGGCGATGATCGTCGGCACCCCGGCCTCGGTCGCGTAGCTCGTGAGCGACCCATAGATCTCCGGCGGGAGGCTGGCCGGGAGACTCCCGCAGAGGACCGCCACCGTGGCCTCGGTCATCAGCTTCCGGTAGTCCGCAGCGAACCGGCCAAGTTCTTCCGTGGTGATGTAGGGGGGAGGTTCGTTGAGCATGGTGGTTTGCCCGCGTTGCGCGTCTGCCACCTCTAGTATCCGACGTGATTCCCCGCTGATCGTGGTGAACCGGGTGTCCACCCCGGACCGGCCCAGGTCCGCCCTGATCAGCTCGCCGGCGGTGCCTCCCGCCAGCCCGGCCGCGACGACATCATGGCCGAACGCCCGTAGTACCCGGGCGACGGCCAGTCCCCCGCCACCCGCCCGGTACAGCACCCGGGTCACCCGGTTCTGCGCTCCCCAGTCAACCCGCTCAGCCTCATACCCCACCCGCAGAGAGGCGTTCAGGGTAATGGTGACGATCACGGGGCGAGTTCCGCCGCGACACTCGCCCCGAGTTCCCAGCACGCCTCCAGGTCAGCCGGGCCAGGGTCGCCGATCACGCTGACCGGGGGGCGGGCGCGCCGCCATTGCAGCCCGGAGGCGATGGAGTCCACCGCTCGCACCGCTCCCGTCGTGTCGTTGTTACCGTGCACGTACAGGGCGTAGGGCCTGCGCACCGTCGCCACCAGGCACGGATAGTAGATGCCGTCGAAGAAGTGCTTGAGCGCTCCGGACATGTAGCCGATGTTGGCCGGCGTGCCGAGCAGGTAGCCGTCGGCGGCGAGCACGTCGGCCGCGGCCGCGGTCAGCGCGGGCCTGATCACGACCTCGACGCACTCGATGTCCTCGCAGATCGCGCCCGCTGTCACGGCCTCGAACATCGCCTGCATCGCCGGGGACGGCGTGTGGTGCACGATCAGCAAGCGACGCATGGTCTCCGGCTCTAGCGGCACTGGGTGATCTTGGTCAGGAACGGCGTTCCGTGTATGTTCCGTGATCACTCGGGACGCTCGCCTGGCCCGCCGGAGACTGCTCGCGGACGGAACATCCGGGCGTCGATGATCTTGCGGGCCTTGTCGTGCGAGTTCGGCTGCAGGTGGCCGTAGATCCGCAGCGTGACCGCCGGGTCGTGGTGCCCGAGGTACTCGGCCAGCTCGATAATCGAGGCCCCGTCGGCAAGCATGATCGAGGCGTAGAAGTGCCGCAACTGGTGCGGGCCCTCGTGTCGGGTCGTCGCGTACTTCAGCGAGCGGCTTGTTCCAGTCGGCGGCGGGATGAGCCCGACCTGCACCAGCGCCGGCTTCCAGACATGCTGGCTGTAGTCGCGGTACCGGGTGTAGCTGCCCGCGGGCCGCGTGAACGCGAGCTGGACGATCACCAGCCGCCCGGTGACTTTCTCCCACGGCAGGGTCACCGGGCGGGAAGGGAACCTGCGGAAGTGCTGCTGCGCCATGACCTCGACCCACGATGGCATCGGCACGTCGCGTTCGCGGTCGTTCTTCGGCAGGCCGAAGATGTGCTCGGTGCCGAGTTTCTTCAGCTGCCGCCGCACGTGTAGCACGTGTTCGTCGAAGTCGAAGTCCGCCTCGCCCAGGCCCAGGCCCTCGCCGATGCGGATTCCGCACCCGGCCTCCAGGACCGGCAGCAACCTCAGCTGCTCGGGGTGGGCGTCGATAATCGAGCCAACCACGGCATCGGACCAGACCCGGACCTTGTCGCCCGAGGATGATGAGGGCTTGGTGACCACTGACGAGCGGGCCGGGTTGTCCTTGCGCTGCCCGTCGGCGACCGCCAGCTCGAACAGACCCTGCAGCACGAGGTAGGCAGTGCACAGGGTCGGGTTCTCGTACTCCCCGCCGAGTCGGGCCAGCCAGTCCTGGACCTCGCTCGGCTTGACGGAGCTGACCGATCGGTTGCCGAACTCGGGCTCGACGTGCACGCGCCAGGATGTCTCGTACTTGATCGCACTGGTCGGATCGACGACCCGAGACTTCAGCCACCGGCGCCCGACGTCGCAGATCTTCTCCTTGCCAGCCTTGCGGTCGACGTACTCGCCACGGGCGACGTCGGTCTCCATCGTCGGCCAGCACTTGTCGGCCGACTCCTTGACCGGGAACGCCTTCGAGCGCTCGCGCCCGCTCTCGTCATGCCAGACCGCAAGCCAGCGCTTCCCCTTGCCCCACCGGGCGTTGCGCTCGCGCTTGATCGTCCCGTCTGGCTGGCGGACTTTCGAGGTCCAGAGATCCTTGGTGAATCCCACGTCAGCCTCCGCTCCTGCGCCAGGTGGTGCTGGCCACCCCGATGCCGACCAGCTGCTGCTGAAAGGCGGCGCCGGCGGCCATCTCCGCCGCCCACCGCGCCGCGTCCGGCCGCGAGCTGAGCGACCGGCTGTGCCGCTGGCCGCCGGGTCCAGCCCAGACTGCGCGCCATCTCCTGCCTTGCCCGTGGCGGCTGGTGCGCCGCCCGGTCCGGCCGCTCACCCGCCTGTCCTCGACGCAGGCCACGGTCAGCCCTCCGTATCGTCGAGCCATTTGAGGCTGGGCGGCAGCGCGGGCGGCTCCAGACCCAGGTCCCGGATCCCCTCGCGGATCTCCCGCAATGCCACGATCGTGAGCATCATCACCCGTTCGGCGGTTTCCTGTTCCTGCCCGCCGAACTGATGCCTTCGCGCTCTTGCGTACCCGGCCTCGGTGGCATCTGGCGGCAGCTCGGCCAGCACCTGCAGGTGATCGCGGAACAGCATGGCCGCCGACCGGCGTGCCGCCCCCTTGATGCCGCCGCCTGGCCCGAGGTCCGCCTCGTCGCCCCACCATCGTGCCGCGTCCCATGGGGCGGCTGTCTTGCCGGGCAGGTACTCGGCGGTCTCGGCGGTACCGACCGGGTAGAGCAGCAGGACCGGGGCGATTTCCAGCGCGGCGGCGATGACCGCCAGCTCGGCGGTGCTCACCGACTCCCGGCGCCCGTGCTCCAGCCTGGCGAGGACCTGGCGGGTGAGCCCGGGCATCCCGAGATCCGCGCACCGGTCCGCTACCTGCTGAGCGCTCAGCCGCATGACCCCTCGCCGCCGGGCGACTCGCTGCCCGATGCCCGCAGCCTCCCGCACGGCCCAGTCGCCGCCTTGCGGCTCTCGGTCCGTGCTCATCCGGACTGCAAGGTTTCTTGATACCCCACTACCGAACGTTAGCCCGTACACGTGGTCGCGCGGTACTGGTTGGCCACGAAACATCCACCACCTAACAAGGTTTATTGACAACCAGCGGTCGCTGACGGCTATGATGATTACTGGTCAACCAACTTGCCGAGAAAGTGTGCCGTAGTAAACCAGTCGCTGCCGCGCTACCTCACCATCGAGGAAGCCGCCGAGCACTACCGCGCGACGCCCGACACGCTCCGGTACTGGCGGCACATCGGGCGCGGCCCGCTGGCTGTCAAGCCCGGCACCACGCTCCTGTACCCGGTGGAAGAGATCACCCGGTACGACGCCCAGCTGCTGGCCGAGGCACAGCAGCGGGCAGCAGAGCGCGACCCCGGCTCGCACCCGGCTCCGCGCCTTCAGGTTCTCACCGGCACCGACGGCTCCCCCGCTCGGCCGCACCACCCAGATCGACCTCACCGCCGCCCCGGACATCATCCGGGCCTGCCGCCACGCCTCCCGGCTTGCCCGCCAGCACGGCATCACCAGGCTCGTGCTCGCCGAGACGGTCGCGCGCCAGCAGGCCGCCGCCATAGCCGGCAGCACGCATGCCCGCCGGGCCGCAGTGCTCGCTACCTCCAATCCCGGCCTGGACCCGGGGCACCCGGACATCACCGAAGCAGCGGCCTACCCCGAGACGGTCAAGAAGGCCGCCGCAATTCTCAGCACGCCCGGCCGGACACCCGCCGGGCCGGAATGACTGGCAAAAACCTGCCTCCGGCACAAGGCGGGCCAACTTCAATGACACGCCGCCGGCCACTCTCTGCCATCTAAAAAGGCCCGCGCAGGTCAGAGCCACACCACCGGGCCGATATGTCTGTCACCGGACACCCTCGAACGCAACCGCGAGCTCGCCGGCGAAAACCAGCGGCTCCGCCGGCAGCTCGCCCAGGCGCTCGGGCAGCAGCGATCCCCTCACGCCGACAACCACAGCGCGCCCGGCGGAAACCCGCCAGACACCTCACCATCCGACAACGATCAC
>DASWFT010000348.1:0-14038 GCA_036394075.1 Streptosporangiaceae bacterium
GGACGGGCTGCCCGGCAACGGCATCTCAACTTTCGGCGGCAACCCGCTCTCCACGGCGGCCGCCAACGCGACTCTCGATTACCTGCTCAGCCACGACCTCCAGCGCAACGCTGCGGAACTCGGCGGCATGATCATCGGCGGTCTGCGCGGGGCGGCGGCGACACTGGACGCGGTCGGCGAGGTCCGCGGCAAGGGCCTGATGTTCGCGGTGGACCTGGTCGAGCCGGGCACCGGCGCGCCGAGCCCGCGGCTGGCCGCCCGGGTCCTTGAGGAGACGCGGGAGCGCGGCCTCCTCATCGGCAAGGGCGGACTGTACGGTCACGCACTGCGGATGGCGCCGCCGATGACCTTGTCCGAGGCCGACGCCAAGGAGGGCCTGGGCATCCTCGCCGACGCGTTGCGCGCGGTCAACGCGGAGGCAACCCCATGAAACACGCGAGCGACGCGCCGCCAGGCGCGGAGAAGCGAGCAATGAAGCACTGTACGCATTGGATCAGCGGAAAGCCGTGGGACGGCACCAGCGCACGCCACGGTGATGTCTACAACCCGGCCACCGGCCAGGTCACCGGGTCGGTCGATTTCGCGTCGCCGGCCGAGGTCGCTCTGGCCGTGGATGCCGCCGCCCGCGCCTACCCGGGCTGGCGGCAGACCTCGCTGTCCAAGCGGGCCAGCGTGCTGTTCGCGTTCCGCGAGCTCGTGCATTCCCGGCGGGCCGAACTGGCCGCGCTGGTCAGTGCCGAACATGGCAAGGTCGCGGCCGACGCGGCCGGCGAGGTGGCGCGCGGCCTGGAGGTCGCCGACTTCGCCTGCGGGATCCCGCACCTGCTCAAGGGCGGCTACTCGGAGAACATCTCCACCGGCGTGGACGCATACTCGATCCGCCAGCCGCTCGGGGTTGTGGCGGGCATCACCCCGTTCAACTTCCCGGCCATGGTGCCGATGTGGATGTTCCCCATCGCCATCGCCTGCGGGAACGCCTTCGTGCTCAAGCCGTCGGAGAAGGACCCGTCTGCGTCGCTGCTGCTGGCCGAACTGTGGGCCGAGGCCGGGCTGCCCGACGGAGTCTTCAACGTGGTGCAGGGCGACAAGGCCGCCGTGGACGCGCTGCTGACTCACCCGGACGTGCGCGCGGTGAGCTTCGTGGGATCCACGCCGATCGCACGGTACGTGTTCCAGACCGCGACCGCGGCGGGCAAGCGGGTGCAGGCGCTGGGCGGCGCCAAGAACCACATGGTGGTGCTCCCCGACGCCGACCTGGACCTGGCGGCTGACGCCGCGGTGTCCGCGGGCTTCGGCTCGGCGGGGGAGCGGTGCATGGCGATCTCGGTGCTCGTCGCGGTGGGATCGGCCGGCGACGAGCTGGTCAGCAAGATCGCTGACCGGGTGGCCAAGCTCCGGGTCGGCCCCGGCAGCGACGAGCGCTCCGACATGGGTCCCCTGGTCACCGGGCCACACCGGGACCGGGTGGCGTCTTACCTCGACTCGGGGGTGCGCGAAGGGGCGACGCTCGCCATCGACGGCCGGGTCCACCCGGTCATCGGCGGCAGCGAGGGGGGCTTCTGGCTCGGGCCGAGCGTGCTCGACCACGTCACTCCGTCAATGAGCTGCTACGCCGACGAGATCTTCGGGCCGGTGCTGTCGGTGGTCCGGGTGCCCACCTACGAGGACGCGCTCCAGATGGTCAGCGAGAACCCGTACGGCAACGGGACGGCGATCTTCACCAACGACGGGGGAGCGGCCCGGCGGTACGTATCCGATGTCCAGGTCGGCATGGTCGGCGTCAACGTGCCGATCCCGGTGCCGATGGCGTACTACTCGTTCGGCGGATGGAAGGACTCGCTGTTCGGCGACACGCACATGCACGGCACCGAGGGAGTGCACTTCTACACCCGCGGCAAGGCCGTCACCTCCCGGTGGCTGGACCCCAGCCACGGCGGCGTCAACCTCGGCTTCCCGGTAAACAAGTGACGTTCACCAGGTCGCAATGGCGGCGGTTGGCGGTACGCCGCCTACCGGCGGCGTCCGGGTGACCGCCAGGCCCGCATCGCGGGCCAGCGCGGCGAATACGGCGGAGTTGACGACGGCGGCCCCGCCAGGGTCATTGTTGAAGTAGACGTACACGTCCGCGTCGCCGGGCCACGCCTGCGCCACGCGGTCCACCCATGACCGCAGGGCCTGCTCACCGTAGCTGGGCCATGGGTCGGCTGCTCCCTCGTGCAGGCGCAGGTATCCCCATCCGGCGGTGCGCCACAGCGGCGTGACCGGGCGGCCAAGCCGGTCCGCCCAGGATAGTGCCGCGTCGTGGGCGGCCAGGATCTGCTTGACCTCCTCGGTCCACCAGGACGCGTGCCGCGGCTCTACTGCGATCCGCAGCCGCCCCTGGCCGCCGGGCAGGTGGCTGCCGGGCAGGTGGCCGTCGGGCTGGTGGTCGTCGGGCGGCCGGGCGGCCCGGAATTCCTTCAGGCAGGCGTCCAGCAGGGCCGGCTCAGCGGTGAGGGTCGGTGGCAGCTGGAGCAGGATCGGGCCCAGCTTGGGGCCGAGTTCCGAGGCCGCGCCGAGCAGCCGGGCGACGGGTTCGGCCGGGTCACGCAGCTTCCTGACGTGGGTGATGTACCGGCTCGCCTTCACCGCCATCACGAAGTCGTCAGGCGTGCGGGCCCGCCAGCCGGCGAAGGTCTCGGGTGCGGGCAGCCGGTAGAAGCTGCTGTTGTTCTCCACCGTCATGTACTGGGTGGCGTAGTGCTCCAGCCAGCGACGCTGGGCCACACCCGCTGGGTACAGCCCGCCACGCCAGTCGCGGTATTGCCAGCCGGAGGTTCCGACGATGAGAGGCACAGACTGTATCTGCCCGCAATGCGCGGAACACACATCGGACCGGGACTCGGCGTCTAGGCCCCGGGCCTGGCCTGGTGGCCGGGTCCGGGGCCCGGCTCGGCAGCCGGGCCCCGGAGGCAGCCACCCGTCGCTGGTAACGGCGGCTTCGCTGCGCCTGCCAGGCAGCCAGGTCAGCCAGCCCGGCAGGTACCAGGTGCGCTCGCCGAGCAGGGCCATGGCCGCGGGCATCAGCACCCCGCGCACCAGGGTGGCGTCGATGAGCACGGCCGACGCCATGCCCACGCCGAACATCTTGAACTCGATCAACGAGAGCGTCGCGAAGATCGAGAACACCGCGACCATGATCACCGCGGCACTGGTGACGACGCCCGCGCTGATACCGATGCCCCCGATGATCGCGTCGTGTGTGGTGGCTCCGCGGCTGCGCAGTTCGCGGATGCGGCTGAGGATGAAGACGTGGTAATCCATGCTGAGCCCGAACAGGAGCACGAACAGGAAGAGCGGCATCCAGCCCACGATCCCGCCGTAGGCGCTGAAGCCAAGCAGGCCCTGCAGATGACCATCCTGGAAGATCAGGGTCAGCAGCCCGTACGCGGCGCCGACGGACAGCAGGTTCAGCCCGATCGACAGCAGCGGGATGGTGACCGACCGGAACGCCATCAGCAGCAGCAGGAACGCCAGCCCGAGCACGAAGATGAACACGACCGGCGCGCGGCTGTGCAGTTGCGCGGTGAAGTCGTGGTTGCCGGCTGTCCGGCCAGTGACCGCGTAACTGACGCCACTGACCCGGCCCAGGGTGGCCGGCAGCGCCTGATCGCGCAGGGTGGTCAGGGCCCTGCCTGACCTGGTGTCGGTCCCGTCACCGGCGAGCGGCACGGAAACGACAAGGACCTGGCCGTGGTCGAGGAGCGTGCCGGTGACCGGCGCGCGGATCGGCCCGCCGTTTGACGCGCGGGCCTGCAGGGCAGAGATCGCCTGGCGGACCGGCAGCCCGTCCAGGTTCTGGCCGGTGACCACCACCTCGGCGGGCGCCGGGCTACCCGGGAACGCCTTGTCGATGGCGAGCAGGGTGTGGATCACCGGGACGTTCGTGGGCAGGTCGTGGACTCCGGGGTCGGCCAGGCGCATACCGGACGCGGGCAGGGCGAGGGCGAACAGGGCGATCGCGGCGGCACCGCCCCACAGGACCGGCCTGGCCACGACCCGGCGGACCAGCGACTCCCACAGCCAGGACCGGCGCGCGGCGGTGCGCCGCCGCCCGAGGAACGGGATCCTGCCCCGGTCCACCCAGGTGCCCAGCCAGGACAACAGCGCGGGCAGCACGGTGAGCGAGCCGACCACGGCGACGCCGACCACGGTGATCGCACCCACCGCGAGCCCGGAGAAGACGTCGATGCCGGTCAGGAACAGCCCAGCGAGTGAGATCATGACGGTCAGCCCGGACACCACGATGGCCCGCCCGGATGTGGCCGCGGCGATCCGGAGCGCTGCGTCCTTGCTCCGGCCTGCCGCCCGTTCCTCCCGCTCCCGGCGTAGATAGAACAGCGAGTAGTCGATACCCACGGCCATCCCGATAAGCAGAACGACCGACGACGTGGTGTTGCCGACCGGCAGCCACCGGCTCGGGATCGCGAGCAGCGAGATGGCGCTGATGACCGCGGTCCCGGCGAGCAGCAGCGGGATCCCGGCGGCGATCAGCGCCCCGAACACCAGCAGCAACAGCACCAGGCTGATCGGCACCGAGGTCACCTCGGCATGCCGGAAGTCCTTGCTGACCGTGTCATTGGCGACCTGGCTGACGCTGGCGTCGCCGGCCTCGCCCACCAGCAGGCTGGGGTGCCGCGCCTGCACGGCGGCCACCGCGCGCTGGGCGGCGAGCACAGTCTTGTCGGCGTTGTCCGGGTTTCCCGCGACGGTGAACGTGACCAGTTCCGACCGGCCGCTGGCCGAGGTCAGCCCGCTGGCGCCTCCGCTAGTGCTCAACGGTGAGCGGATATCGATGGCTGCCCGCGGCAGGCCCTGCAGCGCGGTGACGACCTCCCGGACGGCCTGTGTCATCTCCGGGTCATTCCGGGCGGTGCGCCCGCTGAACCGGGCCTGAATCAAGACGCTTTCGGTCGGCCGCTGGACCACGCCGGGCCGGCTCAGCACCCGCTCGGCCTGGCCCGCCTGGCCCGGATCGTAGCTGTTCAAGTTCTTGGTGCCGAGCATGCTGCCGACCATCACGGCTCCGACAACCAGGAGCAGCCAGCCGAACACCGCCGTCTTGCGGTGCCGGGCACTCCAGCCCGCGATCCGCTCGACCACCGGTGGCCGGGAGCGAGGATGGGGCGGATGCAGGGGGGCCTGCTCGGGCGGCGCGAAAACGGACGAGCGTTCCATGGAAAACCTCAATCTGGCGGTGGGATGCACTGCCGGGGTCGTGGGATGCACTGCCGGTGTCGTGGGATGCGCTGCCTGCGAGGACAGCCTCGTTCAGCCGGGTATGCCGAGGGCATCCTGCTGGCCGCCGAATCCGGGGTGGGGCTAGCCCCCGTGCCCATCCGGGGCCCACGGCCGGATGCCGGCCGGCTAGCGCCGGCCGTCCGGCGGGCGCCAGCGGATCGCGTAGGCAATGTTGATCGTGGCGATCGCGACCCAGACCACCAGCAACCCCCAGAACCCGGCGGGGTGCGCCCCGGCGGCGGCAGAGACGGCACTGAGCGGGATGCCGAGCACCATCGAGCCCAGTGCGATCACGGCTGGCTGCATATGTTTCGGTGCACGGGCTGATCGCGGCTCCGCTGGTGACCCGGACATCCGCAGCCCGGCAGCGACCCGGGCGTCCACCCGGGCGTCGATCTCCCGGCCGACGCGATCGAGGAACGAGTCGATGACCGCGCTCTGATAATCGGGCCCGAGCTCGCGGTGAATCTCCGCGGCAGCGCGAAGCTCTTCGGCAGACAGCGATGTGGTATTCAAGGGCTACCTCCGTTGGGACGTGGCCTGGGCAGGCCTTACCTGGCAGCTTCCGGGATCGGGCCGCCCGGCCGACATCCTGCAAGCCGCCGAATCCGGGGTGGTGCTAGCCCCCGTGCGGATCCGGGGGCCGGTGGGATGGGCGCCGCGCCCGCCTTTCCTCTAGCGTCATGGGAAGGTTCAGCCCCGCGTCCAGGGGCACGCGGGGAAAGCAGGAGGAGCGGATGGCCGAAGGCGGCGCTGGGGCCGGGCACGTGGCTGCGTCCGGGCCTGCCGCACGGGCGTCGTCCGGGCCCGCCGCGGAGGCGCCGCCGGCCAGTGCGGCGCTGCGAGCCGTCCGCGCGATCGTGTCCGGCCGCACCTGGCTGGCCGTGATTCACCTGCTGACCGGGATGGTCATCGGCCTGGCCGCCTTCATCTTCTTCGTGACCGGAGCGGTGGTCGGCGTCGGTTTGCTGGCGGCCGCCCTCTCGGGGATCCCGGTGCTCGCGGCCACCCTCTGGCTGTGCGTGCAGTTCGCTCGCTTCGAGCGGGCCAGATTCGCCGTCATGCTCGGCGCGAGAATGCCCGCCCCGCCGCGGAATCTGAGTTCGGAGGCCAGCTGGTGGCGGCGCACCTGGCGGTTCCTGGCCTCGCCCGCCACGCTGCGGCAGTTCGGGTATGCGCTGCTCCGGTTCCCGCTCAGCCTGGTTCAGTTCGTCATTGTCATCGTCGTGTGGTCGCTGCCCCTGGCCCTGCTCGGGCTGCCCGTCCTCAGCTGGCTGGTGCCCCGCATCTGGGCTGGCGCGGACCTCAGCGGGTCCGTGCTGAGCCGCCCCGCGGAACTGGCGGGCGCGGGCGCGCTCGGACTCCTCCTCCTGCTCGCAGCGCCGCAGCTGACCCGGGCTCTGGCGACCGCCGACATCGCGATCGCCCGGTACCTGATCGGCCCGGGTAGCGGCGCGGACATGACCGCCCGGATCGGCGAGCTTGAGCACAGCCGGGCCCGGGTGGTGGACGCCGCAGAGGCCGAACGCCGCCGGATGGAGCGCGACCTGCATGACGGTGCCCAGCAGCGCCTGGTGGCGCTGGCCATGGACCTGGGGCGGGCCAAGGCCAGGTTCGCCGACGACCCCGAGGGGGCCAAGGCCATCATCGACCAGGCGCACGTGGAGGCCAAGGAGGCCCTGACCGAGCTGCGCAACCTGGTCCGGGGCGTGCATCCGCCGGTGCTGGCCGACCGGGGTCTGGACGCCGCGCTGTCCGGTCTGGCCGCGCTCTGCCCGGTGCCGGTCGCCGTGCGAGCCGACCTGAACGTCAGGCCGACAGCGTCGGTCGAGGCCATCGCCTACTTCGTCGTCGCGGAGGCGCTCACCAACGTCGCGAAGCACTCCCGCGCGACCCGCGCCGAGGTGTCGGCCGACCGCCACGCGAACGTGCTGCGCATCGTGGTCCGCGACGACGGTATCGGCGGCGCCGACCCGCGCGGGCAGGGCCTGTCCGGCCTGGCCGACCGGGTCGCCGGGGTGGATGGGCGGCTGTCGGTGCGCAGCCCGGCCGGGGGACCGACCGTGATCGAGGTTGATCTGCCATGCGCATCGTGATCGCCGAGGACTCGGTGCTGTTGCGCGAGGGGCTGACCCGGCTGCTCGCGGAGGCCGGCCACGACGTCGTGGCGGCGGCTGGGGACGGCGAGGGGTTCCTCCGGGCCGTCGGCGAGCACGAGCCGGACGCCGTGGTGGTCGACGTCCGGATGCCGCCGACCTTCACCGACGAGGGGCTGCGGGCCGCCCTGGTCGTGCGCGTCCGCTGGCCCGGGATCGGCGTGCTGGTGCTGTCGCAGTACGTAGAGGAGCGATATGCCACCGAGCTGCTGTCCAACCGGCCGCAGGGTGTTGGGTACCTGCTCAAGGACCGGGTGGCCGACCTGGCCGAATTCCTGGACGCGCTGGACCGGGTGGCCGCCGGGGGGAGCGCCCTCGACCCGGAGGTCGTCGCCCAACTGCTGGCCCGCAGTAGTCACCCGCTGGTCAGCCTCACCGCCCGCGAGCGCGAGGTGCTCGGGCTGATGGCCGAGGGCCGATCCAACGCGGCGATCGCGGCCGCGATGGTCATCGGCGGAGGCGCGGTGGAGAAGCACATCAACAGCATTTTCGCCAAGCTCGGCTTGGCGCCCGCCGACCATGATCACCGGCGGGTCCTCGCGGTCTTGCGTTACCTAGGAGCGGGATAACAGTGAACGTCCCCCTGCCCATGACGCCCGCGCGCCGGGCCATCCTGGTGATCGGCGTCCCCATCGTGCTCGCCGTCATCGTGACCGGCGCCGCCGGCTGGGCCAGCGGGGCCGTCACCGTCTTTACCCACCAGGTCAGTTACCGGGTCGCTGTGAACGCTCCGGTCAAAGGCGGCCACGTCAGCGTGACCGCTGATAACGCTGACGTCACCCTGCGCAGCGGCACTGGCGACCAGATCCGGGTGCGCGGGACACTCCGTGGCAGCCTCGTCCGGCCCACGTTCAGCTGGCATTCGACGGCGGCGGGCCTGGCCCTCCACTCCCAGTGCCGGGTGCCGGCCGGGGTCTGCTCCCTGCGGTACGCCATCACCGCTCCAGTCGGGCTGCCCGTCGCTGTCACCGACTCGTCCGGGAACCTGAACGCCAGTGGTATGCGCGGCACGGTCACGCTCTCGGACAGCTCAGGTGACCTCGGGGCGTCTGGCCTGGCGGGAAATATCCGGCTGGATGACAGCTCCGGCAATATCACCGCATCCGGCCTGACAGGCGGCATCCGGCTGGACAACAGCTCCGGTGATATCACCGCGTCCGGCCTGACGGGCGACCTCCAGTTCCGGAACAACTCGGGCAATGTAGTGGTCAATGGCCTGGCCGGGACCGACGTGGTCGGCGGCAACTCGTCCGGCGACATCACCTTGACCTTCACGAAGATCCCGGGGAGGGTCCAGGTCACCGACAGCTCCGGCAACATCACGCTGGTGCTCCCGCCCGGCGCGACGGCCTACGACGTCATCCCCAGCAACTCTTCGGGTAACACCGCCATCGCCGTGCCGAGAAACTCGTCGTCTAAGCACGTGATCATCGTGGCCGATCAGTCCGGGGACATCACGGTGACCCGCTGATCCCAAGCGCGATTACCGTACGGGGTCGCGGTTGAACAGTTTTTTCGCCCAGAGGTAGGCGAGCAGCGCGATGCCGGCCGACCAGGCGATGGTGATGATCGCGCTGTTGCCGATCGCGGTACCCATGAGCAGTCCCCGCAGCGTTTCGGTGGCGGGGGTGAAGGGCTGGTACTCGGCGAACCAGCGCAGGCCGGTGGGCATCGAGTGGGTAGGGACGAAGCCACTGCCGAGGAACGGCAGCAGTATCAGGAACATGGGGGAGTTGCTGGCGGTCTCGACGGTCTTGGCGGCCAGGCCGAACGCGACGCACAGCCAGGTGAGCGCGAAGGTGATCATCGCGAGGACACCGATGGCAGCCATCCAGGCCAGCAGGGCCGCGGTGGGCCGGAACCCGGTGAGCAGCGCGACGCCGATGACCACGGCGATGCTGAGCATGGCCTGGATCATGCTGCCGAGGACGTGGCCGGTCAG
The DNA here is from genome assembly GCA_036394075.1 of Streptosporangiaceae bacterium. GTDB lineage: Bacteria > Actinomycetota > Actinomycetes > Streptosporangiales > Streptosporangiaceae > JAWWPY01. The sequence continues at coordinate 9,379 of DASWFT010000348.1, forward strand.
CACCGAGGCGCGGGAGATGGCCATGGTGCGGAACCGGGCGATGATGCCCTCGGTCATGTCCATGGCGACCGAAATCGCCGTCCCCTGCGCTACGGCGGCCACGGTCAGCAGGATGATTCCGGGAGCGACGTAGTTGACGTAGGCGCCGCGGCCGCCTGACACGCCACCCAGCCCGGCCCCCAGCGTGCCGCCAAAGACATAGACGAACAGCAGCAGGAAGATGACCGGCAAGCCGACAAGCATCACCGTCATGGACGGGTAGCGCAGCATGTGCCGGAGGTTGCGGCGCAGCATCGTCGCTGAGTCGCTGACGGCATAGGAAACGGTGGTCATCGGAGGGTCTCCTTCTCTTGGCCGGGCCTGCCGGTAAGGGCGAGGAATACGTCGTCAAGATCGGGGGTGTGCACCGACAGTCCTTCGGCCTCGATCGACTCGGCATCGAGCTGGTCGAGCAGGGCCCGCAGCGCCGGGACGTTGCCGTCGCTGGGCACCTGCAGGGTGAGCGTCTCGTCATCGCGCGATACCGCGCCCATGATGCGGGCCGCCGATTCCAGTTCGCGTGGTCCGGCGAACTGCAGGCGGATGTGTCCACCGGGGATTCGGCGCTTGAGCTCCTCGGCGGTGCCCTCGGCGACGAACCGGCCATGGTCCAGTACTGCGATCCGGTCGGCGAGCTGATCGGCCTCGTCCAGATACTGCGTGGTAAGGAAGATCGTGACTCCGCCAGCGACGAGGTCGCGGATGATCTGCCACATGGTGCGGCGGCTGCGCGGATCGAGTCCGGCGGTCGGCTCGTCGAGGAAGATAAGGCGCGGGTTGCCAATCAAGGTCATCGCGAGGTCGAGTCGGCGCCGCATACCCCCCGAGTAGGTCGCTGCCGGCTTCTTCGCCGCATCGACCAGGTCGAATTGGTCGAGCAGCGCGGCGGCGCGCCGTCGGCCCTCGCGCCGGTCCAGGTGGTGCAGGTCCGCCATCAGGAGCAGGTTCTCCGTACCGGTGAGGAGGTTGTCCACGGCCGAGAACTGACCGGTGACGCCGATCGCGGCCCGCACCGCATCGGGATCTTTCGCCAGGTCGTGACCGGCGACGTGCATCTCGCCACCATCGGCGGCGATCAGGGTGGACAGGATCTGCACCATGGTGGTCTTGCCGGCGCCGTTGGGGCCGAGCAGCGAGAAGATCGTCCCTTCGGCAACGGTGAGGTCGATGCCGTCGAGTACAACGTTGTCGCCGAACGACTTCCGTAGTCCGGTTGCCGAAATCGCCAGCCGGGTGGGGATCATTGTCATCCCCCTCCTTTCCAAGAGTTCATTCAGGGATTAAGGCGTGTCCCGCGGGACACGCCTAGGAACGGCGGATCACGATGTCGCCGTAACTGGTGCGGGCCCGTACCTCGACGGTCTCGTCGGACGGCTCGGGGCCCTCGGCGGTGTCCAGGTCGTTGCGCACGCTGCCGAACTGGGTGGACACGTCGAGCCGGGCGGCGGTGCCCGCGCGGATGCCGATCTCGATCTCACCCATGGCCGTCTTGAGCGAGGCCGAGCCGCGCGCGACTTCGCCGATCCGGACGTCACCGTTGGCCGTGCTGGCGGTGACACCGGCATTCGCGTGATCGACCGAGATGTCGCCGTTGGCCGCGTTCACCCGCAGGTCGCCGGCGACCTCGCCGACCCAGCTGTCGCCGTTGGAGTTCTTTATCACCGCGGTGCCGTCGATCTCGCGCAGGCGTACCCGGCCGGACCCGGTGCTGACCTCGGCGTGGCCCGCCACGTGGTCCACGGCGATGGCGCCAGCACCAGTGTTCAGGTCGAGCGTGCCCGTGTGGTCGAACTGGATGTCGCCCGCCGCGGTCTTGACCCGGCACTCGCCGAGGCGCCCCACGCACCGGAACGCCGCTACCGAGGCGTCGCCCTGCAGGTGCGAGCCCGCGGGCAGCCCGATCGTCACGTCGATCGACCCGACCTTGCCGAACAGGCCGAGACCGCGCTGCTTCGGCCCCTTGACCAGCAGTCGGCCGGCCGTGTACTCGACCAGGGTCTGGTCTGCGGCCCGCACGTCGGGCTCGTGGGAGCCGTCGCTCGGGCGTATCTCCACGACCGTGTCGTCGCGGTCGCTCGCGGTGATACGGGCGTCACCGACGACCAGGTCAATCGCGACTGAAATCGGCTCGGGGGTATCGAAAGCGGGCATGGCAATCCCTCCGGATGGCGTTAGCTGGGGCGTCCCGTTGGTGGGACGGGTAATGGGATGTGGTGTCGGGCCGCAGGTGCGCTAGCGCACCCGGCCAGTTGAGTGCGCTAGCGCACCCTGCTGGTTAGGTGCGCTAGCGCACCCAGCCGGTGTAGCGCCGCGCGCCCCGCGGGGCGCGCCGATCGGAGCGGTTGCCGCCGTCGCCGGACTCCAGCGCGGCCGCCGCCGCCCGGACGAGCCAGGCGTTGACCGAGAGCCCGGCCTGTCCGGCGGCCTCCTCGATTCTGCCCTTGAGGTGCTCGGCCAGGCGGAAGTTGATCCGCGCCATCGCGCCCTCTTCGTCGTCCGGTGAAACCGGCGGTGGGACCCCCGCCGCCGACGGGTCAGGCTCGTCGAACGAGTGATCGGTGGGTGGGGGCGTCACGACGAAACTAGGCTCGCGCCCGCGAAGGCGGAGATCCACCGAGCCCGGCGCGAGGTCACGGGTGATCTCATCCGCCGCGGCCGACAGCGCGTCCAACAGGGCCAGCCGCACCGCCGACTCCAGCGGCGCGGTGAGTCGCTCGGCCAGTGCACGCGCATCTTCCCCGCCGGCCTCGGCGGCCACCGCAAGCTCCTGGCGGAGGGTGTTGACATACAACGTGAGATCCATGACGCCATCATGGCACCACTATGGCGCCAAAGCAAGTCAAGTGGCTCAACTTGGCGCCATAGTGGCGTCATGACCCTTGGCTACAGGCCGCCGAAGGCGTCCTCCAGGATGGACAGCCCCTCCTCCAGCAGGTGCTCGCCGATCACCAGCGGCGGCAGGAAGCGCAGCACGTTCCCGTAAGTCCCGCAGGTGAGCACGACCAGGCCCGCCGCATGACAGGCCTTCGCAACCTTCGAGGCGGCTGCGGCGTCGGGCTCGATGCCGCCGGGCCGGACCAGCTCGATCGCGAGCATCGCGCCCCGGCCGCGCACGTCGCCGATGACCGGGTGGGTCTCCGCGAGCTTGTGCAGCCTCGGCAGCATGATCTCGCCGATCCGCCGGGCCCGGCCGGGGAGGTCCTCGGCCGCCATGGTCTCCATGGCGCCGAGCGCCGCCGCGCAGGCCACCGGGTTCCCGCCGTAGGTGCCGCCGAGGCCGCCGGTGTGCACGGAATCCATGATCTCCGCCCGCCCGGTGACCCCGGCCAGCGGCAGCCCGCCCGCGATCCCCTTCGCGGTCGTGACCAGGTCCGGCACGACGCCCTCGTGGTCGCACGCGAACCAGTCGCCGGTGCGGCAGAACCCGGTCTGGATCTCATCGGCGATAAGCAGGATGCCGTGGGCGGCGCAGAATTCCGCCAGTCCCGGCAGGAACCCTTCGGGCGGCACGACAAAACCGCCCTCGCCCTGGATCGGCTCGATGATCACCGCAGCGACGTTGCTCTCGCCGACCTGGGTGTGGATCAGCCCGGTGATGACGTCCAGGGCCTCCGCCGAGCACCGCTCCGGGCCGCCCGGCCAGCGCAGCGGGTAGGCCATCGGCATCCGGTAGATCTCCCCGGCGAATGGCCCGAACTTGTCCTTGTAGGGCATGTTCTTCGCGGTCAGCGCCATGGTCAGGTTGGTCCGGCCGTGATAGGCGTGGTCGAACGCGACGATCGCCTGCCGCCGGGTGGCGTGGCGGGCGATCTTGACCGCGTTCTCCACCGCCTCGGCGCCCGAGTTGAACAGCGCTGACCGCTTGTCGTAGTCGCCGGGGGTGCGCCGGGCGAGTTCCTCGCACACGGCTACGTACTCCTCATACGGCGTGACCATGAAGCAGGTGTGGGTGAACCGGGTGGCCTGCTCGCGGACCCGGGCGGCCACCCGCGGCGCGCTGTTGCCCACGGAGGCCACGGCGATGCCCGACCCGAAATCGATGAGCGAGTTGCCGTCGGCGTCCACCAGCACGCCGCCGCCCGCGGCCGTGATGAACACCGGCAGCACGTGGCTGACCCCGCGGGCCACGCTGGCCTCGCGCCGGGTGAGCAGCGCCCGCGAGGCGGGCCCGGGGATCTCGGTGACGATACGGCGCTCCTGGGCGAGGTCAGGGCCGCCGGCGGGTGAGGGTTGCACGGTCATACAGCTGACCATAAGCCACCCGGACCTGCCCTAAAAGCCCTCCGGCAGGCCTAACGAACCGCAGCAGCTGACCTGTCCCGCTCGCCGGCGTTCTGGAAGGGGACTGGGAGCCGGGTCACTTGGCTGGCGGCACCGATGTCGTGCTGGCGAACGGTTGCCCGGCGGCGTTGTAGGAGATCAGCCTGATCAGCCTGGCACCGTGGGGGATGGCCAGCGCGATGTAGCCTTCTCCTGCTGGCCATTGGTACAGCCGTGCTCGTACTTCTGGTGGGCAATCTAAAGCGAAACAGGTAGGGACGGGTATGCCATAAGGCCCCGCGCGGTCACGGGGGCGGTGGGTCCGGGCCGCCGAGCAGCCCGTGCGAGCCCCCGGTCGGCC
>DASWFT010000349.1:0-1889 GCA_036394075.1 Streptosporangiaceae bacterium
TGTGCGAGTCAGGACCCCGAGCCGCGCACCTGTCCGGGCCGCAGTGACCAGATCCTCCAGTACACGCCGTGCTGACTCGATGATCACCGGCGTGTAGGACCTTCTGCTGCCTATGGCCTTGATGGGCAGGCCGATCCGGAACCTTGACTCGTCGGTGCGCTCCAGGACACCCCATCCTGCGAGCTCGGTAACCAGCCGATGGGCCGTCGAAACGGGCAGGCAGGTCAACCGGGCGATTTCGGTGAGGGAGTGCTCGTTGCCGTCATGGAATGATAGCAAGATCGCCACGATCTTGCTGGTCACCGACCGACCAGGCTCTGCTGAATTGCCCGCCATTGGGCCTCCTTTTCTGGCAGCAGCACGAGAGTACGGATAAGTGTGTCTGCGAAAAGGCGCATCTCGTGTCGGAGCTGACATGGCCTGCGGCGTGCGGCGGGGACACCGGGGTGTACGATGTATCCGCCATGTCATCATTGTCTCCCTCCGGGCGAATCGGTGACAAGCGGTTCGTTCCACAGGGTGGAATGCCGGGCCCTTAAAAAATGCCGGGTCCTTAAACTCGCCGCAACTAGCTGATCGCGGTCACCGCAGACCGGTACTACAGTCCCGGTTTGTGACCTGACGCCTGGGCAATCCTGATCGGCGCGGTATGCCGGGCTTGAGCGCGGGACGGCCACCTGGATGATCATGCTGTGTGAGAAGACGAGATCAGCAGGTGGCCGCCGTGGCCATCGTAGAAGGCAAGTGCTGGCTGGAAAAGCTTCAAGATGACCTGCGCGCGCTGATCGCCCCGGTGTTCGCGCAGGCCAGGTCCCGTTTCACGGCGTTCGCCTATGTCGGCGCGCTGCTGGCAGTGCCGGAGGACCGCAGGTCGTGCTGGCAGCTGGCCGAGGCTGCCGGGCACCTTACGCCGCGGCGGATGCAGGCGCTGCTGGCCGAGCATGCCTGGGACTGGCGGGCGGCGCTGGCCGGCCTGCAGCGGTTCATCCTGGCTCATCTGGGTGACCCGCAGGCGGTGCTGGTGCTGGATGAGACCGCGGAGCTGAAGAAAGGGCAGATGACGGTCGGGGTGGCCCGTCAGTACGCCGGAATCACCGGCCAGGTGGAGAACTGCCAGACCGTCGTGTTCACCGCCTACGTCACTGCCCGCGGCCACGCCCTTTACGACTTCAGGCTCTACCTGCCCAGGGCCTGGTGCCAGGACAAGCAGCGCCGCGAGCGCGCCAGGGTGCCCGCCGAGGTGGAGTTCAAGACGAAGACCGAGCAGGGCACGGAGATGGTTACCGCAGCGATCGGCGCGGGCACCCCGTTCGGGTGGGTGGCTGGCGATGAAGTCTACGGCCGCAGCGGCAAACTGCGGGCCGCGTGCGAGAAGGACGGCAAGGGCTACGTACTCGCGGTCCCGGTCAGCTTCCGGGTCCGGTTGCCGTCCGGGCGGAAGCCCACCGTGGCATCCCTGGCCAGGCTGGTCCCCGCCCGCTGCTGGGAGACCCGCTCGGGCAGCTCGGGCTGCAAGGGCCACCGCTGCTATGACTGGGCGTGGGCAGCAACCGCATCCCCACGGCACTGGGTGCTGATCCGCCGCAAGACCAGCGATCCGGTTGAGCTGGCATTCTTCTACTGCCACGCGCCCGCGGGCCAGCCGGCGTCACTGCCCGCGCTGATCAATGCCGCCGGGAAGAGATGGCCGGTGGAGGAGTGCCACCAGCAGGCAAAGGGGCAGGTCGGCCTTGACCAGCACCAGGTCCGGCTCTGGCCCTCCTTCCACCGGCACACCGTGCTGTCCATGTGCGCGCTCGCTCTGCTCGCCGTCGCCGCCGCCCGGCCACCAGCCCTCGCCCCGCCGGCCGCCCCCGCCAGCGGCGCAGCCCAGGAGCCGTGGCACTGGC
>DASWFT010000350.1:0-9489 GCA_036394075.1 Streptosporangiaceae bacterium
CACGGACGGGCTGGGCGCCGACGTGGCCATCGAAGCGGTCGGCGTGCCCGCCACATTCGAGCTTGCCGCTGCGCTGGCCCGGCCCGGTGGCCGGATCGCCAACATCGGCGTGCACGGCGAGCCCGCCACCCTGCACCTCGAGGACCTGTGGATCAAGAACATCACCATCACCACCGGCCTGGTCGACGCGTACTCCACGCCGACACTCCTGAAGCTGCTCGCCAGCCACCAGATCGATGCCGGGCGGTTCATCACGCACCACTTCGCGCTGGATGACTTCGACCAGGCCTACGACGTGTTCGCCCGCGCCGCCGACACCGGCGCGCTCAAGGTCGTCATGAGCCGTACTGCCTAGGGTGTGTGCCCGGCGCTGGCGTGGTGATCGTGAACGTCACCTGCGGCGCCGGGTGCCCGCCCATCATCTTGAGCATCGGGATGCCGCCGGCACGGACGAACCGCGAGCAGCCGGAAGATGATGATGAGCATGGAGTGCAGCCCGGCCGGTATGAGGCCGAACCCGCCGAAAAGCGTTCGCGCATCCGCCCGGCGGTATCTGGCGATCGGCGAGCCGCCCGCTGGATCGTATGGGGAGCAGCCCCGGTCTGCGACCGGCCTACATATGGGCCGCGGGCCCGACGGTGAGCAGGGAACAAGAAAGCATCACCATGCAGTGCCGGTCAGGCCGCGTATAAATCCTCTCTTGCCTGCAAGGCAGGAGATTGCAGCCATTACTCAACAATGCCGCAGTTTCATGGTGCGCTGGGCTGCGTAGCTGGTCGCGGCAGCAGGCCGCCGTGAGTGGGGGCTTGGGTTCAGCTGCCGTTGCGGGGGCGGGTGAGAGCATCGGCGAGATGTCGCAGCAACGCGCGGATCGTCGCTTCGGCCACCTGGTGCAAGACCGCGCGATCGAGCCCGGCTCCCAGGGGCCAAGCGGGGGCCGGTAGACGCCCGCCAGCGCCAGCCGCGTCGTCTGCTGCCCCGCGGGCGTCAGCCTGATGTAACCGTCCAGCACCGGGAACAGGACGCCGGTGACGCCGGTGGCCTCTCAGCGCAGCCCGACCGCCATGCCGTCGTCCCGGTCCGCGGGATCTAGGAAGCGGACCCGGACCAGCTTGGAGGCGCCGGGCAGGCCCACCCGTATCTGGCTGGCGAGTCCCTCCTCGTAGGCCGCCTGGAACGCACCCGTCAGCGTGCTGCCGGTGACAAGGTTCACCAGCCGCGCCCGCGCAACGGCCAAGACGACGTCGAGCACAACGTCCTGGGCGGTGAACATACCCTGCGCGCGATGTGGGACACCCAGCCGAGCGTGACGTCCATGGCCTCGGCGAGAGCCAGGGGAAGATCCCGGGCTCTCGGTCAGGGCCCTGCCGGAGCGCAGCCGGGCGCCGGGCCGGTGGCCGGGCCCGCATCCACAGCCGCCGCCCGCGCCCGGAGCCGGGGCCGGCAGCCGCCATTGCCATTGAGCGCGAGGAACTGTCGTGACCTCCACACGCGCCCGCAGCACCGAGTGCAGCAGACCGGATCGCGCACCTCGCGCATCGGGCTCCTCACGGGGGCATCGGGCCAGGCGCACTGGCATGGCAGGCAGGAATCCCGGCTCGCCGGGATTCCTGCCTGCCATGTTGCCGCTCAGCTGGTGCCAGTGACGATGAAGGTCGCGGTCATGCCTTTCTGGGCGTGTCTGGGGACTGGGCACAGGTACCGGTAGGTGCCCGGTGTGCTGGCGGTGAAGCTGAGCGTTCCGGCGTGCATGCCCGCTGATGTCGGGTTGCCGAGGAACCACAGTGCCGAGCCGGGGAAGGCGGGCTGGGTGGTCAACATCGGCATCCACGAGGACGTGGCACCGCTGGAGGTGACGACGAGGCCGTGCGCGGCGCTGAGGTCGGCGTTGATGACTTCGATGCTGACGTGGGTGCCGGTTTTCACGACGATGGTGGGGTTGGTCATGCCGGCGATGCGGAAGGTCTCATCCTTGCCGCCGGCGGGGCTGGCCAGGATGGTGAGCCGGACGCTGGTGCCCGAGAAGGTGATCTTGTGCTGTGTGCGGCTGACGGTGGCGCCGGCCGACATCTGCCCGCCGAGCCGGGTCGCCTGAGCGGGGCTGATCCGGAGCCCGGGGGCGTTGGCGAACAGCGCGCCCATGATCGTGCCTGGGTCGCTGGAGGTGCCCATCATGAAGCCCGGCAGGGCCTGGCCGCGCATCCAGGCTGGTGCGTCCACCCCGCCCATTATCCACCGGTAGCCAGTGGTGCCCATCATCCAGCTACGCGACGGCGTGCCGCCCATCATGCCGGATGAGCCGGATGAGCCGGAGTCAAGGCGTCCCATCATTGACCGGTAATACGAATATGTGGAATCACCGTGTGTGCTGGCCGCGGCCGGCGCCGGCGCGGTGGACCCGCAGGCGGCAATGGCTACACCCGCCCCGAGGCCTGCCGCGGTGAAAGCAGCGGTGCTGATCACCGCGGCAAGACGGGTGCGCTTCATGAAAATCACTCCTATTTGAGCCGGTGTTTGTACGTGCTTGACGGATTAATGCGTGACGGGCTCAGGCTGGGCGCCATTGCCTCCTGGTCCCGCGAGGCCTGCCGGATCCATTGGGGCTACTGGGCCTGCTGTGGCCGGTAGGACTGAGGTAGCGGGCATCAGGGGTGCCGACTGCGCGGGGACCAGTGCGGCCAGAACGGGCTGCTGCTGGACGGGCTGCTGCTGGACGGGGCGGCCGATCTCGGCGACCTTCCACCACCACGAGATCTTCTGCTCAAGGTAGTAGTCGACGCTGTAGCGGGCCGGGCCGTTGTAGGCCAGCAGTGTCAGCAGGCCGGCGAAGACGACGGCGTAGATGACCGCGGTGCCGATGTCGGCCGCGCCGGAGGTGTACGGCCCGCCGAACCCTTCGGCTGTCGCCCAGATCATCACGCTGAAGCCAATGGCGGAGATGTAGGTCAGCTTGCGGGCGAACCCCACGATCACCGCGATGGCGATGAGCGTCTCCACGGCTGCCACGAAGTAGGCGAAGCCGATCGCCCGGGGGTGCTGGAGGTTGATCCAGAAGTTGAACCAAGGCATGAGCCAGTGGGGCTGGCCCTGGGCCTGGCCCATGAGCATGCTCATGTAGCCGGACCGGAATCCCGGCAGCCATTTGAGCACCGCGTCGATCAGCCAGATGACCCCGAAACTGATCCGCAGTGCGTCCTTCGGCCAGTTGGGGGCCCTAGCAGTCGTGGTCAATGTGCCTGCCATCTTCGCGCTCCTTTATCCGGCGATAACGTCATTCGTCTCGCTCCATTTAGACAATGCGCCCGGAATACCCATGGGGGCAGGGCCCTATGGCACCTCCCGGGGTGACTGATGGCACTCCCCCCAGGGGTAGCTCGCAGGAAGCTAAGGGCAGCGGCCCGGCGACCCCGGGCCGGAGGAGATGGTCGTGATGATGTTCGGGTATGGAAGCAGCGGCTGGCCTGTCTGGGAAGTCGCGCTCATGTGGGCCGGGGAGCAGCAGATGCTGCGCCGCGCTGGCATCCTGGTCGCCGGGTGCGGCTCGATCGGCGGCGCCGTTGTGGAGCCTCTCGTGCGCATGGGGGCTGAGCGGCTGGTCCTGGGCGAACCCGACGGCGGTGGCCGCCGGCACCTGGATCAGCATGCCGATGCGGTACCAGTCGTCGTCGGCCATCCGCTGCAGCCCGCGCACCTGGCCCTATGGACGCCAGCTTGCCCGGCCTGTTGACAAAGTGATGCTGAGCCCGTGTGATCATGGCCTGCCAGGGGCCGCGCGTTGCGCCTCGGCGTCTCGGACTCCTACCACGCGAAGCGCATGAGGCTCGGTCATTGGGCGGAAGAAGAACAGATCCGTGCTGTTTCGCTGTAGCTGTACAAAGTCTTGATCTTCGTCTGCCTCCTGTAAGGATTCAGGATCGTGGCGAAAGTCGCGGAGGTCTTGGCCGCGCGCAGCCACGGTCAGATCGGGGAGACCCTGAAGATGGGCCAGCCGATCTCGGTCCGCCATGAGTCCTGGTCCGCGGTGTCGCGGGGCCCGACGAGATAGGCCTCGCGGACCGGCCCGGCGACGGCTAGCGCGTGGTCGGTGACGTAGGCGCCGAGCTGGCCGTAGGAGATGTCGAGGTCGCGGTGGGCGCCGCGGTGCACGGTGACGGCCAGCTCGGCCGCGGGCAGGGTGACGGGTCGCACCCGGCCGACAGTCGGGGGGTTGGCGACCGGGTGGTAGACGATCATGGCGCCTCGGTCCTCGGTGAATAGCTCGTTGTCGTACATGCCGCCGGGCGGGCCGGTCATCTGCTGGCCGGCGAGCGCGGCGCCGAGCTCGGCGATGGCCTGGTTGTACCAGCGCGCCAGGTCGCTCCGGTTGACGGTGCCAGTGATCGCGGCCACGGTCCTCGCCGTTTCGGCCCGCAGTTCCACGGCCAGCTGCTGCGGCGGTTGCAGGAGACGGCGCAGCGAGGTGACTGCCGTCGTTGTCCGCTGTAGTTCGGACTCCAGCCTGCCCAGGTGGGCTGCGACCAGGGCGGCGCGCGAGTTCGGGTCCGGACTGGCCAGCATCTCGCCGACCTCGCGCAACGGCATGCCGAGCTCGCGCAGGCGGTGGATGATCTGCGCGGCCGGTATCTGCTCGGCGGTGTAGTACCGGTAGCCGCTGTCGGGGTCGACGGTCGCGGGTGCGAGCAGCCCTCCCTCGTGGTACCGGCGCAGCGTCCGGACGCTCAGCTGGGTCAGCTGCGCGAATTCGCCGATTGTCAGGCCTGCTCGCATGACCTCACAGTGCACCCTCTCCCTGGGAAAGACTCAACCAGGCTGGCCCGCCTGTCTTGACCCTCTCCCTGCGGGAGACCGCAGGCTGGCGCTATGACCGATTCGAATCTCATATCAGCCCTGCCCGCCCCGGTAGCGGAGTACGTCCGCGCGTGCAACGCATTCGAGACCGACGCCCTGTCCGCCGTGTTCGCCGGGGACGCCCTGGTGAACGATACCCGCCGAGAGTTCCGCGGCAGGCCGGCGATCCGCCACTGGATCGAGCGCGAGATCGTCGGTGACAAAGTCACCATGGACGTCCGCGACGTGCGGCACCAGCACGGCATCACCGTCGTGGACGCTGTCATGGATGGCGAGTACGACAAGACCAGCCTGCCCGCTGAACTCGTCCTGACTCACTACTTCAACGTCGCCGACGGCCACGTCACGCTGCTGGTCATTACGCACAACAACCCGACCCCTGCGTGGGCGTAACCACCACGCGACCCGTGCCGCCCTGCCCAGCCACGACCCTGGAGCCGATCATGAACCTGCCTGGGAACGCCAGTGATGAGAAAGAGTTCGCAGGCCGGCGGGTGCTCGTCACCGGCGCAACGAGAGGAATGGGCCGAGCTATCGCCGGCCGGCTCGCCGGCGCCGGTGCCAGCGTGGTGGCCACCGCCCGCAGCAACCCCGCTGATGCACCCGGCGGGCTGTTCGTACCCGCCGACGTGAGTACGCCGGAGGGAGCCGCGACCATCGCGGCCTACACGCTGGAGCAGCTCGGCGGGGTCGACGTCGTGGTGCACGCCGCCGGCGCGTCGCTGTCCCGCAGCGGCGGCGCGCTCGCGCTGGACGACGACACCTGGCAGCGTAACCTCGACATCAACCTGCTCTCCGCGGTGCGCCTGGACCGCGCGCTGCTGCCGGCCATGCTGGCCCAGCGCAGCGGAGTGATCATCCATGTGTCGTCGGCGCAATGGCGCCGGCCAGACGGCACCGCGCCCGCCTACGCCGCGGCCAAGGCGGCACTGACCAACTACAGCAAGGGCCTGGCCCGCGAGATGGCCCCGCACGGCATCCGGGTACTCACCGTGACCCCGGGATTCATCGAGACCAGCGCGGCGCAGGCCCGGATCGAGCAGATGGCCGCCGGGAACGGCACCGACGTCGCCGCGGCCCGGCAGCAGCTCATAACCGGCATAGGCTGCATACCGCTAGGACGGCCGGGACGCCCGGAGGAAGTCGCTGAACTGGTCGCCTTCCTCGCCTCCGACCGCGCCTCCTACCTCACCGCCAGCGAGTACGTGGCAGACGGTGGCAACATTCCGTCTATCTGAAAGGCGGATCCGGAGCACGGGCCTGGTCCAGGCCGCGGCAAGATCACTCAGCAACCGGTGCATACGCTGAGGCCCAGCCCAGCACCACCCGCGACGAAAGCCGAACATGCTGCGCATGGTGGAGCAGCACCCAGATCCGGGCGATCTGCACGCGGTCACCCTGGCCTCGTCGCCCTTTTATCACTCGCGCCTAATCGGCGTTTCTGCGAGTGCGCGGGCATGACACGCAGAACAGATTCGACTTCTGGCTTCCCGAAAATGCCCGCGCCGCCGAAGCGGGCGCTGACGCTCGTGGGCATCGCTGCGTCATGCCTCCCGAGCAGGCCACGTCATCCCGGTGACGTTACCGGACTGGTGCAGCATCCTCATCTGCCGCCGACCGGCAATCCACCAGAGCCCCCGGCGCCAAGACGTACTGGCCGGACGGCTTGGCAGCCACCCTGCGTCGACGCTGGACCGATAGCAAGGAGCCGTGGCCACTCTGCTAGGCGAGCCAACACTACTGGATCCCTGGCCGACCGCAGCCTTCAGGCCCGGCGGCAAACGTAGCATCGGCTGATGGAATTTAGCCGGGAACTGCGCGAAGACGTGATGTCGGGTGAAATCACCGTATCCTTCCGGCTGTGGCGCCGGCCCAAGGTGAGAGAGGGCGGCCAGTACCCCGTCGGCCCGGCAAAGATCGAGGTGGACTCCGTGGAACTGGTGCCCTTTGCCTCCATCACGGCCGCCGACATCCGCCGATCCGGGGAAAGGGATCGGGAATCCCTGCGCCAGCGAGCTGCCCATGCCGGCCCGATCGCCGACGACACACTCCTCTACCGGGTGGAGTTTCACCTCGTGGAGTCCCAGGCACGCTGAGCACTGGCAGGCAGGACGCCGACCGCTGAGGTCGACCGCTCATAAGTAGCCGCAGATAGTGCGTGCACATCGTGGCGGATGCGCTCTACCCCAGGCCGGTCAGCCTCGTCATCGCGCTGAGCGCCTCCGCTCCGGAGCGGTAGCTCTCGATGCACCTGATGTCCTGGATGACGTCAACGCAAACGCGCGGATCCTCTGCAGGGAGAACTCAGTCCCGGCAGCGCGGCACTTTCCCGTGGAGTACTCTCCGCACCGCTTCGGCCTGCCGGCCCAGGCTTGAAGATAGCATCCAGATTGCCGTTTCTGTGTGGGATCGGCGCGTCATCGGGAGGTTCGGTGCAGTGGTGAGTGAGCCGGCCCTGATTGCGTTGCTGTACCGCGCGGACTGGACGCAGCTCAGCTTGTCTGCCGAGGTGGCCTGGGCAGGCGGTGACGCGCCGCATTTCCGGTCGGCCGCCCCGGGTGCGCCCGGCTGGGTCGGGCCGCCGCCGTGGGCGGAGCCTGGCGGCCCGCGGGAAGATCCTGGCCCCTGCGCGGGCCCGCGCCGGGTCACAACGGGTCTCCTGATCGCCCCCGGTGGCCGTTACCGTGTGCGCGGTGCCGATGGGGAGAGCGACGCTAGCGACTGGGGTTGCGATGGGCGCAGGCCCTGGCGGCAGTTCGGGCCGCTGGCGGAAGGTGAGGAGGTACGCATGTCCGGCGGCCCGCAGCCGCCGTTCCCTGAGTTGTTGTGCCCGTCCTGGCTGCTCAGCGGCTTTGAACTGGTGCTGGGGGGCACGGCCATGGAGGCCGGCCGGGAGGCCTTGCGGCTGGTGGCCCGCCCGCGGGCGGGGAGCCGCCAGGAGCACGCCGGCACCGTTGCCGTACTCGACCGCGTCGAGGCCATCGTGGACACTGAGCTGGGCATCCTGCTCCGCTGCGAGCGGGTGTTGCGGGGGCAGGCGCCCAGGGTTGAAGAGTTGCATGAGGTGATGCTGGACCCGCCCGGAGCGGCTGACGAGACGCAATTCGCCCCACCGCCGGGGAGCACGGTCAGTGAGAGCCCTGGCGCGCTGTTCACCGGGCCGGGCTGGCGGGCCGCGAAGACGGCGGCGGGGCTCGGCGCGGCGGGGCTGGGTTTCGCGTTCAGGCACGCGCCGCGCCGCCCGCCGCAGCCTCCAGCGGATGAGGAGGCGGCGATGCCGCATGACGAGCGGGACGCCCACAACGCCGGCCAGCCTGGGCACGGGCAGCCAGTCAGTGACGAGCTGCTGTACCTGCTGTACCGCAGCGGTGCCGCAGCCGGGGATTTCGCCGCTGAGATGCACCAGTGGCGCGACTCCAGGGGACTCGTGGAGCAGGCCCGTTCAGCGGGAGAATCGGCAGGCATTCCCGGGCTGGGGCCGGGGGTCGTGGCGGAGACGCTCGCCGGGCAGCTGCCCACCACTCACCGGGTCGCCAGCATCCGCGTCGCCGCCCCGGACCGCTACCGCATCGACTACCTATCCGGCGGGCCAGGACACAAGCCCAAGACCATCGCCTGCGACGGCCAGCGACGCTGGAGAGCCTACGACGACAAGGTGGCCGTGGGCCCCGCTGCGCCGCTGCCCCGCGAGATCACCGACCTGACCGACCCGTCGTGGCTCCTGCAGTGCCGGCTGTCCGGCGGCACACCGGTCACCGTGCGCGGCCGCCGCGGATTCCGCATCAGCGCGGCTCCCAATCCGGGCGGCACCGTCGCCCGGACGCTCATGGGACTCTTCGCCGCCGAGGCGGTAGCCGACGCGGAACTCGGGATCCTGCTGCGCCTGACCTCCTATGCCACTGACCGTCCTGCAATCCGCTTCGAGTTGCGTGACATCACCCGCCCCGCCACGCAGGCCCCAGCTGATTTCCGCATCGACGCCCCGGGCGTGGCTACCGTCGAGGACAGCGGGAACCCGCTCGACGAGGTGGACATGCCAGAGCTAATAAAACGGGCAGTGAAAGCTGCCCACGATGCCGCCCGCCACGCCAGCGCGGGCGTCACCGCCGTCACCAGCTTCCTCGATGCCGTTCGCGGCAAGAACCCTTGAAGGCCCCGGTAACGAACGCGCCCAGTTGAATGTCCGTGCCAGCCAGCACATTACCGATGAGGCTGGGCTGACGCCATATCGGGCGGAAACAGAGCCCACCGACCTTCCGGCCGCGCTTTAGCCAGGAAGCAGCAGCAAACGGCTCCGGCGGTAACCGAACGCAGGGTTACACGTTCTACATCGCCAATTGTCAACCGTGCCACAACCCGCTGTCGGCATCCGATGAAGACCGCGTCAGTCTGGTAACTGAACCCATCCGGTAATGCCGCGAGGAACGCTCAGTCCGACGCCGTGATGATCACGTCTTGTTCGCGGACCCAGAATTCCGAGACCCCTGACTGGTCGCTGACCAGCACGGTCGGCACATCAGCAGGTCCACAGCCAGCCACTGCCGCGGTGCTGGTCACGCGGGACTGGCCCGAAGCAGCGGCGCGGGCCTTATGCCTCGCCTTCAGGCTCTCTGGCGAGGCCACAGCTCTAGCAGCTGCGCC
>DASWFT010000351.1:0-4406 GCA_036394075.1 Streptosporangiaceae bacterium
GACAGCCTGCTCGCGTTCCTCGACAACCTCTAGCCGCCGCCAGCACCCGCCGGGTTATGCCGATCAGGAAGCGATGGCCTGCCCGCCAGGCAGGCCCTCCAGCAGTCCGGTCGGCATAACCCGGATGTCGGCATAAGCCGATGACCTGGCCGTGCTCTGCCTTACCCAGGAGCAGGCCGGGCAGGTCAAGGCACGGCTTGCGGAGTGGCTGGCGCCCCGGGGGCTGGCCTTCAACGAGGACAAGACGCGCATCGTCCACCTCAGCGAGGGCTTTGACTTCCTCGGATTCAACGTCCGCCGCTACGGGTCCAAGCTGCTGATCAAGCCGAGCAAGGCGGCCATCAGGCGGCTCCGGGAACGCCTCGCATCCGAGATGCGCACCCTGCGCGGCTCGAACGCGGCGGCGGTCATCGCCGTGCTCACCCCCGTGATCCGGGGCTGGGCGGCATATTACCGGGGCGTGGTGTCGTCCAAGGTGTTCCACTCGCTGGACGCCTACATGTGGAGGCTCGCCTTCAAGTGGGCCAGGTGGCAGCACCGCAACAAGCCGAGGCCCTGGATCGTCGGCCGGTACTTCGGCGCGTTCAACAGGTTCAGGAACGACCGCTGGGTGTTCGGTGACCGCGACAGCGGCGCCTACCTGGTCAAGTTCTCCTGGACCGCCATCACCCGCCACGTCATGGTCAGGGGCTCGGCATCTCCCGATGACCCGGCCCTGGCCAGCTACTGGGCCGAACGGCGCAAGAAGGTGAAACTACCGCTCGACAGGTACACGCTGCGGCTGCTCACCAGGCAGGACGCGCGGTGCCCGTTGTGCGGGGAGCACCTGCTGACCGCCGACCAGCCACCCCAGTCCCCCGAGCTGTGGGAGCGGTGGTGGCTGCAGGTCGCCCGCAAGGCGATAGCCGCCAGCAATCTTGTCCATCGCGGGAGACCCGGCCCGGGTGGCGGGGATCCAACCCGCCTTGTGCACGCCTCCTGCTACCGCGGACTTCGTGCCCGCACCGGCAGGCAGGACCCGGTACAGCCAGACTGCACGCCCTCGCGGCTTGCTTGAGCCGTGTGCCGCGATGAGTGGCACGCACGGTTCTGAGGGGGGATCGGCGGGGCAACCCGCCGGTCCTACCCGGCAGACGGCCGCGCGCTGCGGATCGAGACTGTCGTTAACGCACCGGGCGACCTGCGGTGCCAGCGCCGCCTGCGCAACCTCGACGAGCTGCAGGCCAAAGCCCGTGACGTCAATGCCCGCCTGCTCGATACTGAGCGGGTCGGGCAGGGCTGTGTCCTTGCGAGCCCAGCCTTTGAGCGGGTCGCGCTGCCAGCCGTCACCACGGACGGCAGGAGGGCTCCAGCCCTGCGTTTCGGCGACCCTCGGGTCATGGCCCTGCTCGGCGCCCTGTGCATCGGGCTCAGCGCCCTCGGGTTCACCCACCGGAGCCTGCGCGCCCGGGTGAGCCGCCTGCCCGGCGCGACCTACACGGCCAACCAGATGAGCTACGACCTGGCCCGCCTGCGCCTCAACGGGCTCATCGAACGTATCCAGGGAACCAACACCTACCTCCCGACCCCAGAAGGACAGCGCGTCGCGGTCTTCTACACCAAGGTCCACGACCGTCTGCTACGCCCGCTGCTCGCCGCCAACACCCCGCCAGCACCGGCCGAACTCCGCCACGCGCTGGCCACTATCGACCGGCACGTGCGCGGCTACATCGATGAAGCACGCCTTGGAAACGCTGCCTGAAAACTCAAGATCAACGTCAAAGTGCCGGACACTAAGCAGGGCTAAGCAGGGCTAAGCAGGGCTAGCCCGCAGGCACCGGCGAGCACGCCCTCATGGCCGCCGGCCTCGGTCTGGACGCCACAGGCGCCGACCTCGCCCCCAGCGCGCTGGACACCGCCCGGCACAAGGCACGCCAGCGGGGCCGCACGACCCGGTTCCTCCGCCACGACGCCGGGAACCTGGCCGATCCCGGCGAATCCTTCGACACTGTCCTCGGCTGCGGGCTCTTCCACGTCTTCGGTGACGGCGACCGCGCCACCTACGCCGGCAACCTGCGGTCCGCGGCGGCCTCCCGCGGCCGGTACTTTCCTGCTGTGCTGCAACAACAGCCAGCCGCCCGGCGGCTCGGCACGGCTGCACCGGGTGAGCCAGGACGAGATCTACGCCTCGTTCGCCGGCGGGTGGCACATCGGCGCGATCGAGCCAGCCACGATCGACATCACCACCAACCGGACGGCATCCGGGCCTGGCTGGCCGCCCTCACCAGGACCTAACCCGCCGACCAGTAACGGAGAAACCATGCTGACCGCCGAAGCCCCTGTCGACACCGAACACCCGAGCCGGTACCTCGTCCAGCTCGGCACGCACGCCAGCAAGATGGGCGGGCACGTGCCCCACCGGCCCCGCAGCCACGCCGGCGGTGACGAGCCCCCCGAGATTCGGAACGCCGAATGGACTGATACCGACGGCATCGTCACCCTGAGCTGGGGCCGATGGACCATGCACGCCACCCCCGGCACGCTGACCTTGCGCGCCGAAGCGGACAGCGAGGAAAACCTGCAGCGGATCCAGGACCTCGTCACCGCGCGCCTCGAGAAGTTCGGCAGACGTGACCACCTGACAGTTAACTGGCACCGGATCCAGGCGCCTGCCGCGGCGCCCGGGGAAGCCGGCTAGGCCACCGGCGGTCTCAGGAGAGCGCGGCGCTGCGCGCGCATGGTGCGAGCGATGATTCCCGGCCACTCCGAACACGTGCAAAGGACGCTCATGAACACGGTCGTCTTCGACAACACGCGGGTCCTTACCTGCGATGCAGGTCATACGGTCGCTGAAGCGATCGCGATCCGCGCCGGGAAGGTGCTCACCGTCGGCGCCAGCGACACCGTCCGGGCCAGCGCCGGACCGGATTCCCGCATCATCGACCTGAATGGGTGCACCATCGTCCCGGGCTTCATTGACACCCACCCGCATCTGCTGCACTTCGGCACGCTGGCCGAGCCCCTCGTCGACCTTGGCGACGCCCGCACGCATGACGACATCGCGGACCGGATCGCCGCCCGCGCGGCCGGGGTGCCGCCGGGCGAGTGGATCATGACGACTCCGGTCGGCGAGCCGCACTACTTCATCCGCAGCTCCCACCGCGACCTCGCGGAGCGCGAGCTGCCGGACCGGGCAGTCCTGGACCGGGCAGCGCCCGGCCATCCGGTCTTCATCCAAGCGTGGGCGCCGGTCGTGCCGAGCGTGTGCGCCATGAACACCCTGGCACTGCGCCGTCTGGGCATCACCGCCGCCACCCCCGACCGCATCGGCAACATCTGGATCGAGAAAGACCCCTCCGGCGAGCCCACCGGGCGGCTGCACGGATCGGTGACGAACTACTACCGCGACAGCGACTTCTGGAACAACCTGCTGCGCCAGCTCCCCCTGCTGCAGCCCGACGCGATCATCCCCGGGACCGAGGGCGCCATGCGCGCCGCCAACGCGACCGGCGTCACGACCATCTACGAGTCCCACCTGATGACCTTCTCGCTCATCGAGATCTACCGGTGGCTGCGCGCCGAGGACCGGCTCACCCTGCGGGTGCTGTGCTGCCCGGAAGCCGAGCCGTCCGGGGTGCCCTGGACCGACCCGCTCCAGCCCGCCGACTACCTTCAGCGCCTCGAGCGCGCCCGCGACATCGCCGACCGCTCCGACGACCTGTTCCGGATCGACGGAGTCACGGTCTCCCCCTACGGTCCCTGCTGGCCAGGATTCACCCTCATGCGCGAGCCCTATCTGGATCCCTACGGGAATCTGACTACCGGCCGGGTGGCCGTGAGCCCGCAAAAGGTCGAGCAGGCAATCCGGTTCTGCCACGACCAGGGCGTGCGCCTCAACATCGCCGCCTCCGGCCTCGCCGAGCTCGACTCCCATCTTGACCAGCTCGAGGCACTCAGCGAGGTACCTCTCGCCGCCGACGGCCGGGCCTGGATGTCACCACCACCATGTCCTTCTCCTGGGGCAAGGGCGAGATAGTGCGGGAGCGCTTCGGCGAACAGCTGCTGGAGGACTTCATCCCCCTCGCCCGGCTGATCGATGCCGGCCTGCACGTCGCGGCCGGCACAGACTGGGGCCCCAAGAACGTCTTCGAGCACATCGCCCTCGCCGCAGAGCCCTACTACGCAGCCAGCGGGCAGAAAGCGGCGACACCAGGGATCAACCGCAAGCAGGCCCTGGACATGTGGACACGCGAGGCGGCACGCGTGCTGCGCTGGGACGGGATCGGATCACTCGAACCCGGCCACCACGCCGACCTCGTCATCGTCGACCGAGACCCGCTCACCTGCGCGATCGACGACCTCCCCGGCACACAAGTCGTGACCACGCTTCTCGGCGGCCAGGCCGTAGCGGGAAAGGACATCACTGA
>DASWFT010000352.1:0-1625 GCA_036394075.1 Streptosporangiaceae bacterium
CGCCTCCGGGTCCGCGGGCAGGACTTAGTCCACCTTTCTGGCATGTCGAGGCTGAGCACGGCGACATCCTGACCGGCCTGGCGCGCGGACCACCAGGGCGGTGGGGAGACGTCATGACAGTGCTTCCAGCCCAGCCAAACCTTGACCACCTGCGCCGTCAGGCCCGAGATCTGCTGCGCGCCGCGCGCACTGGCGACACCGCTGCGGCCGAGCGCATTCACGCGGTCTCTGATCAGCTGAACCTGACCGCCGCTCAGCTGGCGGTGGCGCGCGAGTATGGCTTCGCTAGCTGGGCCAAGCTCAAGACCGAGGTTCAGGCTCGCAGCGCCGAGCTGGCCCAGCTCGCCGACGAGTTCTGCCGGGCAAGCATCAGGGACTGGACCGGTCGCGCGGCCAGGATGCTGGCGGCGCGACCCGAGCTTGCCAGCTACAACCTGGCGACGGCCGTGGTGCTCGGCGACGTGGACCGGGTTCGGGCCGCTCTCGAAGCTGACCCGGGCCTGGTGACACGCACCGACCCCGCGACGGGTTGGACCGCGCTGCACGCCGCCTGCGCGTCGCAGTGGAGCCGGCTCGACCCCGGCCGAGAGGACGGGCTTGTCGCGGTGGTCAGGTTGCTGCTCGATGCCGGGGCGGATCCCAACGGGGTGGTCCCTGGTGGCGGCTGGAAGCCGCTGAAGTGCGCGGTCGCTGGCGCGCCTAATGCCGAGATCGCGCGGCTGCTGCTCGACCGGGGCGCGGTGCCCGATGACGATGACCTGTACCTGGCCGGTTTCGCTGATGATCATGAGTCCCTGCGGCTGCTGCTCAGCAGCGCCGCGGACATAAGCGAGATCGCCCGGATGGCGCTCGCCGCGCCGATCAGCGGCAACGACGTCGAGGGCGTGCGAATGCTGCTGGAGGCCGGCGCCGACCCTCGCAGGTACCTCGATGACAGCGATGCCGAAGGTGGGTCTGATACCGCCCACCCGTTCTCGGTCCTCTACGCTGCCGTGCGATCTGACTGCTCTGCGGAGATCGTCGAACTGCTGCTAGCCCACGGCGCCGAGCCCGAGAGGCCCGGTACCGATGGCCGGTCGCCGCACGCGCTGGCGGTCAGAAAAGGGCGCGATGATCTCGCCGAATTGCTTCGCCGGTACGGCGCCAGCGACGACGCCTCCGATGTCGATCGCTTCCTGGCCGCCTGCCTGCGCGCCGACCGGGAGGCCGCCGAGCGTCAGCTACCCAGCGACCTGTCGGCGCAGCAGCGGTCGGCGGCGATGATCAGGGCCGCGGAGACCGGCACCACCGAGGCGATGCGGATCATGCTCGACCTGGGCTTCCCCGTCGATACGCGGGGCGGCGGAGACGACCCGGGAACGCCGCTGCACACGGCCGCGCACGCGGGAAGCGCGGACATCGCCCGGCTGCTGCTCGAGCGAGGCGCCGACGTCGAGGCACGCGACGACCGGTGGGACAGCACGCCCATGGTCTGGGCGATCATCGGCAGCAGCGAGCGGCCGGCCGGCAACCCCACTCCCGACTGGCCCGCCGTCGTCGAGATTCTGGCCAACGCCGGTGCGTCCTTCGACGGCATCACGCTCAGCCCGGATGACGACCATCCGCCGAGCCCTGCCGTCGTCGAA
>DASWFT010000353.1:0-26514 GCA_036394075.1 Streptosporangiaceae bacterium
CTCAGCGATCAGGCCGGCGAGGGCCTCACGCAAGTCCGCGACCGCACGCTCAGGGCTGTCACCCTCGCCGTTGGCCCCAACGCCCGGGCGGAGTTGAGCATGAGCACACCACACGCCGTCTTCGTCCTGCTCGACGGTATAGGGGACATGCACGGCCCGAGTCATCTCGGCTGGCTCCTCAAAGAAGTGACTGTTGTCATGGTAACGCCGGGCGGCGCAGCACGACCGCAGCAAAGGCTCGCCCCACCGCACAGCGGAGCACCAGCCAAACCGCTGCCCACCCACCGAGCCATCGTGAACTCGCACCCGGGAGCCGACGCAGCCTGCCACCAGGCACGGCGGCCAGTCGGAAAAATGGCACATATTGACAGTGCTACTCCAGCGGCGATTGCCGTCCGTTCACCGCCGATGTGCGAGGTGCGGCACACGGCTGGTCACCGGGTTTCGGTGGCCAGCCGCAGGCCGAAGCCGATGAGCACGATGCCGGTGGCGCGTTCGAGCCATCGCTGCACGGTGGATCGCTGTAGCCAGCCGACGCCGTGGGCGACCATCCATGCCAGGGTGGCGAGCCAGGCACCGGTTTCGGCGATGAACCACAGCCCAAAGGCGAGAGAGAACATCGTCGGCGAGGCCCCGGCCGGGATGAAGCCGGGCAGGAACGAGATGAAGAAGACACCGATCTTCGGATTGAACAGGTTAGATAGCAGCCCGTTGAGATACACCCGTCCCCACCCCGCCCCGCTCACGGTGGCATCGGCGGGCTCGCCGGACTTGGCGATGGTGCCGGGGCTGGCGTGCTTGCGGAGGGAAAGCCGGAGGCTGCTCACTCCGAGCCAGATCAGGTAGCTGGCGCCGACGAACCGGAGGATGTCGTAACCGAGGTGGCTGACCCGGAGCAGAGCGGACAGGCCGAGGGCGGCGGCCACCGCCCAGACCAGCAACCCGGACAGGGTGCCGCTGGCCGTCACCCATCCGGCCCGCCGGCCGTTGCGCAGGGTGTTGCGCATGACGAGCAAGCTGTCCGGGCCCGGTGCGAGAATCAGCAGGGTCGAGGCGACGGCGAAGGCCAGCAGCGTTGCGATCATCGTGCCCGACCTGGCCACGCTGAACGACCGGCAGGAGCCAGTCGGTGAACAGGGAACGATTGCGTCGCGGCCACGGCATCTCCCATCTCGCCACTGGAGCCCGGTCCCGATTGGCTGAACCAGCCTAGTAGGACGCCGTACTTCGTGCCCTTCTAGCGTGACTGGTTGCGGCATAAGGCATGTAGCCGGTGTGTCGTGGCGAGGGAGGCCACGCCGCCTCGGCCAGAGTCAGTCGGCGGCTAGGTCGCGCTGATACCAGGTGCCTGGCTTACCGCCGAGGTCGGCCGGGTCGGCCGGGCCAACCGGGACGAACCCGGCCTTGGTCAGCACCTTCTGGGACGCGGCATTCTCGCGGGCGGTGGCCGCCTTGAGTGTGCGCAGCCCGTGCCGCGCCGCCGCCAGCCGGCACAACTCCCGCACGGTCGCGGTCGCCACGCCGCGGCCGGCGACGTGCTGCGCGACCCGGTAGCCGAGGGCCGCAGTGCCGTCCTCGAAGTCGTACAGGTTGAACCGGCCCAGGACCGAGCCATCCTCGGCGACGAGCACGTAGAAGGCGCAGATGCCGGACTCCTGCTCAGCCAGCAAGGCGCTTTGCCGCTCGGTGAACTGGTCGAAGAACTCGTCGCCGCGGTCGGAGACCGAGGCGGCGAAGTAGCCGCGGTTCGCCAGCTCGAAGGCTAGGACCGCCGGGGCATGGCCAGCATGTAGCCGCTGCAACTCGGGCACTGCCCAACACTACCCAGATGGTGCGCTGAGGCCACCTGAGTTTCCGCCGGGCCAGGCTGGCCCTGGCGCTTAGCGACGTTACCTAGCGATCCTAATGGTCGCTAGACAACTGGTCATTCGAAGCCAAATTCTTTGCTCGTAATACCGGCCCGGGCGGATAAGTGCATCGGGTTATGCGGAACGTGAAGCAGTCGACCTGCCAGCCGTCCTTGACCGGCGGCTCGCTGGCCACGACCTCGTGGCTTTGCTCATCGGCATACCGGGCAGTGGGTAGTGTCAGTTCGGTGGGCGATCAACTCGAGATCCTCGTGGGCAAGGTCCGCCTGGCGTATCGCGTCTCGGGCGACCCGGAGGCTCCGCCGCTGCTGATGCTGCATGCGCTGGGTGATGAGGGCGGGACGTGGGACCCGGTGGCCGCCGAGCTAGCCAAGTTCTTCCGGGTGTACGCGCCGGACCTGCGCGGTCATGGGCGCAGCGACTGGCCCGGCAGCTACTCATTCGAGCTGATGCGCGACGACATCCTCGGCTTCCTGGACGCGCTGGGCATCGGCCGGGTCACCGTGGTCGCGCACTCGATGGGCGGCTCAGTCGCGTACCTCATCGCCCAGGAGCAGCCAGAACGCATCGAACGGCTGATTCTCGAAGATATCCCGCCGCTGTTCCCCAGGGAGACTGACCTTCCCGAGCGCCCGGAGGGACCGCTGCCTTTCGACTGGCCGGTGGTGCCAGCCATCCGGGGGCAGTTCAAGGACCCCGACCCGGCCTGGTGGGATCGCCTCGCCGAGATCACCGCTCCCACCCTGATTGTGGGTGGCGGGCCTGCCAGTCACATCCCCCAGGACAAGCTGGTGGACGCGGCCAGCCGTATCCCCGACTGCCAACTCGTCACGATCCCCGTCGGGCACAACGTGCACGAAGCCCGGCCGGCCGAGTTCACCGCCGTGGCCCTCGACTTCCTCCTCCGGTAGGCGGCAGGCAGCGGCCCGGGATGGTCGCCGCCCGGCGCCGGCTCATCCTGGCTGGTCATCATCGGCCGGCCCGGCGAGCGCCCGGGCGGCTGCGGCCTCCTGCTCGTCCATGCCCTGATACCCGATGCGCCCGTGCTGCTCGGCCTGCTGGTCAATCCACCGGTTGTGCGCCTCCCACGCGGACTGCTTACTCGTGCCAAGGGCGGCGCCGATCTGCGACCACGAGGCGCCTGCTGTCCGTGCCGACCGGACCGTGAGCTGGCGGCCATAGCCGGCCTTCCTGGCGATCACTTCGCCAGGCCCGCGACGGCCTGCCCGATCCCGTTTCGGCCTGATCGCCAGGGTTTTCCATGATCGCGGTGCCCTGCTAGCCCGGGGGGTCCGGGGGACAACCCCGGACCCCCCGGGCATACCCCACCTCCCCCACTCCTATGACCGGGCCCCCGTACGGGGCGGTCGGCTGACGGCCGGAACGGCCAGCAGTTACGCTGGTCAGACTGAATTTCTTCACACATCGTTACCAGGCCGTTACATCCCCCCATGTATCTGGCCTGGCTGGGAAAGCTCTTGACAACTGTGGCGGCGTCAGCCCGTTGACCGGACGTTTCCGGTCAACGGACACAGCATGAGATGGCATGGCGAATGGGGGGCGCTAGCGTGAGTAGCTTTTTCGAATCGCGTCGTGACGATGACCGGGCCGGGCACGGCGATGATGACTCGGCGCCAGGTCTCGATGGGCTGCCGACGGCGCTGCTGCAGCGGCACGGCGCCCGGGTCCTCCACCCCGCCGACGCGGCGGCGGTTCCTGGCTGGCCGGCACCCCGGTCGACGGTGTACCGGGCCAGGACGCTGATGGTCCCTGGCGACCTCTTGCAGGAGCCAACCTTCGCCGTGATGAACAGGGCGCTGGCCCGTGTCGGCATGAGAATGATCCCGCCCGAGCCGGATGGTGACACGGCGGGCCGCAATGGCGCGGGCGATGACCCGGCGCCTGGCGGCACCCCGAACGGGCGGGGGCCCTCCCCCGACGTCCTTCAGCAGTTGCCCCGCACCGCGGTACTGGTGCCGTCCGCCGCGGCGGACGGCGTGGCGGCGCCTCCCGTGGTCGTCGACGCGTGGGTCGCGCTGCAGATGCTGCGCGCGGCCGCCAGCGCGCGGGAGGACGCCGCGATGGATACCCGGGCCGTCCGCCGGATCTCCCTGGAGCACCTGCTGATCGGTTCGGCGATCACCGGGACCCCGATCACCGAGGGGAATCCCATCACAGAAGGGAACCCGATCACCGAGGGCAACCCAGTCACCGGATCCGGCGGTGCCGACTCCTACCTGTACAGCGGCGGTGACGGCCGGACCCCGGTCGAGGTCTTGCTTGACGCGCCAGCCCGCGTGCCGACGGCGCGGTGCCAGCCGCTGTGGGGCCGGCGTCCGGTCGTCGCCGTGCTGGACACCGGCGTCCGCACCCACCCGTGGCTGGACGTGCTCGCGGACCCGCAGGCTCCCGGCGGTTACGTGACGGTCAATGACGGCTTCGTCGCGGTTGATCAGGGCATGCAGGACGCCATCCATGCGGACAGCCAGCGGGCGGCCGGGTCGGGCGACCACCCGCGCCGGCCGATCAAGCACCCCTGGGACACGCCGGTCACGGCGGAGCCGCTGATCGGGGAACTGGACACGCACACCGGCCACGGCACGTTCATCGCCGGGATCGTGCGCCAGGTCGTGCCCGATGCCCAGGTCCTATCACTAAGGATCATGCACAGCGACGGCATCGTCTACGAGGGCGATCTCATGTGCGCCTTGCGCCTGCTGGCCGGCCGGATCGCGGCCGCCGAGGCCGGCGACCTGGCTGCGATGGTTGACGTGGTGTCGCTCTCACTCGGCTACTTCAGCGAGTCCGCGGCGGACGTGGCCTACGGCTCCGGGCTGTGGCAGGTGATCGACACGCTGCTCGGGATGGGCGTCGTGGTCGTGGCCGCGGCGGGCAACTACGCAACGAGCCGGCGGTTCTACCCCGCGGCGTTCGCGGGCCAGGGCAGCACGGCTGATCACGCGCCTTTGATCAGTGTGGGCGCGCTCAACCCGAACGGCTCGAAGGCACTTTTCAGCGATGGCGGCCGATGGATAACGGCCTGGGCCGCGGGGGCGGCCATGATCAGCACATTCCCGACCGACGTCAACGGCAGCCGCGATCCCGAGATCAGCATGCCCGCGCACCCCGCCAACACTGTCCCAGCCGGACTCTCGCTGCCCGCCGAACGGGAAGCGCTCGATCCCGACGACTTCTCCAGCGGCTTCGCGGTCTGGAGCGGCACCTCGTTCTCGGCTCCCCAACTGGCCGCGCAGATCGCCAGGTCGCTGCTCGCGGGGGCAGCGGCCGATCCGGCGCTACGGCTGGACCGGCCCGGGGCGCAGGCGGCCGCCTACCGGGTGACGCAAGCCTTGCGGAGCCTGGGCTGGCAGGCCTGACAACTGTGGATCGCCGCAGATCTTCCACGGTCCAGCCGACGCCTAGCCGGCCGGACCGCCATGCCCGGATCGCGAGCCTGCTGAACGCCGCGAGGGACGGCCGCGACGAAGCGATAGCCGAGATCGTGGGGGAGCTTAGCCCCCTGCTCTGGCAGGTGGCCCGGGCGGCCGGGCTGACCTGCGGCGACGCCGAGGACGTGCTGCAGACGGCCTGGGTCCAGCTGCTGTCTCATCTGGACGGCATCCACACGTCGGCGGCGCTCGCCGCGTGGCTGGTCACCACGACCAGGCGGGAGGCATGGCGGGTGCGCGCCGCGGGCCGCCGGCAGCTTCCGGCCGAACAGGACTGGCTCACCGCGGTGCCAGACCCCGGGCCGGGCTCCGAGGACCGTGTCATCGTCGACGATCAGCAGCGCACGCTGTGGGCCGCCTTCGGCAAGCTCTCCCCGCGCTGCCAGGAACTGCTGCGGATCGTCGCCTTCGTGCCCCGGCCCGACTATGAGGCGATAGCGGGCGTGCTCGGCATCCCTCGCGGCAGCATCGGCCCGACCCGGGGCCGCTGCCTGGCCAAGCTCCGCGCCATACTGCCCAGTGACCTGGAGGGAAGCCCGTCATGAATCCCCCGGACGCAGGCGGCCGGCCAGCGGCCGACGGGGCGTTGGATGAGGTCGATCTCGCGATCCTGGACGGCATCCGCGAAGTGTTCCAGGCGGTCGACCCGATGCCCGCTGACCTGCCGGAGCGGATCCGGTTCTCGCTCGCCCTCCGCGACCTGGAGGTCGAGGTGGCCCGCCTGGTCGCCGACGAGGACCAGCGGGTGCCGGCCGCCCGCGGCGACGAGCAGAGCCGGATGATCACCTTCGACAGCGACAGCCTGACCATCATGATCCGGATCGACTCGAACAGCGACGGTACGGCACGTGTCGACGGCTGGCTGGCGCCGCCGCGCAGCCGCACGGTCGAGATGAAGCTCCCGGCCGGGTCGCTCACCGCGGTCGCGGATGAGCAGGGACGCTTCGCCTTCGGCCAGGTACCACGCGGAACCGCCCAGCTGGTTGTCCGGCCAGCCGGAGACGGGCCGGGCGACTCCGGGCGATCCGTGGTAACCCCGGCGCTGATCCTCTGACCAGGCGCCGGCCGATGTTCCGTGCTGAGCGGCGATCGGCCCAGTCAGGCGGATCGGCCGCCCAGGCCGAGAACCGCGCTCGCGACGCCCATCACCACGGGCTGCGGGCGGGCGCCGCCGGCCATCCCGCGGCCGGCGCCCGCCACCTGCGCGCCGGGCTTCGCGAGCTGGGCTGGCTAGAGCAGGCAGCGCAGACGAAGCAGACGGTGCAGACGGTGCAGGCAAAGCAGACGGTGCAGGCGAAGCAGGCGAAGCAGGAGGAGGCGCCCGGCGCACAGCAACTACGCGAGGGTCACCACGCCCTGGCCGCGAGGCTGCTGATGAGCCTGGCCCACCTCGAGGCCGAGCAGGGCCGCACGGACTACGGCCTGCGGCTGCTGGACCAGGCCGAGGCCCTGGCGGCGGCGGATGACCGGGGGGTCCTGCTCTCCCAGCGCGGCCTGCTGCTGATGCGGACAGGGCGCGGCGCTGACGCGCTGAGAATGCTCGACGAGGCGGTGCCGCTGCTGGCGGACTACGCGGAGCCGGCCGTCCTGGCCCGGGTGCTGCTCAACCGCGGGGTCCTGCAGCTCACCACCGGTCACGTCCGGCGCGCGCGCGCCGACCTCCGCTCGTGCCAGCGCATCGCCACGGATGACGGCCTCGACCTGATCGCGGCCAAGGCCATGCACAACCAGGGCTACTGCGATCTGCTGGCCGGGGACATTCCCGGTGCGCTGCATCTGTTCAGCGCCGCCGCCGATGCGTACCGGCAGAACGCACCCGGGTGCCTGCCCGTGCTGGCCATGGACCGGGCCCGCGCGCTACTCGCGGCCGGACTGGCCGCCGACGCCGCAACCGAGCTGGACAGCGCGATCAGCTCGTTCCGGCGCCAGCGGCTCGAACAGGATCAGGCCGAGGCGGAACTGGCCCGGTCCCAGGCGGCGCTGGGCGCGGGCGACCATGCCGCCGCGCGCCGCTGGGCGGCCACCGCCGGGCGCCGCTTTCGCCGCCGTGGCAACGACGCCTGGGCCGCCGTGGCCGAACTCACCCGGCTGCGGGCCAGGTCCGCATCGGCCGGGCGGCCCGGGAGCACCGCGGCCGAGGCGGTACGTCTGGCCGGACGGCTGCGTGGCTGCGGGCTCAGCGACGACGCGGCCGTGGCCGAGCTGATCGCCGCCCGAGGGATGCTCGCGGCGGGCCGCAGCCGCGAGGCGGAGCGCCGGATAGCGGCGGTGCGGTGCCGGGGGCAGGCGGTATCGCTGGATGTCAGCCTGCTGCGCCGGCTCGCCCGGGCCGAACTTGCGGAGCGTAGCGGGCGGACCGGGGCGGCGCTGGCCGAGCTTCGGGCGGGTCTGGCCACCGTGCATGCCCGCCGTGGCCGGCTGGGCAGTCTTGACCTGCAGACCGGCGCCGCGGCCCGGGGCGCTGAGCTGGCCGCCGCGGGCCTGCGGCTGGCGCTGGACCGCGGATCCGCGCCGCTGGTGTTCGCCTGGCTGGAACGCTCCCGTGCGCAGGCGTTCCGGATCCGGCCGGTGCGGCCGCCCACCGACCCGCGGGCCGCCGCAGCGGTGGCCGAGCTGCGCCAGCTCAGCCACCTGATCCGGAGCGCTGAGATGAACGGCCGTCGCGACCCGGCCAGCGTCGCCAGGCGTGCCGAGCTGCAGCGCGGGCTCAGGGAACACAGCTGGCAGGCCGACGGTGACGGCCAGACCAGCGCCCAGGCCAGCCTCGGCGAGGTGACCGCGGCCCTCAGCGAGAGCGGGCAGAGCCTGGTCAGCCTCCTGGCCCAGGGCGGCCGCCTGCTCGGGGTCGCTGTGAGCAAGAAGTCCGCGCGGCTCATCGAGCTGGGCGACTTCGAAGCGGCCGCGGAGGCGGCCAGGCGGCTGAGCGCCGATCTGGACACGCTCGCTGGCCGGCGGCTGCCCGCCCGTCTTGAGGCCGTGATCAGGGAGTCGATCCGGAACCAGACCGAGCTGCTGACCGCCGAGATCACGGCGCCGCTGCGGCACTGGCTGGGCGAGGACGGCGTCGTGGTGGTCCCGGCGGGCGCGCTGGCGAGCATCCCCTGGAACCTGCTGCCCGACCTGCGTGGCCGCCCGGTCACGGTCTGCCCGTCCGCGTCCGCGTGGCTGGCGGCGTGGCGGCGCGGCCAGGACGCCGCGGGCGAGGTGGGGACGAGGCCGCCGACCCTGGTCGCTGGACCCGACCTACGGCACGCGCCACGGGAAATCGTTGAGATAGCGAAGGTCTATCCCGGCTGCCGGCCGCTGCTCGCGAAGGCGGCCACCGTGGACGCCACGCTGCACGCACTCGACGGCGCCCCGATCGCGCACCTGGCGGCGCACGGGCACCACGACCGCCAGAATGTCCTGTTCTCCCGGCTCGACCTGGCGGATGGCCCGCTGATGGCCTACGACATCCAGCGGCTCACGGCCGCTCCCCGTCAGGTGATCCTCTCGGCCTGCGATGTCGGGCGGGCCATCGTGCGCCCGGGCGACGAGCTTCTTGGCTTCACCGCGGCACTGCTCTACGCCGGGACGGCCTCCGTGATCTCCAGCGTCACCCGGGTCCCCGACGACGCCACCGTGGGCGTGATGACCGCGTACCACCGCGCGCTCACGGTGGGGGCCAGGCCGGCTGAGGCGCTGGCTGGCGCGGCCATGGCGGAGCCATTCAGCCCCTTCGTCTGCTTCGGGTCCGGCTGACCGGATCGCCCGGAATTGCCCGCGCGATGACACCGGATGCCGTGCTGGCGGTCACCCAGAGTGAGCTAACGACCGCGGCGGCGCTCAGCCCTCTTCAGCGTGACCAGCGTGGACACGATGATGATCAGGAGGACGCCCGATATCACCCAGTTGATCATGCTGCCTGCCTCTCCGTCCCCCCGAGCGTAGCAAGACGTCCAGGCAGGCTCGCTCCGGGAGCAGCGCGGTGGGTCTGCTGGGCTGACTGGGGCGCGCCCTTTGCCCTGATCAGCGTAGAATCCCGGCCGTGCGATCCTACCGCGAACTCTGGCTCTGGCTCGGCGGGCTGCTTCTGACGCTCTTCGCGTTCCTGACGGCCATTGCCATTGCGTATTTTGTAAAAGAACCTCACTACTCCCTCCTCGGGAACTGGTGGATGCTGGGAGCGGGCGTGTCGTTCGTGGCCGCGTTCACCAGTTTCTTCGGGGCCGTCAGGGTCTGGCCTTTCCCGCCGCTGGCGAAGCCAGAGTTTCCCAGTATCAAGGTTGAAATCTATGGCACTGGCTCCATGGACACGGAACGTGAGACCGGCTCCGGCCTCGTCGGGCCAGCCCACCTGCGGTCGTTCAATGTGCGCCTCACCAACACGGAGGCGGAGCAGAAGGCGAACCTGACGGTGCTGCTCTACGTCACCTTGGTCCCTGGATCGTGGGGACGTGTAGGGGAAGCCATCTGCCCGCCGCCAGACTGGGCCCTGCCTCCGTCGCTGAACCTGAACCCGATTAGCATGCCCTTCACGCTGTCACCGGGCGAAACGGTCAGCGGGCAGCTTGTCTACGAAATACCTGAGTACTACTTCGACAAGCTCGCGGAGCCAATGAAGGCGCGCCTGGAGCTCTGGGATCATGTCACTGAAAAACGGATGAGCGTCCGGGCCGAGATAGGCAACCACGATAAGAGCGAGATGGTCCCGTCATCCGGTGGCGCTGAGATCCTTGGCCTGGAATACGAGAACCAGGCCGATCTGCAGGACGGCGCTGGGCAGGCGGCGCCATAGCAATGCGTCACCAAGGCCGGGACCCGGCCCTCCCAGGTGGCCGCTGGGGCGCTTGAATTTCCAGGCCGCGGGCACGCGAGACTGGTGCTGGCCGCCGCCCTGGTGGCCCGCACTGGTGCTGGCCGCGGTAGCGGCCCGCGCATCTACCGGGATTGGAGGGTCAGCAGATGGCGCACGGCGCCCGGCTCGGCTCAGTGGTCATGTTCGTCCAGAACCTGGACCGGTCGGTGAGCTTCTACCTGGATGTCCTCGCCCTGGAGGTCGCCGATCAGAGCCCGACCGCGGCGCTGCTCATCAGCGGCGACGGATCGCAGTTGATCTTGCGTGCCATGGGCAGCAACGCCTCCCATGCGCTCGGGAGCGTGGGAGTCCAGTACGTCATCTGGACCGCGGACGGGAAGGAGGGCCTGGAGCGGTGCGAGCGCGTGCTGCGGGAGCGCTCGGCCCACCGGGAGACCCGCGGCAGCGGAGGAGTCATGGTGGTGGAGGGCCGCGACCCGGACGACATCGTCCTGATGATCACTTATCCGGGCCCGGATGAGGCGCCGTTGCATGAGCTTCCGGTACGTATCTACGGATGGTGACGCCGACGTGACCCCGTGCTGATCGGCGTGGCCCGGTCGGGGGGTGTCCGGTCGGACCGGTGGAGGGGGGTTCTCATACGCTTGAGGCGTGCTCGGACTCCCGGATGCGATACGTGGATGTCTCTTCGACCTGGACGGTGTCCTCACCAAGACCGCCAAGGTGCACGACGCCGCGTGGAAGGAGATGTTCGACAGCTTCCTGCGCGAGCGGGCGCGGCAGACCGGCCCGCCGTTCGTGCCGTTCGACCCGGTCAAGGACTACGACGAGTATGTCGACGGCAAGCCCCGGGCCGACGGGACCCGCTCCTTCCTGGCGTCCCGCGGCATCGAGCTGCCGGAGGGCAGCCCGGACGATCCTCCGGGCACACCGACTGTCTACGGCCTCAGTAACGGCAAGAACGAGATCGTGCTGCGGCGGATCCGGGAGGACGGGGTGGAAGCGTACGAGGGCTCGGTCCGATATGTCCGGGCGGCCCGGGACGCGGGGCTGCGCCGCGCCGTGGTGTCGTCCAGCGCCAACTGCCACGACGTCCTCGTCGCGGCGGGCATCGAGGACCTGTTCGAGGCGCGGATCGACGGTGTGGTCGCCGAGCGGGAGCATCTGCGCGGAAAGCCGGCCCCGGACACCTTCCTGGCCGGGGCGCGCGCCCTCGGGCTGGAACCGCCGGCCGCGGCGGTCTTCGAGGACGCGCTGGCCGGCGTGGCGGCCGGGCGGGCGGGCGGGTTCGGCTATGTGGTGGGGGTGGACCGCGCCGGGCAGGCCGAGGCGCTGAAAGCCCACGGGGCCGACATCGTCGTGGCCGATCTCGCCGAGTTGCTGGACCGGCCGTGATACGGCAGGCGGCGTTCACGGTCGAGCCGTGGTCCCTCCGGGAGGCCACGCTGGACCTGGACCTGCTGGCCCAGACAGAATCGGTGTTCGCGCTGTCCAACGGTCACCTGGGCTGGCGCGCCAACCTGGACGAGGGCGAGCCGCACGCACTGCCGGGCAGCTATCTCAACGGGGTCTACGAGGTGCGGCCGCTGCCCTACGCCGAGGCTCAGTACGGCCTGCCGGAATCCGGGCAGACGGTCATCAACGTGACCGACGGCAAGCTGATCCGGCTGTTTGTCGACGACGAGCCGTTCGATGTCCGGTACGGCGAGCTGCTCGCGCACGAGCGGCTGCTGGACTTCCGCGCGGGCGTGCTCAGCCGCCGCGCCGAGTGGGTGTCGCCGGCCGGGCGGACGATCCGGGTCTCCTCGTCCCGGCTGGTGTCGTTCACGCAGCGGGCGATCGGAGCGATCAGCTACGAGGTGGAGCCGCTGGATGGCCCGGCACGGATCGCGGTGCAGTCCGAGCTCCTGGCCAACGAGCAGCTCCCGCCGCCGGGCGGCGATCCCCGCGTCGCCGTGGTGCTCGAGAACCCGCTGGTCAGCGAGTACTATGCCGCCGACGGGACCCTCGTCGTGCTGGTGCATAAGACCAGGCAGAGCGGGCTGCGGGTCGGCACGTCGATGGATCATGTGATCGACGGGCCGGCCGACACGCAGGTCGAGTCGCGGGCGTTCGTCGATGGTGGCGTGGTCACGGCGACGACCGTCCTGCAGCCGGGGCAGCGGCTGCGCGTGATCAAGTTCGTCGCGTATGGCTGGTCAGGGGCGAGATCCCTGCAAGGCGTGCGCGATCAGGTATGGGCGGCGCTGAGCGCGGCCCGGCAGAGCGGCTGGGACGGGCTGCTCGCCGAGCAGCGCGCGTACCTTGATGACTTCTGGGACCGCGCCGACGTGGAGGTAGACGGGGACACCGAGGTGCAGCAGGCGGTGCGCTTCGCGCTGTTCCACGTCCTGCAGGCCGGCGCCCGGAGCGAGAACCGGCCGATCCCCACGAAGGGGCTGACCGGGCCCGGGTACGACGGGCACGCCTTCTGGGATACCGAGACCTACGTCCTGCCGGTGCTCAGCCTGACAGCCCCCGACGCGGCCGCCCACGCGCTGCGCTGGCGGCACGCGACGCTTCCGGCGGCCATCGACCGGGCCGCCCAGCTCGGACTGAAAGGTGCGGCCTTCCCGTGGCGGACGATCGCCGGAGAGGAATGCTCGGGTTACTGGCCCGCGGGCACCGCCGCCTTTCACGTCAACGCGGACATCGCCGACGCGGTGATCCGCTACGTCGACGCCACCGGTGATGAGGCGTTCGACCGGGGACCGGGGATCGACCTGCTGACCCACACCGCGCGGCTGTGGCGCTCCCTGGGCCACCATGATGCTCAGGGGCGGTTCCACATCGACGGCGTCACCGGCCCGGACGAGTACAGCGCCATCGCCGACAACAACATCTACACCAACCTGATGGCCCGGCAGAACCTGGTGGCCGCCGCGGACGCGGCGAAGCGGCATCCCGACCGGGCCCGCGAGCTGGGCGTCGACGCGGAGGAGTCGGCGAGCTGGCGTGACGCGGCCGAGGCGATGTTCATCCCCTACGACGAGGCACTCGGCGTGCACCCGCAAGCCGAGGGGTTCACCCGGCACCAGGTCTGGGATTTCGCCCACACCTCCCCCGACCAGTACCCGATGCTGCTGCACTTCCCCTACTTCGACCTGTACCGGAAGCAGGTCGTGAAGCAAGCTGACCTCGTGCTGGCCATGTACCTGTGCGGAAGCGCCTTCACCGCTGAGCAGAAGGCGCGGAACTTCGACTACTACGAGCCCCTCACGGTGCGGGATTCGTCGTTGTCCGCCTGCGCCCAGGCGGTCATGGCCGCCGAGGTCGGCCATCTGGGCCTGGCCTTTGACTACCTCGGCGAGGCCGCCCTGATGGACCTGCATGACCTGGAGAACAACACCCGTGACGGCGTGCACATCGCCTCCCTGGCTGGCACCTGGATAGCGCTGGTCGGCGGCTTCGGCGGCGTGCGCCACTGGGACGGGACCGTCAGCTTCGCGCCGCGGCTCCCGGAAGGCCTCACCAGGCTCGCGTTCACCCTCCTCATCCGGGGCAGGCGCCTGCGGGTCGAGGTCACCGACGCGGTGGCCCGGTACGTCCTGGCGAACGGCGAGCCGCTGGTGATCCTGCACCACGGCCAGGAGGTGAATCTCTCGGTCGGGAAGCCGCAGGTCCATCCGGTCCCCGCGGCGCCGTCCCGTCCCCGCCCGGCCCAGCCGCCGGGGCGAGAACCAGTTCACCGCCGGGTCAGCGAGGCCGCGGACTGACCGGTGCCCGCATGACCACCTGGAGGGACACACCGATGCCGACCATCCCGCTCCACGAGCGCCCGTCGTGGAAGGCGCTTGAGCAGCACCATTCCGAGATCGGCGGGCGGCACCTGCGTGAGCTGTTCGCCGAGGACCCGGGCCGCGGCGAGCGGCTGAGCGCCGAGGCGGCGGGCCTGTATCTCGACTACTCGAAGAACCGGATCACCGACGAGACGCTGCGCCTGCTGATCCGGCTGGCCGAGGAATCCGGCCTCGAGCAGCGCAGGGACATGATGCTGCGGGGCGAGCGGATCAACGTGTCCGAGAACCGGCCCGTGCTGCATGTCGCGCTGCGGATGCCGACAGGCAGCTCGCTGGTGGTGGACGGGGTCGATGTCGTCACTCAGGTGCACGAGGTACTCGGCCGGATGTCCGACTTCGCCCGGCGCATTCGCTCCGGCGAATGGAAAGGCTATTCCGGCAAAACGATAAAGAATGTCGTCAATGTCGGCATCGGTGGCTCGGACCTCGGCCCGGTGATGGCTTACGAAGCGCTGCGTTACTACTCCCGGCGTGACCTGACGTTCCGCTTCGTGTCCAACGTGGACTCGACCGACTTCGTGGAGGCGACCCGCGACCTGTCGGCCGACGAGACGCTGTTCATCATCTCGTCCAAGACCTTCGGCACCCTGGAGACCCTCACGAACGCCCGCTCCGCGCGCGACTGGGTGGTCGGCCAGCTGGGCACCGAGGAGGCGGTCGCCAGGCACTTCGTCGCCGTCTCGACGAACGCCGAGCGCGTCGCGGCGTTCGGCATCGACACTGCGAACATGTTCGGCTTCTGGGACTGGGTCGGCGGGCGGTACTCGATGGATTCGGCTATCGGCCTGTCGACCATGGTCGCGATCGGGCCGGAGCACTTTCACGAGATGCTGGCCGGGTTCCACGAGATGGACGAGCACTTCGCCGCCGCCCCGCTCGCGGGGAACCTGCCGGTGCTGCTGGGGCTGCTGGCCGTCTGGTACGGGGATTTCTTCGGGGCGCAGACCGCGGGCGTGATGCCCTACGAGCAGTACCTGAAGCGGTTCCCGGCGTACCTCCAGCAGCTCACGATGGAGTCCAACGGCAAGCATGTGACCATCGAGGGAACGCCGGTCGACTACCAGACCGGCGCCGTTTACTGGGGTGAGCCGGGCACCAATGGGCAGCACAGCTTCTACCAGCTGATCCACCAGGGCACGAAGCTGATCCCGGTCGACCTGATCGGCTTCGCCGTGAGCCTCAACCCGCTGGGCGACCATCACGACATCTTGTCGTCCAACGTCTTCGCGCAAGCCCAGGCCCTCGCCTTCGGCAAGGCCGAGCCGGAGGTGCTCGCCGAGGGAGCTCCGCCTGAGATAGCGCCGCACCGGGTAATGGAAGGCAACCGCCCGACCAATGTGCTACTGGGCGCGAAGTTGACCCCGCGCCTGCTCGGTGTGCTCGTGGCGCTGTATGAGCACAGCGTGTTCACTCAGGGCACGATCTGGGACATCGACTCTTTCGACCAGTGGGGCGTCGAGCTCGGCAAGGTGCTGGCGGCCCAGATCATCCCGGAGCTCACCAGCGACGCCGAGCCCGAGCTGGCCCATGACTCGTCCACCAACGCCCTCATCCGGCGCTACCGCTTCCTGAAGAGCTGACCGCCCGAAAATAGGAGAGCAGACATGACAACCGACAGGCCCATGCAGCTTGGCATGATCGGGCTCGGCCGGATGGGCGGCAACCTCACCCGCCGACTGATGCGGGACGGCCACCGCTGCGTCGTCTATGACCACACCGAGGCGCACGTGAAGCAGCTTGAGGGCGAGGGTGCGGCCGGCGCGGCCTCACTCGCGGAGTTCGTCGCGAAGCTGGAAAAACCCCGGGCCGCCTGGCTGATGCTGCCCGCGGCCGTCACCGGCACGGTGGTCGACCAGCTGGGCGAACTGCTCGACCCCGGCGACATCGTGATCGACGGCGGCAACTCCTACTACATCGACGACATCGCCCGGGCCAAGCAGCTCAAGCCGAAGCAGATCCACTACCTGGACGTCGGCACCTCGGGCGGCGTGTACGGACTGAAGCGCGGCTTCTGCCTCATGATCGGCGGCGAGGACGAGCCGGTTGAGCGGCTGGATCCGATCTTCCGCACCATCGCTCCCGGCGCCGGGAGTGCCGAGCCCACGCCCGGCCGGACCCGGACGACGGGGACGGCCCCGGATGGCTATCTGCACTGCGGGCCCAACGGCGCCGGGCACTTCGTGAAGATGGTCCACAACGGCATCGAGTACGGCATGATGGCCGCGATCGCCGAGGGCCTGTCCATCATCAAGCATGCTAACGCGGGTAAGCAGGACATGGCCGCCGCCGACGCGGAGACCGCGCCGCTGCGCAATCCGGAGGCCTACCAGTACGACATCGACGTCGCCGAGGTGGCGGAGGTCTGGCGTCGCGGCTCGGTCGTCGGGTCCTGGCTCGTCGACCTGACCGCCGACGCGCTGGCCCGGTCGCCGCAGCTTGACGACTTCGAGGGGCACGTCTCGGATTCCGGTGAGGGCCGCTGGACGGTGATCGCCGCGATCGACGAGAGCGTCCCCGCGCCGGTGATCACCGCCGCGCTGATCCAGCGGTTCGAGTCGCGCGGGCTGGGCACGTTCACCGACAAGATCCTGTCCGCGATGCGAAGCGAGTTCGGCGGGCACGCAGAGAAGGCGGACTAGCTGATGAGCCCGGAGGCGAAGCCCCCGGCGGCGGCCGAGCGGGAGACCAGACGCCGGGGCATGGAGATGGCCCCCCCGGACGACCACGTGATCGTCCTGTTCGGAGCCACCGGGGACCTCGCCCGGCGCAAGCTGCTCCCTGGCCTCTTCCACCTCGCCAAAGCCGGCCTGATGCCGGCGAAATACCAGATCATCGGCTCGTCCCCGGCGACGTCCGCACTTAGCGACGATGATTTCCGCCAGCGCGCGAAGGACGCCGTCCGTGAGTTCGGTTCCGCGAAACCGGCCGGCGCGGCGTGGCAGGCCTTCGAGTCCGCGCTGCACTTCGGGGCGGCCGACCCGACGGACCAGGGGCCGCTCGTCGCGGCGGTGCAGGCGGCCGAGAAGGAGATCGGCGGCAGCCCGCGCCGCATCTTTCACCTGGCCGTGCCGCCGGCCGCCTTCGGGTCGGTCGTCGGCCTGCTCGGCGACACCGGCCTGGCGCAGAATTCCCGCGTGATCATCGAGAAGCCGTTCGGTACCGACCTGGCTTCGGCCCGGGCTCTGAACGAGACGGTCCACGCGGTCTTCGATGAGTCCCAGGTGTTCCGCATCGATCACTTCCTCGGCAAGGAGTCGGTCGACAACATCCTCGCCCTCCGCTTCGCCAACGGGTTCCTGGAGCCCATCTGGCGTCGCGAGCACATCAGCCATGTGCAGATCGACGTGCCGGAGACGATCGGCATCGAGGGCCGCGCCCAGTTCTTCGAGGGAACCGGCACATTCCGGGACATGATCGTGACGCACCTGTTCCAGGTGCTGGGCTTCGTGGCCATGGAGCCGCCGACCTCGCTGAGCGCCAAGTCGCTGCGTGATGAGAAGGCCAAGGTGTTCGACGCCATGCAGCCGATCGACCTGGCGCACGTCGTGCGCGGCCAGTACCGCGGCTACTGCAAGGAGCCCGGCGTCTCCCCGAGATCGCAGACCGAGACGTTCAGCGCCCTTCGCGTCGAGGTGGACAACTGGCGCTGGGCTGGCGTGCCCTTCTACCTGCGCTCGGGCAAGTCGCTCGGGCAGCGCCGGCAGGTGATCACGGTCACCCTCAAGGAGCCGACCCTGCGGATGTTCCCCGTCGACGCGCAAGCCAAGCGAGAGGGCAGGGGAAATCAGCTCGTGATCGACTTCGACGATCCGGGCTGGATCGCCGGGCGCTTCCTGGCCAAGGAACCCGGCCCCGCCATGCGCCTCGGCGAGGCGGAGATGACCTTCCGTTATGCCGACTCCTTCGTCCGCGCGCATGGACTCGAAGGTTATGAACGGCTGATCCTGGACGCGATGCTCGGCGACCAGTCGCTGTTCACCCGGTCGGACGGGATCGAGCGCCTCTGGGAGATCTCCACGCCGCTGATCGAGAACCCGCCTCCGGTGGAGCTCTACTCCCCCGGCTCCTGGGGCCCCGATTCGGTGCACCGCCTGATCGCGCCGCACCGCTGGTACCTGCCGGACGGCCATTAGGCCGTGCCCTAGCGGTCGGTCAGCGACGGTCCAGCGCCAGGTCGAGGCCTACTCCCGACCCCTGCGGTGGTCCCGCATGGCGGGCGTGCCATCGGCGATAGCGGCCACGACGTTGTACGGCAGGTACCGGGGATGGACGAGCAGGGCCCTGGCCACCTGGCGGACGGTCAGCCGCAGGGGGGTCAGCATGTGCTCGCTGCACCGCCATGCGCCACGTTCATCGTTGCCGAAGCGGCTGCCGAGGGACCGGCGGAAGTGCTTGGCGTCCCCGCCGTCGCCCTTCCACGCCTGCAGCCATTCGCGCAGTTCGTCATCGCGGTCGAGCATGGTCCAGTTCATCAGCCGTTCCGCGATCTGGCCGGCCGCGTCGATGACGAACGCGAGGTCACCGGCCGCCCTGATGCCATGGACCCGGCCCTCGTTGTCCCGGCCGTGGTGGATACTGGCCGAGCTGAAGCGCGCCCCTACCGCCAGCGCGGCTACCGCGTGACCGGCTTCGTGCCAGGCCGTCTTCACGGTTGCCTTCCGGGCCGGGCCGAGGCTGGGAAAGCAGCCGCAGTCGTAGCGTTGCCTGATCCATGTGTCGTTCACGATGGACTCGTCGTCATAGCGGACGACCCGGCTCAGCTCGGCTTGGATCCCGGCCAGGGCACGTCTCTCCGCAGGCTTCATGGCTACGGCAGTAGACTGCCACATGCCGTGCTCGGCTGGCGGCCAGTGACCCACCGTCCGCGAGGATGCCCCGATGCCCTCGGTTGAGATCACCCAGGCCGAGAACGAGGCCCGCGGGCGGCTGGTGCGAGTGGACTCCTACGACGTCGCGCTGGACCTGACCCAGGGCGGCGAGGTGTTCGGCTCCACGAGCGTGATCCGGTTCAGCTGCAGGCCGCCCGGCGTCTCCACGTACGTCGACCTGACCGCGGAGAGGGTGCATGAGATCACCCTGAACGGCATGGCGATCGATCCGGCGCGGGCGTTCACGGATGGACGCGTCAGGCTGGCGGGGGTCGCGGAGAGCAACGAGCTGAAGGTCGTCGCCGAATGCCGTTACTCAAGCGATGGCACGGGATTGCACCGGGCGGTCGACTCCTCCGACGGCAAGGTCTACACGTATACGAAGTTCGAGCCCGCCTATGCCCGCAGTGTCTATGCGAACTTCGAGCAGCCGGACCTGAAGGCCGCGTTCACGTTCCATGTCACGGCGCCCGCGCACTGGACTGTGCTGTCGAACCAGCCTGGGTCCGGACCTGAGCCGGTCGGCGAGGGCAGCGCGGTGTGGCATTTCCCGCCGACGCCGCGGATCTCGACGTACCTGACCGCTGTGGCGGCCGGTGAGTATCACGTGGTGCGTGCCTCGCACACGACGGCTCGGGGCCAGGTGGTCCCGCTCGGCCTCGCCTGCCGCGCGTCGCTCGCGGAGTACCTCGACGCCGAGGATATTTTCCTGATCACCCGCCAGGGCTTCGATTTCTACACCGACCTGTTCCAGGGTGACTACCCATTTGAGAAGTACGACCAGGTGTTCGTGCCCGAGTACAGCGCCGGCGCCATGGAGAACGTCGGCTGCGTGGTCATCTCGGACGAGTTCTTGTTCCGCTCCCGGGTCACCGACGCGCGGAATGAGCTGCGCGCCGTGGTGATCCTGCATGAGATGGCGCACATGTGGTTCGGCGACCTGGTGACGATGAGGTGGTGGAACGACTTGTGGCTGAACGAGTCGTTCGCGGAGTTCTGCGGAACACTGTCCAGCGCCGAGGCAACGCGGTTCACCGACGCCTGGGCCACGTTCTCCAGCAGCCGCAAGACGTGGGGCTACATGCAGGACCGGCTGCCCTCGACGCATCCGATCGCGGCCGAGGTGCATACCCTGAGCCTCGCTCTGGCGAACTTCGACGGGATCAGCTATGCGAAGGGCGCCGCGGTGCTCCGCCAGCTGGTCGCGCACCTGGGCCGGGAGCAGTTCCTGGTCGGCATCCGCGCCTATCTGGCCGAGCATGCGTGGCGCAACGCGGCGCTCGCGGACCTGCTGGCCGTGCTGGAGGCGAAGTCAGGCGTGAGCCTGGCGGACTGGTCGAAGGCCTGGCTGGAGACCGCCGGCGTCAACACCCTGCGCAGCGACTTCGAGGTGGATGAGAGCGGGGCCTTCACATCCTTCGCGGTATTGCAGGAGGCGCCGGCCGAGCACCCCACGCTGCGTGCGCACCGCATCGCGGTAGGCCTTTATGACCGGGCAGATGGAAGACTGGCTCGCACCCACCGCACGGAAGTCGACGTCCGGGGCGCACGCACCGAGGTCCCGCAGCTGACAGGAGTCCAGCAGCCCGACCTGATCTTGCTCAATGATGATGATCTTGACTATGCGATCGTCCGCTTCGACCCGCGGTCGGTCAGCACGCTGGCTGATTCGGTCGGGGACCTCACCGATTCGCTCGCCCGCGCGGTCTGCTGGAGCGCGGCGATCGACATGCTGCAGCAGGCGGAGCTGTCGCTGCCCGCATTCGTCCGGATGCTGGCGGGCAGCATGGCGATGGAGACGTCGGTCTCGGCGCTGCAGATCCTGCACTCGGTGACCGACCAGATGATGACGCAGGCCGGTGACCCGCAGTGGGTACCCGAGGGCAAGAGCGAACTCGCCGACGCCGGGATCCGGCTGCTGCATGCGGCCGATCCGGGAAGTGACCACCAGCTCGCCTGGGCGCAGCTGCTCAGCTGGACCGCCACCGCACCGGACCAGCTCGACTTGCTCACCGGATTGCTCGACGGGAGCGCCCAGGTCCCCGGCCTGACAGTAGACACCGAACTGCGC
This sequence comes from Streptosporangiaceae bacterium, assembly GCA_036394075.1. Classification (GTDB taxonomy): domain Bacteria; phylum Actinomycetota; class Actinomycetes; order Streptosporangiales; family Streptosporangiaceae; genus JAWWPY01. The sequence goes on from DASWFT010000353.1 coordinate 20,894, forward strand.
TGGGCGCTGCTGCGCCGCCTGGCGACCACCGGCCGGCTCGGCGACGCCGAGATCGACGCCGAGCTGCTGCGGGACGCCACGGACGCCGGGACGCGGCACGCTACCGCGTGTCGCGCCGCCATCCCGGACGCCGAGCACAAAGCGGCCGCCTGGCATCTGCTCGCCGAGACCGCGGATCTCGGGTTCCTGGGCGTAGCCGAAGCCTCCCGGGGTTTCATCCAGCCCGAGCACGCCAGCCTGCTCGCGCCTTACGCGGAGCGGTACTTCGAGGTCCTGCCGACGATCTGGTCGTCGCGCGGCGAGCACATCCGCGTCCTGCTCGCCCGGGTCCTGTTCCCGTACCCGGCAGCATCACCGGCGCTGGTTGCGCAGATCGATGCCTTCCTGGCCGTGGAGGACCGTGACCCCGGCCTCGTGCGCGTCCTGATCGAGCGGCGCGACATCGTGCAGCGCGCCTTGCGATCCCACGCCCTCGTGGATCCCACGCCGTCTTGATCGTCCCGAGCCGACGGATCCGCTGCGGATCGCCGTCAGCTGGCGGCGACGCCGACCTTGTGGCCCTGCGCGTCAGCGAACACCCCGAAGGTAACCCCGGGCACATTCTGGGCGGGCTGGATCGTCCGCCCGCCAAGCTCCTCGGCCCGGGCGAGCGTCGCCGCGACGTCCTCGACGCCGATGAAGAACAGGACGGAATCGGCGCCGCCCTGCAAGGGTCCTATCGCGGTCGGGAGCGCTCCGTCGGCCCCGGTGTCCACGAACGTGTATCCAGGGAAGGCGCCATCGGAATACTTCCAGCCGAACAACTCGGAATAGAAGGCGCGAGTCGCATCGGGGTCCGCCGAGCGGATCTCGGCATGAACGACGGGATGAGCCATGACGACCTCTCCTTGAGCTGCGTTGTGGCCGGCGGTTCCGGCCTGTCGACAGAACGACGAACGGGCATGCCCAAATCGACAGACCGCTGTGCTCATCGAAGAAGCCGCACCGCGCGCGCTCGAAGTCACCGTGGCTGGTGACGCACGAACTGAGTACGTTCGCGCGCCGAGGTGAGTATTTGTACCGATGTGGGGCGGCCAGGCCGGTGGCTGAATGAGCCTTATGACTCAGGCCTATATCACGGGCGTCGGGGCGTATCTGCCCGGCGACCCGGTCGACAACGAACAGCTCGCGGCCCGGTTCGGCGACGGCACCAGGCGCGATGCCGCGCTCCGCAAACGGGCGCTCGCGGCGAACGGGATCAGGACCCGGCATTACGCCGTGGACGACAAGGGCATGACCCAGATGCTGAACGAGGAACTGGCGGCACATGCCGTGCAGCGTGCGCTGGCGGACCGGGGCCTGCTGCGTGCGCAACGCCGGCGTGCCTGGCGTATCGGAGGTCAGCCTGCGGCCAACCACGCTGGCCGATCTCGGCAACCGCGCCGTGATCGAGCACGACCTGAATGTCTACCGCGTGCTGTTCGCCCTCGGCAGCGCGGGCGCGCCCGGCCAGCGAGCCCGCACCGACCTCGACTTCGGAATGCTCGCCGTCCCCGGCATCGATCCCGAACCGCGAACCCGCCGCCTCCTCCACCTCGACATCCAGACCGCGCTGGGCGTGATGAATATCCCGTTCGTTCTGCCTGACCCCCGCCCAGTACCGGCGGGCCGTGCACTCACTGCGGCTGGATACCTCGCTGCTCAGCGTGCTCGCCGCGGTCACCGGTGACAGCGCGTTCCTCGGCTGGCGAGCAGGATTCCCGCCGGTGCGGGTCGACAGCAATGTCGATGTGCCACGGGCGGTGTACGAGCACACCGTGCTGTGCGAATGCGCCCACGCCAGGCTCTGTCAGTCCGCGCGGGCTGGGCGGCCCGCAAGGACGGGCTACCGGAGCGACATGGTCTCGGCCGAGAGGTAGGTTCGGGCCGCCCAGGACACCGGGTCGCGGGCGAAGTCGCGCTGGATGGCGCGGTTCTCGAGCGCGTTGTCCAGCGCGGCCATGATCATGGACTGGTCCAGCACGAGGTCGCGGTGGCCGACCGCTCCGGTCGTCGGGTTGACGGCGTCGAAGAAACCGTCGGCACCGTACACACCGGGGTAGAGCGAGCGCAGCGCCTGGATGTTGGCGTAGGCCTGCTGCGGCGCGACGTCCAGCGCGAGGAACGACGCGTGCGGGGTGACCACGTCCTCGGTCGCGCAGCCATGGCACTGGGACAGTCCCAGGTTGGGATGGCTCGCGTCGGCTCCGGTCCCGTGGTACGGGAAGGTCAGACCCTCGACGCCGTAGCCTGCGTACCCGCCGGTGTCGTCGGGTGTGCTTGACGGCGACATCCCCCAGACCGGGTAGTTCAGCTGGTCGCGGGCGTACCGCATCTGGAGCTGGACGGTACGCGCGTCAGCCAGGCCGAAGCTGCGGGGCCCCCAGCTGGTTTCCGGCACCACCTCATTCGGCATCAGCCCCTCGAACATCCCGCCCGCGAAGGTGGGGATGAACGTCAGGCTGGAGCCGGGGTAGGTGTAATGGCCCTCCCAGACCGGGAATTGCTGGCCGGACTGCGGATCGGTGTAGGTCTGCCAGGAGCCCGGCATCGGCCACTGCCCTTGCCAGGAGAAGTCCGGGTCCGTGCTCTGGCAGTCCGCGAACGGGGCCGGCGGCGGCAGCTCTCGCCAGCTGCGCCACCAGACGTTGCCCGGCATCTGGTGCAGGCCCATGCCGATGTAGGCGGAGATGCGCGGGTCACTGTAGAAGGCGCCGTTGTGGTAGTAGTGCATCCAGTTGTCGCCTTGGCCGGGGGGCAGTCCGACGTAGTAACCGCCGTACATCTGCCCGGTCGGCTGGTTGCCGGCGATGCCCGGATTCGTGTTGCAGTGCGTCTCGGCTCGGCCGTCGTAGAACAGCCCGAAGTTTATGGGGGCCATCAGGCTGTCCACGAGGCCTCTGAGCTCCGGCATCGCCTGCCGCACCACGATCAGTCCCGCCGCGTACCAGCCGTTGTCGACGTTGGAGATAAAGAAGCAGTTGTCGAACGTCGGCGTCGTCTCGCTCGTGCAGTCGATGTCGCCCGGGTTGCGGATCACGTCACCGCTTGTCGTGTCGTACCACTGGTAGAGGAACCCGTTGTCCCGCTTCAGGCTGCCTACCTCGCCCAGCGTCGCCTCCAGCCGCGTGCGGGCCTGCGGCCTGCTGATCAGGCCGAGATCTCGGGCGGCGACCACCGCCCACAGATACACCCCGATGTTGGCGGCCGAGGTGTACCGGCCGTAGCTGGTCGGTGTGGCAGAGCCGCCGGCGAAGGTGAGGTTGTCCAGCGGGAGGTGCGTCGTCGCGTCGACATCCGCGCCGTAGAACTTCCAGGTATCTCGGGCGATGCTCATCAGGCCCGCGCGTTGTGCGCTGGTGAGCCCCCCGTCATTGGTCACGGGGCTGGCCGTCCCGCCGGCCCCCTGCGCCTGCTGCGGTAATAGCACCAGAGCGACGACAGCCGCTGCCGCGGCCCAGAGCCTCATCGTCCCGGACCGGGACCATCTGCCTGTTCCCATGTGATGCACCCGCCTTGTGTGGGAAGGCGATGTCGACCATCTTGCCCAGGCCCGGGCTCGCTGAACACCCCCGCGCCAGATCAGGTATTGCTGTCGGCTGTTCGGGACCGGAGCCGGCCGAGGACCTTCCGGATCAGGGCCTGAGCGTGGTAGGCGACGACGACGGCGATGGCCAGCGCCACCGCGGGATCCAGCCAGTACCAGCCGCCCGTGGCCAGGATGATCCCGCCCGCCACGGCCACACCCGCCGCCGCGGCCGCATCCGCGATGGTGTCGAGCAGGACCGCCGCGACAGACAGGTCCCGCTCCTGCGCCTCACCCGCACCCTCGCCCTCACCGTCATCCGCGTCACCGTGCAGGATCAGGGCCCCGGCGGTCATCACCAGCGCGGCGATGCCACTCACCACGAGCACCGGCAGGCCGTCCACCGCAGGCGTACCGCTGATCAGCCGGTCCACTGCCGCTCCGGCCACGATCAGCTCGAGTATCAGCAGCCATCCGGCGTTGACGAGCGCGGCCACGCTGGTGGCGTTCGGGTAGCCGCCCGGCCGGGCCCGGCTGGCCGGGCCGGCCGACAGGCGGATCGCCAGCAGGGCTAGGCCCACGCCGGCGGCGTCCAGGAGATAGTCGCCGCCTGCCGCGAGCACCGCGAGTGAATGGGCGCTCACGCCCACCGCGACCAGGCTGGCCACGAGCGCGAGGTTGAGAGCCAGGACCACGGCCAGGCGCTGCGTCCGGGACACGTGCGGCGGCGGTCCTGTGAACCGGCGGGCGATGATCACTTGAGCAAACGGGTTCCTGACGGGTTGGATCGACCCTCCTGACCGCACTGTACGTGCCGGGCGGGCCGCCACGCATCGTTATGGCGGCGGGCTTGACAGGCAGGACGGGTTGAGGCACTCTATAACTAATCAGTTCTAGAACAAGGTGGTTATCAATGGCTGCCGACCAGCTCAGCCTCGTGTTCGGAGCGCTCGCAGATCCGACCCGGCGGGCGATCCTGACCCGGCTGACCGAGGGCGAGGCGACCGTCGCCGAGCTCGCCGAGCCGTTCCAGGTATCCCAGCCAGCGATCTCCCGGCACCTCAAGGTGCTGCAGAACGCGGGCCTCATCTCGCGCACCCGCCGCGCGACCGCCCGGCTCAGCCACCTGGAGGCCGAACCGCTCCGCGAGGTGACCACCTGGCTGGCCCGCTACCAGCGGTTCTGGGACGAAAGCCACGAGCAGCTCGACGAATTGCTCGCGGCGCTGCAAGCCGACCAGAAAGACGACTCCGGCCGCGATCAAGCGGCCAACACGAAGGGAGACGACAATGAGTAAGACGCAGATCACCGCCGAGGCCGGCATCCCGCAGATCGTCATCACGCGGGAATTCGACGCACCGCGCGACCTGGTGTTCCGCGCCTATAGCGACCCGGAGCTGCTGGTGCAGTGGCTGGGGCCGCGCGACCTGGCCATGACCATCGACCGTTACGACATCCGCGACGGCGGCACGTGGCGCTACGTACACAAGGACGCCCAGGGTAACGAGTACGGCTTCCACGGCGTCTTCCATGGCACCCCGTCGCCGGACGGCATCGTGCAGACCTTTGAGTTCGAGGGCGTGCCGGGCCACGTGAGCCTGGACACCACCACCTTGGAGCAGCACGGCCACAAGACGCTGATGCGCGCGGTCTCCAGCTTCCAGTCGGTCGAGGACCGCGACGGGATGGTCGCCTCCGGCATGGAGCGAGGCCTTCAGGACTCCATGGAGCGCCTGGCCGAGCTGCTCACCAGGCTGCAGGCCAGCTGACGAAGGAGGGTCACGGCCGGGGGAAAGGTAACGGCCCGGACCCCGCCGGACCTTCCCACCACCTGTGACACCCGCGCCTGCCGTAACACCTGGGGACCTCCCGGAGCTTTATAGAAAAGTTCGGGGCACCACGGGGACCCAGGTATCACCGAGGCAGGCCGGGCACTCGCCACGGGAAAGGCTAGGAAGCCATGGAGTCACTGGTCGCCGAGATCATGGGGCTGATCGAGGCCAGCGCCGATGATCCCCGGCTGCGGTGGTCGCCTGACCGGACGACGGTAACGGTGGTCTTCAGCCGGCTGATCCTG
>DASWFT010000354.1:0-3730 GCA_036394075.1 Streptosporangiaceae bacterium
CTGGCCGCCGTGTGCAGGTGGTCACCGAGGCCGGCCGGTGACCGCCGTGCAGCCGGGCACGGTGAGGTTTACCCGGCCACGGCACCCGTTCGACGGCCGGCAGTTGCCGGTGCTGGGCAGCATGCGGCGGCATGGCGCGGCGGAGTTGCTGGTGGTGCTGCCGGACGGGTCCAGGCGGCTGATCCCGGCGGCCTGGACTGACCTGGAGTCCCAGCCGGCCGGGGACAGCGGCGACGCGCCGGGGACGCTCGGGGCGGTGGCGGACCTGCTGGACCTGTCTGTGCTGGTTTCGGGCCTTTCCGCCCGTCGCGCAGATTGCGGGGAGCAGGCTGCACGGAAGTCACCGTGCAAGGAGGACGACCGTGCAGCCTGTTCAGCTCAGTCTGCTGCCGGACCAGGTTCCGGCGCCACCCCCCGCCCTGATCGGGCATCTCCCCGCCGTGCAGGTGGAAGCGGCATTGGTGCTGCTGGCCCGCCTGATCGCGAAAGCCGCCGGGACGGCCGCAGGGACGGGGGACAGCGATGAATGAGTCCGGCAAGATCACCGCTTCGCACCGCTCCAGAGCGGCCGTAATCTACGTCCGCCAGTCCACCCTGGCCCAGGTGGAGCGGAACACCGAGTCGACCGCCCGCCAGTACGACCTGGTCAACCGCGCCGGTCAGCTGGGCTGGCCGCGGGAGGCGATCCGGGTCATCGACGGCGACCTGGGCATCTCCGGGTCGGTGACCGGGCAGCGGGACGCGTTCGAGGGCATGGTCGCCGAGGTCGCCCTCGGCCAGGTCGGGATCATCCTGGCGCTGGAGGCCTCCCGGCTGGCCCGGGACAACGCGGCGTGGTACCGGCTGCTCGACCTGGCCGGGGTGTGCGACACGCTGGTCGCCGACGCGGACGGCGTCTACCATCCGGCACTGTTCAACGACCGGCTCATCTTGGGCATGAAGGGCATCATGGCCGAATCTGAGCTGCATGTGCTGCGGGCCCGGCTGGAGGGCGGCATCAAGAACAAGGCCGCCCGCGGTGAGCTGCGCCGCGGCCTGCCGGTCGGCCTGATCTGGGGCGAGACCGACGGCGAGATCCGGTTCCACCCCGATGAGGCGGTCACCGGCGTCATCGCAGCGGTCTTCGAGCAGTTCGCGGTGTGCGGGTCGGTGCGCGCCACCTGGCTGTGGCTGCGCGCCCAGCAGCTGCGCTGGCCGCTGCAGCAAGCCGTCTACCTGCACGGCAAGCCCGGTGAGATCACCTGGGTCGAGCCCGCCTACCATGCCGTGCACACCACGCTGACCCACCCGGCCTACGCTGGCGCCTACGTCTACGGCCGCACCCGCGACGAACACTACCTCGGCGCGGACGGCGCGCTGCGCAAACGGCGCCGCACGCTGCCCCGCGACCAGTGGGAGGTCCTCATCCCCGATCACCACCCCGGGTTCATCGACTGGGACACCTACCTGGCCAACCAGGCCCGCATCGGGTCGAATACCCGCCCGCGGGCCAGCCAGCCGGGCACCGGCGCGGTCCGGGAAGGCAGCGCGCTGCTGCAGGGCCTGGCCACCTGCGGGTCCTGCGGCCGCAAGCTGGCCATCTTCTACCGCGGCCCGGCCAAGACCGTCCCGAACTACTACTGCCAGGGCTCCGCTGACCTGGTCGACGGCCGCGGGTCCCGGCACATGAACGTCGGCGGGCAGGCCCTCGACGCCGCCGTCGCCGAGGCGTTCCTGGCCGCCCTGCAGCCGGTGGCGCTGCAGGCCTGCCTGCACGCCGCCGAGCAGCTCGAGCAAGGCCACGACGCCGCGCTGGACCAGCACCGCCGCCAGGTCGAGCAGGCCCGCTACAACGCCACCAGGGCCGAGCGCCGCTACCGGGCCGTCGACCCCGACAACCGGCTGGTCGCCCGCGGCCTGGAAACCGAATGGAACACCGCGCTGCAGCAGGTCGCCGAGGCCGAAGCCGAGCTGGCCCGCCGCCAGACCGCCCGGCCGAAGACCCTCACCCCGGCCGAGCGGGCCGCGATCCTGGCCCTCGGCGACGACCTCGGCCAGGTATGGGACGCGCCCACCACCACCGATAAGGACCGCAAGCAGCTGCTGCGCACCTTGCTGGAGGAGGTGAACATCACCGCCCGCCGCGACGATCCCGACCCGCACGCCCGCCTGGTCCTGCGGTGGAAAGGCGGCGCGATCAGCGAGCTGACCGTGCCTCTGCGCCGTCCCCAGCCGAAAATCCGCACCGACGACGACACCGTCGATCTGGTCCGCCGGCTAGCCGTGCACTACCCCGACGCCAAAATCGCCGGGATCCTCAACAGGCAAGGCCGCCGCACCCCCCGCGGAATGTCATATACCGCCGGTAAAGTCCAGGGCCTGAGGCATTACTGGGGCATCCCCCGTTACCAGCCCGGCACCACCAGCGCCTCCGCGGAAGGAGAACCGCTCAACGTGACCCAGGCCGCCCGCCAGCTCGGCATCGCGCCCTCGACACTGCTGCGCTGGCTCAACGACGGCTTCATCGCCGGCGAGCAGGTCACCCCCGGGGCGCCGTGGCGCGTGCGCCTCACCAGCGAACTCCGCGGCATGCTCACCGACAGCACACCCGACGGCTGGATCGCCCTGCACCACGCCAGCCGCGCCCTCGGCATCTCCCGCCAGACCGTATTGCAGAAGGTCAAGCGCGGCGAGCTGCGCGCCGTCCTGACCCGCACCGGACGCAGGAAAGGCCTGCGTATCGAGGTGCCCACCCCGCAAGAAGGCCTGTTCTAACAGGCACAATGAGGAAAGGAGCAGTATGACCATGGATCGAAGCAGGCCCGGATGTCGCCCTCGACGATCCACTCATAAGAGTGGGACGCCAGGTGCCGCACCTCGGCTACCGCGTCATGGACCCGGTGCCCGGGGCGGAACCCGTAGGAACACGGGAGGAAATCCGCCTCGAAGACCGGCTCCAGCACCAGCTTCAAGGACGCCTGGACCACCCGGTCGCGGATCGTGCTGATCCCCAGGCGGCGGCGCTTGGCCGTGCCCGGTTTCGGGATCAGCCGTTCCCGCGACGGCAGCGGGCAGAAACTGCGGTCCTTCAGTGAGTCCCGCAGCGCGCCGAGGAACTCCCCGACACCCCGCGCCTCGATGGATACGGCCGTGTGACCGTCCACCCCGGCGGTCTTGGCGCCCTTGTTGCCCCGCACCCGGTCCCATGCCACGAGCAGGAACGCGGGATCGGCGACAAGGTTGAACAGGTCGCCGAACCGGCGATGAGGGTCATCAACGGCCCAGCGGTGCAGTTTGGCCTGGATCTCCAGTACCCTGCGCTCCGCCCAGAACAGGTGAGCCAGAGCCAAGCTCGTCGGTATTCACCGGCGACAGCCTCCTGACATTCCAGCATCCTCCCTGCCTGACTTGCTGGCCTCCTTCGCCATGCACGCGCCTTTCGCGCGCCCGGACTACTACGAGGCCTCCGTCCCGCCCACGGCCATCAGCCGGCATCGGGCCTGCCCGCCACCGGGCTGGAAACCCGGCGGGAAGGGCAACCGCGGGCGGTTCCCACGTTCACCGCGCATCGTTCGGCCAGGTCGGCGTCCAGCTATACCCCGGCAGCATCACCGCGCCCTCATGCAGGGCGGCGGCGGCTACATCATCGGCGAGAAGCTCCGCACCGGATCAGAGGAAGCGAAGGCCGTCCTGTCCCGCCAGGGACGCTACAAGACCGTCAGAGACAACCTCCAGGTCAAGGAAGTCCGCC
>DASWFT010000355.1:0-2094 GCA_036394075.1 Streptosporangiaceae bacterium
TCGCGTATTCGAATGTCGCGTGTTCCCTGACGTTTCCCTGGATGATGTCACTGTCCGTGGTCGCCTGGGGCGTAGCGGACCCAGCGTCCACCGGCTTGGGTGGCGTGGCGGTGGGCGGTGTTGTGGTGGTAGCCGAGGGCCTGGGCGACGACGGGGGCGGGGGCGGCGAGGACGAGCTGACGCAGGGCGGCGGTGAGCGCGGCGCGGGCGGGAATGCCGAACTCGCCGAGCAGCGCGGCCATGGTCGTGGGGTGCAGCGGCTGCCCGGCGCGGCGGCCGGGGAACAGCCGCCGGCTGCGGGGGTTGGTGGCGGTGTTCATGTTCTGCCGGCTGGCGGCGAGCTCGTGCAGCAAGGTGGCGAACGGCTCGGGGACCGGGGTTGGCGGGTCACCGAGCTTTAGGAGGGTCTGGCCGTCGTCGTGGCGGATGATGTCGTCGATGGTAAGGCGGACGATACGGCCAGGGGGCTGGGCGAACAGCAGGACAAGGCAGGCGGCGGCGCGGGTGCGCGGCGGTGCCTGGTCGCTGGTGAGCGCCCGGCGCAGCAGGTCGAGGCGGCGCTGCTGGGTGATGGGCGTGCCCGCGGAGGCCGCCCGGACCGGGGGCAGGATGATCCTGGGCAGGTGGCCGGCTTTGATGGCCCAGGTCAGGAAGGGACGGGCCGCCGCCTTGTCACCTGGGCGGCAGGTGGCGTGCCAGGCGTCGATGCGGGCCTGGCTGAGGCTGCCGGGCGCGAGGTGCCGCTCGCCGGCCCAGGTCAGGAATCGCGTGGCGGCTTTGACCTGGCGGATGGCGTTGGCGCAGGCCGCTGGGGTCAGCGGCCGTGCTGTGGCTCTGGCGCGCAGCCTGGGCAGCTGATACCAGGTGGCGTACTGGCGCAGCAGCCGGGTAGCCGGGCCGGCGGGCGCGCCGGCCAGGTGGCGGTGCAGCCAGGCCTGAAAGTGCAGTAGCTGCTTGTCGGCGGCGGGCAGCACGCCGCAGGACATGAGCAGGTCACGCAGGTGAGCGACGGCACGCCAGTGCGGCTGGGCGGCCAGCGCCTGATGGGTGAGGGCGACCTTGCCGGTCGCCAGGTCTGATAGCAGCTCGCGGACGTGCGGGGCGGCTATCCAGGTCAGGCCGGTGCCGGGTGTTTCCATCGCGGCCAGCGCCTCCAGCAGCGGTGCCAGCGGTGCGCTGACCTGCCCGGTGCCGTCGTCGAGGGCGGCCGCGGCCTTGCCGGCGAGGGTGCACCGTTCGCACAGCCGCCCGCCCAGCAGGAATCCTTCGAAGCCACAGCGGTCGCAGAAGAAGTTCCGGGTGATGCCGGCGCAGTCCCGGCAGAGCGGCGCCCCGTCGCCGCGGCGGCCGGGCAGGAGCCGGCGGGTGCCGCAGGCCGGGCAGTTCCCGTAGGTGCGGGCCGCCCGGTTGTGGCAGGTGCGGCAGAGCGGCCCGTCCGGCCAGTTCGCGGCCAGGCCGGCGCGGCGGCCGCAGCGGGCGCAGTCGCGGACATGCCAGCGCTGGTACTGCCCGGGCGTGCAGCCAGCAGAGGTCACTGTCCGGGGCGCAGCCGGGCCCGGCGCGGCCGGACGCCGCCGGCGCCAGCGGCCGCCGGGCCGCCGCCGGCGGCGGCCTTGCGCGGCGCGGCGTTCTGCGCCCTGGTCACGATCAGCTCGGCGGGAGTCACCTCCAAGATGTCGCACAACGCGGCCAGCACCGGGAGCGACAGCCGTTCCGGGGTCCCGGTGACCAGGCGGTGGACCTGGGAGGCCGACAGCGTGATGCCCCGGTCGGCAAGCTGCGGCACCAGCCCGGTGGTGGTGAACATGCCGCGCTCGGCCATCACGTTGCGCAGCCGCCACTGGTAGCTGACCTGCCGTTTCGCCGTCATGGCGTCCTCCGGTCCCCGCGCAGTGCCGCAGCTGCCGTCTGATCGAGTGCCCGCCGCAGGGTGCGGGTCCGGAAGTCGCTGGACACGCATAACGGCACAGACGGATATCAGAACTGTCGGAATGCCCTCAGCTGATCAGCGCCCGCGAGCCTGGAGCCATCTCCTCGCTGATGCTCTTCGAGGCCGTCCGGTCGCCGAACCCGCAGGCTGGCGCCGCGGGCACG
>DASWFT010000356.1:0-5482 GCA_036394075.1 Streptosporangiaceae bacterium
GGGATCCCGGTGAGCTGGGCCTGGCCGTCGCGAAGCTGGTGGCCGGGCTGCTGGTGCCCGCGGGGGAGCCAGTGACCGTGGCGATCGACGACACGCTGTTCCGGCGGCGCGGTAAGAAGGTCTGGGCCGCGTCCTGGTTTCACGACGGGTCCGCGCCGGGGCCTGCGAAAACGGGGTACGGCAACAACTGGGTGATCGCTGCCGTCATCGTGAAGCTGCCGGCCCTCCGCCGGCCGGTCGCGGTCCCGGTGCTGGCCAAGCTGGTCATCAAGAACACCAACTCCGCATCGAGGCTGTGGCTGGCCCGCCGCATGGCACAGATGATCGCCGAGGCGCTGCCCGGCCGCCACATCCACGTAGTCGCTGATTCCGCCTACGCCGGGGGCGAGCTGAAGAAGCTGCCGCACCAGGTCTCCTGGACCACCCGGCTGCGCAAGGACGCCGCCCTGTACGGGCTGCCGCCAGCGCGCACCGGCAAGCGCGGCCGGCCCCGGCAGAAGGGAGACCGGCTGCCCACCCTGGCCACGCTCGCCGCCACCGCTGCGTTCACCGAGGTCACCGTGACCCGTTACGGCAAGACCGCCGCCATCAGCGCCGCCGCGGTCACCTGCCTGTGGCCCTCGGTCTTCGGCACCAGGGCCGTCACCGTCGCGCTGATCCGCGACCGGTCAGCGGCCAGCTATGACCTGGCCCTGGTCACCACCGATACCACCGCCACCGCCGCGCAGGTGATCGAGCGGTACGCCGCCAGGTGGTCGATCGAGGTCGCGATCGAGGACGCCCGGCAGGTCTTCGGCGCCGGGCAGGCCCGCAACCGCACCGCCCGCGCCGTCGAGCGGACCGTCCCGTTCCAGCTCGCCTGCCAGGCCATCGCCACCTGCTGGTACGCCACCGCCGGCCACGACCTCGCCGACGTCGCAGATCACCGGGCCCGCGCCCCCTGGTACACCACCAAGGCAGCGCCGTCGACCGCCGACATGGCCGCCAAGCTCCGCCGCGTCATCATCGCCGCCAGATTTAAGGCATCTCGCCCTGACCAGCCAACACCCGAAGAAATCAGCATCCTCCGCCTGGCCTGGGAAAACCTCGCCGCGTAACCACGAAAGTCGAGCAGTAATCAAGCACCTGACCCGCGGCTGTGCCCGCTGCGAGCGCGACAGCAACGGTACCGCCTGCCGGTGGAAGATCACCGGGCTGGCGTTCAAAGGCGAAAACGACCCCCGTGGCGTGCCAGCCACCTGGGTCGCCGGTCCCCCGGCCGCGCGGGCCGTGGCTGTTCTGGAACGCCTGCAGCGACCTGGCCAGCCGCTGCTGTTCGCCCGCCTGCCCTACCGGGAAGGCACCCGGCCTGCCTCGTCCAATGCCGTGCTCACCACCGCCGCCACCCAGCAGGCGCTGGCTGACTTCACCAGGTGGGTCAGCACCTACTGCGCGGCGAACGGGCGCGCCGATGTCATCCCTGTGCCCGACAGGACGGCGGGGCCGCTGACCACCCGGCAGTTCCGCCGGTCCTTGGCCTGGTTCATCGCCCGCCACCCCTGCGGCGTGATCGCCGGGGCCCTTCAGTACCGCCACCACGCCATCCAGATGTTTGAGGATTACGCGGGGACTAGTGTTCCGCGCCTGAAATCCGTCGGCAATATCGTGCGAGGGAGTCGAGGATCTCCTCGGCGGTTTTCTTCCACACGAATGGCCTGGGGTCGGCGTTCCAGCCCTCAACCCACGCGCGGATGTCTGCTTCGAGGGCCTCGACGCTTTTGTGGACGCCGCGGCGGATCAGCTGGCTGGTCAGGAAACCGAACCAGCGCTCGATTAACCGGCCCTCGGGGGCGGAATCAGGTGGTGTGTCCTGTTCCGGCGGTTCGGGTGAGCCGTTGCAGGTGGGCCTGGATGCTGGCGATGACGCGTGAGTGCCGAGCGACCTCGGCGTGCCAGCCGCGTTCGGCGGCGTCGTCGCGGAGCGCGGTGATGTCGGTGAGCTGGGCTTGGAGCTGGGGGATGAACCCGGGGGCGGTGACGTAGTTGTCGCATTGCTCGCAGATATTGGCGTAGGGGCAGGCCTCGGCGGCGAGTTGGCGGGAGCAGTAGCCGTGGGCGACCCGGGTCTTGAGCATCTCGGTGCGCAGCCATTCGACCCGGCCGGGGATGATGGGCCGGCCGGCCGGGGCGATGGGCAGGGTCAGCCTGGTGCGGGCCTTGCTCATCGCTTCTTCGTAGGCGGTGCGGAGGCGGGGGCGGCCAGCGAGGCGTAGCGCAGGGTCATCTCGGTGGAGACGAGCAGGGCCATCAGCGCCTGCAGCGACATGCCTGCGTTGACCAGGCTTGTTGCATATGTCCCGCAGGTCATGCAGCGTCCAGTCGGCACCGAGCGCGGCGCTGGCCCGCTCGAACATGCGGTGCGCGGCGTGGTAGGTCAGCGGCCGGTGCGGGCGGCGCAGCGTCCACCAGGCCGGCTGGGCCCTGCCGCGGGGAACACCCAGCCGCAGCAGATCCTGCTGATACAGCCGCTGCCACACGAACGCATCGGCCGATGCCGGGAGCTGCTGCCGGGCGCGGGAACCCTTGCGCACCACGCTGATCAGCTGCTGGCCGGGATCGATGTCGCACTGGCGCATCCCCAGCAGCTCTGAGGCCCGCGCCCCAGTGGAGATCCAGAACGCCACCAGTGCCCGGTCCCGGTCTGACGGCAAGACCGCAAACAGCTGGTTGAACCAGTCGTCCGGGATCGCCTTGGGAATCCGCCGCGGCACCACCGGCCGGTAACGCCCCGTCCGCTCGTGCGCCCACTCGTCCATCGGGTTGTGGTGCGCGCGGGCGCGCCTGGCCCGGCGGGACATATCCAGCGGGAACGGGTTCAGGATCGGGCCGGTACCCGCGTCCCGGTGGAAGTCGTAAAAGCGGCGCAGCACCGTCTCGCTGTGGGCGACGGTGGCCGGCGCGTAGCCGTCCCCGGGCGCCGGCTTGCCGGTCACCGGATTCGGCGCTCCCGGTGTCCGGCTTGACCAGCGCGCCGTCTTCGGCCTGGACGCCTGCAGCCGCTGCTTGACGGTCAGCTGAATCCAGCAGCTGAAATCCCGGGCCTCGGCCCGCGACGCCCGGTCCCAGCCCACGCCCACCGAATCCAGGAACCTTCTCTGCACTTTGCAAGTCCGATGCTGTGGAGCGTGTTCTGCGTACCGTGGTGCCGTGGATTTCTTCTTCGCCGTCGATGACGAGGAGCGGTTCTTCGGCACCCCGGAGCCGGCACTTGGGGCTCGCGTCTGCTTCGACCCCGACAAGCTATTCGCGGCTCGTGAGCGCGCGACCGGGCGTCCAGTAGCACGGCTCCTGGTCGGCGATGAGGGGCTGGTGGTGCACGAGAACGCCACCGATGTCCTGCTGTGGCCGTCCAGCCTGTGGCGCGTCGATGATCTCTATCGCCCGGTGCGGCTGATGCCGGGCAACCGGTGGGTGCGCTGTCGGGCCTTCACCGTCGTGGAGCAGGTGCCCACGTGGCTGGTCGCCGGTTCCCATGGCGACGCCGTGGAGTGGGTGATCACCAGGGCGCGTGCGCTGACCGGCGACCAGGTCGAGGGCCTGGCCGCGATGTCGGAGGCAGATGAGGCGCCTTTGAACAAGGCGCTGTGGGATCGCTGGCTGCAGGACCACCGCGGCGGGTCCCCGGTGGGGTGCGGCCTGCATGTCCTGCAGCAGGCGGTCGAGGAGGCCGCCCGTCGCACCAGTGCGGCGCTGTTCGGCTGGGATGAGCGCGACGGTGTTGAAGTGCTCTCCGATCCGGCATGGCAGCAGGCCGGTCACGCAGCGAACGGGGCCGCACTCGCGCTCGGCGCGCCTGGCGTGCTCACCGCAGAGCAGAACGCGCTGCTCGCCCGCCGTTGGACGAGCGTGTTCGGATCGCCCGACCTGCCTGATCGATAGCGGGTGTCGCGGAGGTGTCTGCGTGCGGGCCTGTCATGCGTGGTCGGGCCTCCGCATCGCGGGCAGGCCCAGGTCGACGGGGACGATGCGGGCGAGCCGGCGGGCCTGGTCTCGCTTTTGACGCAGGGAGGTAGGCGTGAGGTCGAGGGCTTCGACTTCGCCGAGCCAGCCCTCGTGAGCGGCTCGGCTTCGGCGGGCCTGGAGGTCGTCTTCGATCTCGTCGAGGCGGGGCAGCATCTTGGGGTTGATGTTGAGCATGGGGCAGCGCAAACACGAATGTTCATGCTGGCAAGGGGTCCCGTAGGGGCGGCCGCAGCCTCCCAGTTCCACCTTGCGCTGGTCGAAGTGCTCCTCGAACCCGAGCCACTCGGGCTCGGTGACCGGCCGGTACTCATCCGATGGCCTGGCTTGGCGGCGCCGGTCGAGAAATTGCTGGTAGTGGCGGACGACGTCTTCGTTGAACACGGCAACGTAGCCCCGGGTCGTTTGAAGATTCACATGTCCGAGCAGGGCTGCGCCGATGTGAATCGGGAGCCCGCTGTTGACTAGGTCGGTGGCCAGCAGCCGCCGGAAATCGTGGGGGGTGAAGCTGGCGGCCTGGAAGCCGGGATGCTGTTCGGCGAGTTCCCGGCAGCGGCGTTTGAGCATGTTCACAACGGTGGTGTCGGAGATGACCTCGTGCTTGGTGCCGATCTTGCGCTGGAACAGGAACGGCATCGGCGGGCTGCTCTGCCGCTCTTTCGGGTCGTAGCGGGACAGCAGCGGGATGGTCTCGCCGCCGGCGGTGTGACGGCGGACGATGGCCGCGACGACGGCGAACAGCTCGGCGGACATGGGGATGACACGTTCCCGGTCGCTCTTCGACGGGGCGACCACGAGCAAGGCGATGACCTCGCCGTTGGGCCGCTGGTATTGCCGGATGCTGAGATGGGTGAGTTCAAGAGCTTCTTCGATGCGAACACCTGAGTGCCGCAAGACCTCTACGATCGCCCACTCCCAGAACGCGGCGTCTTCGGCGTGCGTGACGTTGATGTACTTGCCGTTCTCCAGGTCGAGAGCGCGGACGTTCGCTGGTCCTCCGAGCCGGACGCGTCGTTCATCCACCCGGCTCCACAGATGCCGGTAGGTGCGGCCCTCGACAGTGACGGCTTCCCCGCTGGCTGCGCCCGCGACCTGGGCGAGGAGCTCACGGAGGCCGTACCGGTTCTCCATGTGTTCCACGAGGGGGCTCAGCAGCGGCTGCCGCTGCCGGGTGCGGTCGTCCATGCGTTCCTTGACACGCCGTTTGCGGATCCCGTAGCCGCGGACATCGGCGTCGGAGACCGGGCAGGGCGCTACCCAGATCGCCCATTGCCTAGGTTCCGCGGCGGCCCACGCTTGCAGGTCGGCGTAGAAGGCGCGGACCGCTCGCAGGATGGGATCGAAGTCGCGGCGGCCTTTGCCGTCGGCGCGGACCGCGACCTGGTCACGCCACCGCTGGTAGAGCTCGCCGTCGATGCGCAGGTCGGGCTGGCTGGGGGCGAGTTGCTCGATGGTCGCCCAGAAGTTGCTGGCCAGGTGCCGG
>DASWFT010000357.1:0-3279 GCA_036394075.1 Streptosporangiaceae bacterium
ACCGCTGCACGCCGCGTGGCAAAACCGAGTGGCGAGGAGGGCAGCGCGGGGGTCGGTTCGCGACCATAAGAGTCGATGGGCGGTGGCCAGGCTGGCACGCGTGCGGATGCTGCGGCGGCCGGGGCCTTGGTGTTCGCCGTCGTGGCCGGGTGGCGGCGAATACCGTCACCGTCCGCGACGGCTAGAGCGAGCGGTTTGCAGACCGCTCGCTCCGGCTGGCAGTACTGATGTGGACAAGATTCCTAATCACCGCGCTGACCTGCTGATACTACGGGTAGTCACTGGTGGCAGGTGTTGGGTTCGAACCAACGTAGGCTAAGCCGACGGTTTTACAGATATCCGCCAACAGGCTTGTGAGCTGCGCAAACGTACGTTCGACATGGCTTTCTCCGCGTATTCTCCGCCAGGTCCACGTGCTGCAACGATTCGCAGGGACGGAGCGACGGGAAGCTTGTGGCGGCTGTTAGCCCGCTTTAGCGGCGCCGTTTGCTGCGAGCCTTGGGCGTGGCGGGCAACCCGCGGGCGAGATCCCGCAGGCCGCGCTCGAAACGCACCACAACGTCGGGGTCGATGGGCGGTTGCCCGTCGGCGTCACAGCATGGCAGCTTGGTGCGGGGCTCCTCCGGCTCGGTGATGCCCAGCGCTGTATACAGCAGCTGGTAGGGGTTGGCTGTGCGCGTGTGCTCGGCGACGAGCAGCAGGATGCACCGATCCGGTGCCTCGAAAACAGTCAGGAGACGCCACGCGCCGAACAGATCCAGCCTGCAAACGACCGAGAGCTCTTCTCCTGCCAGCCGTACACCCGCGGCCGCGCATCCGCGCCGGCGTATGTCCTCGGCGGCTAATATGAGCGCCGCCTTGGCTTTGCCGCGCAGTGACGCGATCTGCTCGCGGGCCAGCTGCGTAGGAACAGTCGTGACGGTCAGCTTCGCTCCCCCGCGCCTGGATCAGCGAGTTCACGGCGTGCCCAGTCAAGGTCTTCCGGTGAAGGCACGTACTCGTCGCCGAGTTCCCCGGCGCGCAGCTGGCGCAGCGCCTCGGCAAGCTTGCCGTCGGCGTGGTCGGCAGCGTCTTGAGCGGACCACCACACGTAATCCCGGAGTTCACGGCTCTTTCCGAGCCGCCGGAGTTCCTCAAGGAGAACTTGCAGGCGGACGAGGCTGTCGATGGTGACCTCATGGCGGCGGCGCCGCGCAGGAGCTGAAACGAGAACGCCTGCCTGCCGCCATGACTCGACCGTTGTCCGGGAGACCCCCAGCAGGCGCGCGGCCACAGCCACCGACACACTTGGCAGCTCGTCCCGCCTGTGCTTGAGCAAAACCTGAGCGGCCTCCTTGACCCGCTGCTCATCAAGCCTCCCGGCGGCCATGTCATGCAACAGGGCAACGTCAGCGACAACCTGCTCGGCGCGGCCATACTCACCAGCGACGGACACCTGCCACCTCCTCTCTACTGAACAAAATTATGCCAGATTTGTTCAGTACAAGCCAGTGGTCAAGCGGGTCCGGTCCACCATGGCGATCGTGGCGGACACTGAGGCAACTGTCATCTGCGCACCCTCACTGTCCAGGCACCGGCATCCGGTCACGCCGCGCTGCGATTCGGACTATGTCGAACCACCGCATCACGCTGAGCGACCAAGAAGGTCGAAGGGAACGCTCGCCGAGCCGCCGATCTGCGCGGCCAGCGCTTGTTCGCCGCTCATCAGCTGCGGCACGCAGATTAGGTCTGCGTGCACCATGATCGTCCCAGCGGGGCTACGGTTCAGGGCCGCAGGGGCGGGTTGTCAGGGTTGAGGAAGCTTCGCTCTTTGAGCCAGCCGTACAGCGGGGTGCCGCCTACGCGAGTACTCCCTGGTGCCTAACGTTCGCCTGAGGGTTCCTGCTTCGACACAACACTTGGCGAGGGGCACCCGAGCAGATCGAGGTCGCGCACGCAGAAGCCGTGGTGCGCCCACTCCTCGTCCAGCACCACGTGCACGCACTCGAGCACCGACTTGCCCCTGGCGTACGGCGGCCAGCCCCGGCCCGCTGGCACTGGCGCGGGCGCCGACAGCTCATCGGGCGTCACGGTCGACAGCCAACGCTCCAGCTCGGCGCCCCGCTCGCCGCGCGCGGCCAGCACCTCGTCGAGGCTCGGGGTCGCCGCTCGATCCAGGCCCTGCTCCTCTTGGTCGGGGACGAACTCAGACGCCAAGCCGATCGCGGTGAACGGCTCGGCCGACCCCAGGCAGCAGCGGCGGAACCACGAGTCGTGCACGAACACCAGATGGCGCAGAGTCTCCACCGCCGACCACTCGCCGCCGACACGCTGGTTCTCCGAACCCTTGGGCATCCCCCGGAGCCGCCCGAGCGTCGCCGCCCAGTCCGCCCGAAGCTGCCGGAAGGCTTCCCGCAGGTCGGCCGGATCGGCCGAGCGGATCAGCAGCCGCACTGGATGCCGCCGGTCAAGCTCGGCCTCCACGTACGACGTCACCTCGACTCCGTTAACCACCAGGTTCCTGACCAGCCCGTCGATCACAGCGTCCTGCATCACCACCCCGATCAGACGGGCGCGGGTCAAGTCGCACTCACGAAATTCGGCATCGGTCAGGTCCTGGTCCTCAAATCTCGCCATGCCGGGCAGTATCCACCGGAGTACTGACACCCCGTGCCAGGACGGCGGGGTTGCGAATCCCTGTCCTCCCCGCCGCCGATCCGCTAGCCGCACGCCCTGATGCGCTGATCGGCGTCAGAAAGCACAGAACTGGTCTATTGCGCGCAGACCACGGCCTAGAGGTTGTCAGCGGAAACGCACCGAGTCGGCGGTCTGGAGCGCTTGTCCGTAGGCGGCCCGACTCCGGTCTCCAGCGGGTCGTGATCGGCTGTCCCGGCTTAGGTTGAGTTTCCACTCAATCGCTGGGACCCGCAGCTGGCCCGGCCTCCCGGGTCCTGGCCTGCTCGGGAGGTGCCCGATGACCACTGCCGCCCCATCCACTGCCCTCGCCACGATCCAGCCCGCCTTCACCGACCCCGAGCGGCTCGCCCTCGCCGGGTTCCTGGCCGGGTACCGGGGCCTGACTCGCGAGGCGTACACGCTGGACCTGCGCCAGTTCACCACCTGGTGCCGCGTCCGCTCCCTGAACCTGTTCGCGGTCCGCCGCGCCGACATCGAAGGCTTCGCCCGGGACCTGGAAGCCAGGGGCCGCGCCCGCGCTACCGTCACTCGCCGGCCGTGCACGATCGCCGGGTTCTACCGCTACGCGGTCGAAGAAGAGCTCCTCGAGCATTCCCCGGCCGC
>DASWFT010000358.1:0-2208 GCA_036394075.1 Streptosporangiaceae bacterium
CAACACCACGAACTTAAGGCGACTGGCGGTGTGACCTGGGCAGATGCCGCGCGGGGGGTGCGAGCGCTGGAGCGCGTGTGGCTGACGTCATGTTCTGGGCGTGCCGGTGCGTATAGACACGAGACGGCTCCTGTATGAGTGCTGTTGTCTAGTCCAGCGACATACAGGAGCCGTCGTCTTGTTGTACATGATCTCACCGGGCAGTGCCATTCCCGCAGGTCCGGACGACGTCCGGGCCGGCGCGGGGGAGGTTCCGGACGCGGCCGGCGGGCGGCCGGGGAGCGGGCCGGCGCAGGTCACGGCCGGGTTGCCGGCCGGGATGATCGCGGTGCGGGCAGCGGATGTGGCCCGCCCGGGCGGGACGGCGGGGCCGGGGGCGCTGCTGGCCGCTCCTGCCTCGGCGGGGCCGGTGGCCTCGGGTGAGATGCTGGTGTTCACCTGCCCGGTGACGGTCGCGCCCGCGGTGGTCAGCCGGGGCGGTGTGGTGCGGGCGCGCGGCTGGCTGCCCGATCATGTGCGCCTTGGTGAGCTGGAACGGCACCTGGGCGACCGGGTGATCGAGGACCTGGCCGGGGCCGCGGTCGCTGGCGGGCGGATGCCGGCGCCGCAGCGGATGCGGCTGATGTCGCTGGCACTGACGATCCGGATGATGGTGGCGATGACGCTGATGCCCGGGGCGTCCTATACCGAGACGATACGGCGGCTGGCCGGGCACCTGGCCGATGTGCCCTTTGACCGCGACTGGCATGTCCCGGCCTCGGGAGTGGTCACCGGGTGGCGCGGCAAGGTGCCGCCGGCGGTCATGGAAGAGCTGTTCTGGCAGGTAGCCGGGCCGCTGGCCGGCGGCGGCGGCGCTGATGATGATGATGATGGCGGCCCGGTGCTGGTGCTGGGCGGGATGCCGGTGTGCGGCATCGACGGGATGCTGGTCAACCTCGCTGATACCCCGGCGAACCGGGCCATGTTCGGCTGCACCGGGACCCGCAGCCAGAAGGGGCTGGGGTCGGCGCCGTTCCCGCAGCTGCTGGCCGTAGTGATCACCGCGCGGGCGGGCCGGGCCAAGCTAGGGGCGATCACCGGGAAGGCCCGGGCCGGGGAGCAGACGCTGCTGGCCCGGCTGATCCGGCGGCGCCCGGACCTGTTCGCCGGCCGGGTGACGGTATTCGATCGCAATTTCCCCGGCCACAAGATCATCACCGCGATCCTGGACGCTGGCGGGCACGTGGTGGCCCGGGCCAAGAGCGACCTCGCGCTGCCGGCCGCCCCCGGCGGGGGCGGGTGGCTTCCCGACGGGTCCCGGCTGAGCTGGCTGAACGCGCCTGGCGGCAAGATGAGCGACCGGCTGCCGGTCCGGGTTGCCGAGCACAACGCGGTCCTGCCCTGCGGCGACGGGCAGGAAGCCCCGGAAACCTGCACCCTGATCACCACCCTGCTCGATCACGAGACCGTAGACGCCGAGCAGGTCCGCGGCGCCTGCCAGTCGCGCTGGCCGGCGTCGGAGACCACGTTCGGCGAAGACAAGACCACGATCGCCGGCGCGGGGGACCGCACGTCCGGGCCGGTGCTGCGCTCGGGCACCCCGCGGCTGGTCATCCAGGAGTTCTGGGCCTGGATGACCGCCACCCAGCTGGTCCGCGCCAGCGCCGCCGCGTCGCTGGCTGCCGGTGCCGCCGCCGCGCGGGCGCTGCGACGGCGCGAGGGCAGCGGCCCGGTCACCACCGATCAGGTGTCCTTCACCACTGCCCGCCACCACGCGGTCTGCTCGATGATCCAGTCCCGGGTCACCGCGGGCACGTCCCTGGCCGCCCTGGCCGCTCTCGCGGAGGACACCAGCCGGGTCACGCTGCACACGCTGGTCTGCACCGGCCGGCAACGCCACTCCCCGCGGGCGCAGAAAGCCCGCCCCGGCTTCCCGCACACCGCGGCCACCAAGAAGACCATCACCGGTGTCCCGCAGGTGACCCGATTCCAGCCTGAGCCCGGCCCGGGCTAGACAGCTACCTGGTGAAACACCGTCAGGAAGGAGGAGGCGCCCCGGCCCAGCCGGAGCTGCGGCCCGTGGAACCGCACGCCTGCCGCGGCGTCATGCGGCCTTTCGTCACGCCCCGGCACTGGAAACCCGCCATTAACCCAGACAACGAGACCGTTACGGGACCGCGGGATCAGAACACCCCAGTCGGGCATAGACACCTAAAGTCACTGGTGTTG
>DASWFT010000359.1:0-29920 GCA_036394075.1 Streptosporangiaceae bacterium
CCCCCGGGCTAGCAGAGTCACGCGATCATGGAAGCCGGCACCGCCACCGGAGGCTAGGCGACGACCCTGACCGCCGAGGAACCGTCCGGCAGGCGGCGCACTTCGAGGCGTTCGGCCACCCGGTCTTTAAGGTCGGCCACATGGCTCACGATCCCTACCACGCGGCCGCGATCACGAAGGTCATCGATCACCGCCATCACCTGGTCGAGAGTGTCGGCGTCCAGCGAGCCGAAACCCTCGTCGATGAAGAGCGTATCCAGATCCACTCCTCCGGCCTCGGCCTTCACCACGTCCGCGAGGCCCAGGGCCAGTGCCAGCGAGGTGTAAAACGTCTCCCCGCCGGACAGCGAGCCAGGACCGCGCTCCGCGCCGGTGTGCCGGTCGACCACCGACAGGGTCAGCCCCGCGCGCTGCCGCCTGGTCTCGCCTTCGTCGATGCGCTTGAGCTCGTAGCGGCCCGATGACATGGCCGCGAGCCGGACGTTGGCCGCGGCGACGACCTGCTCGAACCAGTGCCGCAAGACGTATGTGGTCAGTGCGACCCGGCGGTGGCCGTCCATCCCCTTGGCCAGGCCGGCCAGGCGGATGACGGGATCCGTCGCCTCCGCGAGGCGGTCGGCCGACTCCTCGGCGTCCCGCACCTGGTCAAGTCGCTCGCTCAGCCGTGCTGCCCGCTCGGCCGCCCGTTCGCGGGAGCGACGGGCGTCCTGCTCAGCTTCCTGGGCGCGGGCCAGCGCTTGGGCGGCGGCGACGGCCGCCTCGGCGGCAGCAGGCGCCTCGCCGGAATCGAGACCCGCCAGATCGTCGGCCTCGGCCGCCGCTTTCAGTGCGCACAGCGTGGAATTCCAGGAGGCCACCTGGGCGTCGAGGCGCGTCTGAGCATCGGGGGTGGCCACCGCCGACCTGGCTTGCTCCAGGGTCGCGAAGCCGCGCGCCAGCGCTTCCTGCTCGACCGTGGCCCGGGCCCTCTGCTCCGCGGTGACGGCGACCGCGACCCCGTCTAGTGCCGTGGCGAGGGCCTTGTCCTTAACGGCACACGTCAGCAGTGCACGCTGGCGCGCGGCCACCGCGGGATACCCGTGGCTCGCGGCCGCGAGTTCGGCCCGCAGAGCATCCAGATCCGCCTGGGCCTGCTCGGCCCTTTCCCGGGACGCCTCGGCCGCCTTCGCGGCCGTCAGCAGTTCGCGGCCGACCCGCTCCTGCTCGGCTCGCCGGTCGGCCAGTTCCGGTCCGAGACGGGCCGCCTGCGCTGCGGCCTGCTCCGCGCGTTTGAGGCTCTCAGCCAGGGCGGCGGCCTCGTCGGCCAGGTCGTCGGCGGTCCGGCCCTCGGCCACCGCCGCGCACGCCGCCACCTCGCTGGCGACCTCATCACGCTCGGCCTCGGCCTGCCGGCGCCTGGCCTCGGCGGCATCGCGCCGCCGGGCAGCGTCGGCGAGGTCCTGTTCAGTCACCGCGCCGCCGGCGGGCCGCGCTGGGGCCGGGTGCGCCATCGAGCCGCAGACCGGGCACGGGCTGCCGCCGGCCAGTCTCCCGGCGAGTTCCGCTGCCATGCCCCTCAGCCGCGCGTCCACTGCCCTCTGATGCTCGTCCACCAGCCGCTGGTGGTGATCCACCGCGTCGCGTACTGCCGACGTCCGCGCCTCAAGCAGCGGCCCGCGTTCGGAGAGGCGGATAGCCGCCGCTCGCTGCTTCGTGATCACGGCCAGCCGTCCGCGGCTGCCCTCGGCGCAGGCCGCCTCCACTTTCGCCTCCTCCAGCCGGGTGGCCAGGGCGGCGATCCGATCCGGGAGTTCTTCTTTCGCCGTCTCCAGCGAGCCGGCCAGCGCCGATGCTGTGGCGGCGGCTTCGGCGAGAGCATCCAGAGCGGCTTCCCGGCCCGGCAGCCTCGCCTCAGCCTCGACGAGATGCTGGAGCGAGGCCGCCTCGCGCTCGCACTCCTGCGCGCGGGTCGCTGCCTCCGGGCCGCCCCGCCCGGCGAGCATGCCCTCGGCTGGATCGGGCTCCAGGCCGGACAGTACCTGCCGCGCCGTGCCGACTGTGGCCTCGGCCTCGGCCAGAACCGCCAGGAGCGGCCGGACCGGTTCCGCCCGGCGGGCCGCGGCCAGCCGTCCGGCCCGGTGGTCCTGCTCCGCTCGGGTGCTCTCGTGCTCGCCGAGGTTCGCGAGGGCGTGGGTCAGCCGGATCAGGAGGCCGTGCCGCGTCTTCGCCCGCTCGCCCGCCGCGAGGGCGGCCGTCGCCTGGCTCGCGGCCAGGTCCAGCGCCTCCCCGGTGAGCGCGACGGTTTCAGCCAGCTCGTCGCCCACCTGCTTGAGGCGGACCGCGCGGTCGGCCGCCGACAGCACGAGGAGTTCACCGCGCTCGCCGGGATCAAGCCCGGCGGCCTCGGCGGCCGCCGACACGGCGTCCGCGATCGCCCTCGCGGCCTGCACCCGCGCGCGTTCCGCCTCGAAACGGCGACGGTCGAGTTCGGCGGTGATGCGGTCATACAACTGGGTGCCGAACAGCTTGGTGAGGACGGTGCGCCGGTCATCGTCACCGCAGCGCAGGAACTTCGCGAACTCCCCCTGCGGAAGGAGCATGACCTGGGTGAATTGCACGCGGTTGAGCCCGACGAGATCGGTGATCGCCTCGCCGGCCTCGGCCTTGTTCGAGGAAAGGCTGATCCAGCGGTCGCCGTCGCGGCGCTGCAGGTGCACGTGCGACGGCTCGGTGGTGTAACCCCCGCCGCGCCGTTTGGGCCGCTGATGCTCCGGTACCCGCGACACCCGGTACCTGATGCCGCGCAGCGAGAACTCAAGCGTGACCGAGGGCTCCGCGTCAGGCCGCGCGAAGTGCGAGCGCAGCCGGTCGGCGCCGGACCCCTCTCCCGCCAGTCCTCCGTACAGCGCAAAGGTGATGGCATCGAGGATCGTGGTCTTCCCGGCGCCGGTCGGCCCTTCCAGCAGGAACAGCCCGCTGCCGGCGAGCCGCTCGAAGTCGATGCGCTGCGCGGTGGCGTACGGGCCGAACGCCTGCAATTCCAGGGTGTGCAGTCGCATCAGGCCGCCGCCTCGGCGCACTGGGCCGTTTCGGCCACCTCGCGGAGCACCGCCTGCTGAGCCTCGTCGGGCGGGCCGCCGCTGGTGTACTCGACGAACGACCCGCAGATCTGCACCGGGTCGGCCACCTCAGCCAGCCGCGCCAGGTCGGCGTCGCAGCCGGGCAGGCCGCCTTCGGGGGCGAAGTCCAGGACGAGGGTGTGCGGCCATTTCTCGCGCAGCCGCTCCATCGGGGAGGCCGGCCGCACGGTGTCGGTGAGCACGGCCTTGACCCAGGCGCCGGCCAGGTCGGCCAGGTCGCCGCCGGCCCGGGCCAGCAGATCGTCGATCTTCCCGCGCACTTCGCGCAGCGGCCTCGGCACCGGAGCAGGCAGCAGTGTTGTCGCGGCCCGGCCCGCCCCGTCGATCTCGGCCAGCGTGACCGACTTGGCCTGGTACTTCTCGGAGAACGAGAACGCCAGCGGCGACCCGGAGTACCGGACCGTGCTGGCGCTTCCCGGAGCGGGGATCCGCTGCTGGCCGTGCAGGTGGCCGAGCGCCACGTAGGAAAAGCCGTCGAACACGCGGCCCGGCGCGTCGCCAATGCCGCCGACCCGGATGTCCCGTTCGGACTCAGATGCCTGTGCGCCCGTGACGAAGGCGTGTGCGGCGACAACGGTGCGGGCGATGCCGCGGGCGGAGGCGTCCTCGCGGATCAGCCGGACCGCCGCGCTGAGCACAGCAGCATGCGAGCGCTCCGCGCCGAGATCGGCCATGACCGCGTCGGGCAGCAGGTAGGGAATGCCGTACATGGCCACCTCGCCATGCTCGTCGGCGACGATAACCGGCCGCGGGATGTCCGCCACCGACGTGCGCAGGTGGATGCCGGCCGCTTCACTCAGCCTGCTCCCGAACCCCAGGCGGATCGCGGAGTCGTGGTTGCCGCTTGTGATGATCATCGGAATGCGTGCGCGGGCGAAGCTCTCCAGGGTCCGGCTGAGGAGCGCGACGGCATCTGGGGCTGGCACGGCCCGGTCATACACGTCGCCCGCGACCAGGACTGCGTCCGCCCGGTGGGCGACCGCCTGGCCGAGCAGCCAGTCCAGGAAGGCGGCCTGGTGCTCCAGCAGGTTCTCGCCGTGCAGGCTGCGCCCTAGATGCCAGTCCGAGGTGTGGATCAGTCGCATCGCCGCGCCATGGCCTCCGAGGAAGGGTGGTACCGGGCGGATCAAGCCATCCTGATGTCCCCCATGATGGTGGACAGGTCCGGCGAAACCCGCCATCCCGGCTCCGCCCGCGTGTCGCGGGCCAGGGCGCGCCCTACAGCTGCCCGACCGCGGTGACCCGCAGCACCGCCACCCCGGCCTCATCGGAAGCGGCCAGGTCGACCTCCGCGCTGATGCCCCAGTCGTGGTCGCCCGCCGGGTCATCGAAGATCTGCCGGATCACCCAGCGGTCCGGCTGCGTGTCGATGATCAGCATGGCCGGGCCGCGCGCGTCCGGGCCAGTGCCGATCTCGTCGTGGGAGTCGAAGTACGGCTCGACCGCGTCGCCCCACGCGTCGGCGTCCCAGCCGTCCCCGCCGTCGAGCGCGCCGAGTTCCGCGTAGTGGCCCAGCGCGGAGAGCTCGACCCGGCGGAACATGGCGTTGCGCACGAGCACCCGGAACGCGCGGGTGTTGGAGGTGACCGTGGCCGGCCGCGCAGCCGCTGCCGGGACAAGATCGCCGGACGGGTTGCGGAGCCGTTCCCACTCGTCGATGAGGCTGGAGTCGACCTGGCGGACCAGCTCACCGAGCCACTCGATCAGGTCGATGAGCTCCTCGGTCTTGGCGTCTTCCGGCACGGTCTGGCGCAGCGCCTTGTACGCGTCGGCCAGGTACCGCAGGACCAGCCCCTCGGACCTGGACAGCCCATAGAACCCCACATACTCAACGAAAGTCATCGCCCGCTCATACATGTCCCTGACGACGGACTTCGGCGCGACCGCATAGTCGGCGACCCACGGGTGGCCGCGCCGGTAGATGTCGTAGGCCGCGTCAAGCAGATCGGCCAGCGGCCGCGGGTAACTGACCGCCTCAAGCAGTTCCATCCTCTCCTCGTACTCCACCCGGTCGGCCTTCATCTGCGCGACCGCCTCGCCGCGGGCCTTGAACTGCTGGGCGGAGAGCACCTGCCGCGGGTTGTCGAGGGTCGCCTCGATGACAGAAAGGACGTCCAGCGGATAGGCCGGGGACTCCCGGTCCAGCAGTTCGATCGCGGCCAAGGCGAAGGGGGACAGCGGCTGGTTGAGCGCGAAGTCAAACTGCAGGTCCACGGTGAGCCGCACCCCCCGGCCCTCCTCATCGGGTTCCGCGAGCCGCTCCACGACCCCGCCGGCCAGCAGCGCGCGGTAGATCGCGATGGCCTGGTGGATGTGCCGGCGCCGCGCGGCATGGTCCTCGTCGTTGTCGGTCAGCAGGTGCCGCATGGCGGCGAACGCGTCCCCCGGCCGCGCGATCACGTTCAGCAGCATCGCGTGGCTGACCCTGAAACTCGACGTCAGCGGCTCAGGTTCGGCGGCGACCAGCCGCTCGAAGGTGGGCACTCCCCAGGAGACGAATCCCTCGGGCGGCCTCTTGCGGACCACCCGGCGCCGCTTCTTCGGGTCATCGCCGGCCTTGGCCAGGGCGCGCTCGTTCTCCACTACGTGCTCGGGCGCCTGCACCACCACGGTGCCGGTGGTGTCGTAGCCGGCCCGGCCGGCCCGGCCGGCGATCTGGTGGAACTCCCGCGCCTGCAGCAGCCGGGTCTTCGTCCCGTCGTACTTGGACAGGGCGGTGAACACTACGGTGCGGATCGGAACGTTGATGCCCACGCCCAGGGTGTCGGTCCCGCAGATGACCTTCAGCAGGCCGGCCTGGGCCAGCGTCTCGACCAGCCGTCGGTACTTGGGCAGCATGCCCGCGTGGTGGACGCCAATGCCGTGCCGCACCAGGCGGGACAGTGTCTTGCCGAAGCCGGCCGTAAACCGGAAGTTGCCGATCATCTCGGCGATGGCGTCCTTGTCCGCGCGGCTGCTGACGTTGACACTCATCAGCGCCTGGGCCTGCTCCAGCGCCGCCGCCTGAGTGAAGTGCACGACATAGGCCGGCGCCTGGTGAGTGCTGAGCAACTCCTCCAGGGTTTCGTGCAATGGCGTGGTGACGTAGCGGAAGACCAGCGGGACCGGGCGCTCGGCGGAGCGGACCACCGCAGTGGGCCGGCCGGTGCGCCGGGTCAGGTCCGCCTCGAACCGGCTCACATCGCCCAGCGTCGCCGACATCAGGACGAACTGCGCGCGGGTCAGCTCGATCAGCGGCACCTGCCACGCCCAGCCCCGGTCCGGGTCGGCGTAGTAATGGAACTCGTCCATCACCACCTGGCCGACATCGGCGGCGGCGCCGTCCCGCAGAGCGATACTGGCCAGCACCTCCGCCGTGCAGCAGATAATCGGCGCCCCGGCGTTGACGCTGGCGTCCCCGGTCATCATGCCGATCTGGGGCGGGCCGAACGCCTCGCAGAGGGCGAAGAACTTCTCCGACACCAGGGCCTTGATCGGCGCCGTGTAGAAGGTGCGCTGACCATCGGCGAGGGCGGCGAAATGCGCTCCGGCCGCGACCAGGCTCTTCCCGGAGCCGGTCGGGGTGCTCAAGATCACGTTCGCCCCCGACACGATCTCGATGAGCGCTTCCTCCTGGTGCGGGTAGAGGGCCAGCCCCTGCCGCTTCGCCCAGCCGGCGAACGCGTCGAAGACGGCGTCGGGATCCGGCGTCGCGGGCAGCAGGTCGGTGAGCGTCATAGCGATTCCATCGTGCCCTGGCCGGCGGCCGCGCGCGCGGCCAGGCCTGCGGCGCAGGGCTTCACCCGAGGAACAACATGCGCATCGCAACCACGATTCCTACCAGGGCCAGGGCGATCAATGCCTTGACGGCCAGGCCTTTCTCGTAGGAAACGGCACTGCGGACCTCCTCGTGGAAGATCCTGACGATTTCGGGATCGGTCACGACGGACATCCCGGCCAGCGCGGCGGGGGCGGCCACAGGCTCGGCCGGGGGCTTGGGCTGGCCGTTCACACGGATGCCACCACCTTGCCGGTCTTCTCCGTCTTGTCCCACTGCGCCTCGGCGTGCTTGAGATCATTCAGGTACGCGGCGACGCTGATCGCGCACAGCAGCGGCCCGTAACCGCCGATGTACAGGAACGCTGGGGCGAGGATGCGGCCAAGCGGGCGTGACTCGCAGACCTTGCCGAGGTAGGCGACGCCCATGCATGACTCCGACCGCCACCATCGCGACCAGCAGCCATTTGCATGCGAGCAGGACCTGCGTCATATGGCATCACGACCTTGCCGGCTCAACCCGAGAAGAACGCGCGGATCGCGACCATGAGGACACAGACCGCGATGGCCAGCAGGGCCTTGCCCACAAGTGACCTCTCGTACTTGGTCGCGGTATCGATCTCCTCCTCGAAGGATGGGGCCGACGGCGGCGCGCCCGGGAACGCCGCCCGGTGACTGACCACCGGCTGGTCCGGCAGGTCCAGCTGGTCTTCCGGCTGATCCGGCAGGAGCAGGTCCTCCGGCTGATCCGGCAGGAGCAGGTCCTCCGGCAGGAGCAGGTCCTCCAGCTGGTCCGGCTGGTCCTCCGGCTGGTCTTCCGGCTGGTCCGGCTGGTCTTTCTGGTCCGGCTGGGCGGTCATACGGGTGCGGCGACCTTGCCGGTCTTGACCGTCTTGTCCCATTTCATGTCGGCCTTCCTGAACTCCTGAACGTAGGCGGCCGTGGTGATGGCGCACAGCAGGGGCCCGTATCCGCCCACGTAGAGCAGGATCGGGCAGAGCACCTTGCCCACCCGGCGTGGCTCAAGCACCTTGGCCAGGTATGAGACGCCCATGCACCCCATGAGCCAGATATACGTGAACAGGACGATGCCGCGAATCCAGCCCGATGTCAGCTCGATGCCGGCGGCACCAAGGATCTTGTGGCCCATCCAGGACAGCTGCCTCGGCAGCACGGCGGTCGTGAAGATCAGCATGTTGATGATCCCGGGAAACATGACGGCCTGACGCCAGGTGCGCCTCCCGACATCGGGGTCGATGAACAAGGCCAGAGCCGTGATGAAGGTATACGTGACCACGTTCGTTACCCACAGAAGGCGGAAGGCGGCAAAGGCGAGTTTGAAGTTCAGGAAATAGAGGGCGATCAGTGAGCCTGACGCGGCGACCATGAAGACCGGCAGCAGCAAGAGCGAGAACCAGATTATGCCGAAGGTCGGGCTGCCGAGCCGACTGCCCGGCTGTGGCCGGAACCAGACATCCCGGAACATCTTGGTGACCTGGACATTGCCACGAGCCCAGCGCAGGCGCTGCTTCCAGAGCGCGACAATACCTCCGGGCTCCTCGGCCCACACGACCGCGTGCGGCTCAAAGATGACAATCCGCCCGGCGCGCTGAGTCCGGAACGTGGTGACCGTGTCCTCGGCGAGCGTGGTGGTGTCGATCCGCCCGCCGACCGCGATCAGATTCTCCCGGGAGTGCAACTGCGCCCCGCCGGCCAGGCAGGCGATGACGCCGAGCACATCCTGGCACCGGCGGCCCGCAGCCTGGGCAGTGATGTACTCGTAGCCGATGAACCGGGTCATGTAGTTCCCTGGCTGGCTGCCTTCCTTGATATAGCCCGTTACCGAGCCCACCCTGGGGTCGGCCAGGTGGCGGGTCATGTGCCGCAGCGAGTCCGCCACGTAAATGACATCCGCGTCCATGATCAGGACTGCCTGCATCCAGTCGTCGGCGAGGATTATGCCCAGGCCGTGGTTGAGGGTCGCCGCCTTGCCCTCGCCCCCCTTGTCCCTGCGCAGGTGGAAGACATTCCCTGGATACTCGGCGGCCTTGGCCTGGACCACCTGCGGCGTGCTGTCGGTGCTGGCGTCGTCCACCACGAAGATCCGCAACGAATCACGCGGGTACTCCAGCATCATCAGCCGGTCAATCGACGCGCCGATGACCAAGTCCTCGTTCCACGCGGGAACCAGGATCGCCGTGCGCGGGAAATACGGCTCGCACTCCTTGTAGTGCAGCCTGCGGAAGTGGAACGCGACGAGGGTGAACTGATAATTGGCGACCAGCAGCGGAACGGCGCCGATCAGCACGAACGCCACGAGCATCCAATCGAGGCCCACCAGGAGCTCCGCCATCACGGCTCCGCACTGGAAAAGGCCCCGTCGATGATCTGGCGGACCGTCGCGTAGACACCGATGTCGCGGCAGTCGTGGCTGTCAGTGCTCGCCGCCAGCGGCACCCCAGCCTGCGCGAACGCCCGGACCGTGCGGGCCGACGGGCACGTCCACTTCTCGTTCACTTCCAGTTGCGCGCCGGCGATGCGGGCCTGCCGCGCGAGGTGAGCGATCGCCTGGTCCGGGACATCGGACTCGGCCAACCCCATCTTGGGCAGGATGCTGAACAGGTGGGCGAGTTGCGGCCGCCCGGCCACCTTCAGGGCGTTGGCCGTCGCCTCGATCAGGCAGTCGATCACCTCCCGCTCGGTGACCTCTCCGCTGGCGATGGCCTGGCGCATCTCCCGGGGATGGACCGGCCCGCGGTCAGCGGGAAACTGATGATCAGCGATCAGAACGAAATCTGCCCCGCCGATGCCGGCCGGCAGGTCCAGCGCCCCGGCCCGGTTCAGGATCTTGGCTTCCACCCCGGCCAGCACATCGAGTCCGGGCACTGGCCGCAGCGCGTCCACGGCGGACAGGAATTCCGGCACCCATGTCGTGCTGCGGCGGACGTGGTCAGCCAGGCAGATCGCGCGCAACCCGCGCTCACGCGCGGCAGCCAGGTTCTCGGCCAGGGTGCTGACCGCGTCGTCGGAGAAAGTCGAGTGAACGTGGTAGTCCTCGTCCAACCGGACACCAACGCTCACGCTGTCACCTTCTCGACCTCGCTCAGACCGATGAAGCGCTCCTCGAGGTAGCGGACCATGGCTATTTCACGGAAGTCGGCATGCTCGGGCAGCGGCCGGCCGCGGAGCGAGTCCAGGGCCATCCGGGGCATGTCAACGCCGCTGGCCACCGTGAGCGGCAACGTTCCCGGCACCCGCGGGTTCACTTCCAGCAGCGCGGGGTTGCCGACCACATCCCGGCGGGCCTGCACGTTCGAGATGTAGGTCAGGCCGGTGGCGGCGACCACGGAACTACCGAACTGCTCAAGCTCCGCGTCGTGGATCGTGCGGCCAGCCACGGAGACGCCGGAATCAACCCTGGACCGCACTCTCGGCACCGACGAGACCACCCGCCCGGTGGCATCGGCGAGCACGTCGATCGAGTATTCCTCACCGGGGAGGTACTCCTGGACGAGGAAGTCGGTGGAGGTATCCAGCGCGGCCAGAGCCTCGCTGGACGCCACGATGGAGATGTCCCGCGAGCCGCTCCCGGTCCTGGGCTTGACGACGACCGGGTAGGTCCACGAGCCGGGGTCGAGGGCGGCGTCGAAGCATTCGGTGCGGGGCACCCGGACATGCCCTTCGCAGCGACGCGCGAGGGCGAGTTTGTCGAGCGTGACGGCCAGTGCCGGGCCGGGCGCGAGCATCAGTTCGATCCCGGCATCGGCGAAATCCGCGCGGGCCCGGTCAAGTGGCCGCATCTCGGAATCGACCGTGGGAATGACAATGTTCACCCCCAGGGCCACGCAACGGGCCAGCAGGGCGCCCGAGAAGCCGGGGTCGAGGCCGGCCGGGATCAGCGTCCTCGCGTCCGCTCGCACCAGGTAGAGCCCGGAGGCCCAGGGATCCATGTCGGCCGCGACGAGATCCACCGTCGGGTCGTTACCCAGGGACTTCATGACGGAGATCGCGGCCGGGCCCCCGGCGCCGGTCACGAGCACCCGTACATGCCGTTCGAACAGATCATGGTCTGACACGTGATACCTCCATAGCGGAATCCGCATCTGCGGTTGCTGCGCTGGCCGACGGTTCAACGTCCGCCCCGTCACCCGGGGTGGCCATCCATGTCCCGCCGGGCACACTGACCGGCTGGCCGGTCACCGCGGACTCGCGGACCACCTCGAAGGCCTCGGCGTACCGCCCTCCGCCGAACCGTGACCAGTAGCGGGCGGTGGACTGGATCAGGTCCGGCTCCAGGTAGGCCCGCACCTCGACCTGGGAGGCAAAGGCGTCGATCGCCCTGAGCTTGCGCTCCAGGTGCTCGTCGATGTTCACGAAGCGGGTGGGCCGGAAGTCGACGGTGGCCGACGGTGACTGGAAGCAGTAGACCCGTCCGATGTCCCGCGCCGCGACCATGGCGGCGCGGTAGGTGTTGCGATGGTCCTGGTGGACGTCGTGAAACGAGTGTGTGTAGATCACGGTCGGCCGCACGGACTCCACGACGCGGCTGATGACGCTGATCGTCGGGTCGCTTTCGGAGATGTTGGTGTCCTGCAGGTCGTCGTGGTAGAGGGTGGCCCCGAGCACCCGGGCGGCCATCGCGGATTCACTGACCCTCGTGGTCTCGGTTCCGCCGCGGGCGCCACGGCTCAGGGTCAGGATCGAGACCTCGTTTTCCATCGAGCGATGAGCAAGCAGGGAGCCGGCCGCGCCGATCTCGACGTCGTCGGGGTGGGCAACGATCGCGAGCACGCTCTGACGGTTGGCGAGCCGGGCGGCGCGTCCCTTGTCCACCAGTGCGGCGACCGTGACGAGCAGTTGATCCGGCTTCACCGGTTTCTGCAGGAACTCGTCGGCCCGGCTGCGCAGCGCGCCGACTGCGTAGTCCAGTGATGCGTTGGCTGTCATCACGGCGACCGGGAGGTCCGGGGCCAGCCGCCGCAGCGCCTCAAGCAACTGCAGGCCGGTCATGCCCGGCATCTCCACGTCGGTCAGCACCAGGTCCCAGGTCTCCGAACTGGCGCGCTTGAGTGCGATGCCGGGGTCGGCCGTGTGCGTGACATCGAAGCCGCCCCGATCACCCAGGACGTGCGTCAGGAAGCGGGCGGTCACGAGATTGTCCTCGACTACGAGGACCCGTCCCGGTCCATCACGTTCGGTGCTGGTCATGCGCCCACTCCTGGTTCCCCCGAGCACGGAATGACGCTTTGCTCGCAATGAGCTATCAATTCATTACAGTACGTGATATCTGCTGACGGGGCTACGCGCGGTGGCGCTCTGCGGCCTGGCGGGAGGCATTCTCGACCCCGAGCCGGCGCTCGCGCTGCTCTTCGAGAGCCACGCGCTCTGACATGTCCCAGAGCAGCCACAGATCGCCCCGATACTGCTGGCCAACGAGTACCGGCCAGTAGTCGCACTCGATGGTGCGGCCGTCGGAGCACGCGAACTGCACGTCACGCACCGGCTGCCGGGCCGCGCGGGTCTGCTTCCTCCAGTTGACGAGCTCGGCAGGATCTGCGAAAGTGCGCTCGATCTGAGCCCTGAGCCGCTCTGCGGGACCGCCGATGAGCTGGTCGATCGGATCGGTAAGG
Source organism: Streptosporangiaceae bacterium (assembly GCA_036394075.1). GTDB lineage: Bacteria > Actinomycetota > Actinomycetes > Streptosporangiales > Streptosporangiaceae > JAWWPY01. The sequence goes on from DASWFT010000359.1 coordinate 12,506, forward strand.
CCGAGCACGTCGCACAGGCTCTTGTTGAGCTGGACGATCAAACCGTGCTCGTCCACGAAGAGGACACCGGGGATCGCGGCAGCGATGAGGCTGTTGAGCCGCTCGGTCTGGTCCTCGAGTCTGCGGCGCGTGGCGCGCTCGGCAGCCAGCAGCCGGGTGCTCTGATCTTCTGCCCGCTTGCGGGCAGACACGTTCGTTAGCGCTACCAGGAATCCTGGTGGATGATCATCTCCGTCGGGAAGGGCGGCGACGGCCGCGTGCACCCAGAGCTGCGGGCCCCCACTGGGCCGCAGGCGGCAGTCGATGCGCAGCTCAGCCCCTTGGGCCCGGGCCCGCGCCCATTCCTGCGCCACCCTCCCGGCGTCATCTGTGTGGAGCACCTTCGTCCACGGTCCCCCGGCGAACTCATCCGCTGACCCCCCGCCGAGCACACACCACCGCTCGTTGACGTAGCCGCACACCCCGCCACGGTCGGTCCGGGCGATACCCACCGGGGCCAGCTCCGACAGCAGCCGGAACCGGGCGTCGCTGGCCGCGAGCGCGGCGTTAGCCCGCTGAAGCTCGGTGATGTCCCGCATGAAGCAGCAGAAATACGTCTCGCCGCCGACCACCAACGGCAGGGGGCTCATCTCCACTGCTCGTTCGGTGCCGTCGGCGTGCAGCACGGGCAGGGGCACCGCGCCGACGTACTCCCGTTTACCGGTCCGCAGGAACAGTTTCGCTGACTCTATGAACCGCGCACGGTTCCGCTCCGGGATGAGCAGCGAGCCCATGTCCTCGCCGAGCACGTTCGCCTGCCGCCTGCCGAGCAGTGCCTCCGCCGCCGGGTTGAACCCCACGATGCGCCGCGCCTCATCCGCTATGACGACCGCCTCCGGCGACGCCTCGATGATGGCCCGGGTGACCGCCTCGCGCTCGGCCAGTTCCGCGATGTCGGAGACACGGCGATACCGCCCCGCGATGACCGCCGCCAGCGCCCGGGCGGTCGACCGCGTTTCCGCGGTCCAGTGCGCACTCTCCCCGATCAGCACGAGTGCACACGACGGGCGTCCCACGACCTGCTCCGCGACGACTACCAGCACGCTCTCCGCCCCGTCCGGCGGCGGCCTGCTGCCCGTGCCATCCGGCCGCTGGTCACGTTCGCCGCCCGGGCTGGCCGGTGCCAGGGCCGCCTGGATACATCCGCCGGCGACGGTCAGCTCCGGATGCTCCGCGACCAGCGCGCCAATCTGCGCGAGTACAGTCCGGTCGGCAGCCCCGTGCGGGTGAGCCGCGAGGACGGCCGGCGGCTTCCCACCCCTCGGCCGCAGGGCCAGTGCGGCCCGGCCCCCGAAGGCGCCAGCGAACCGTTCCAGCACGGCAGGCAGGCTCTCGAAGCTCAGGTCGTCGCTCGCTTTCTCGACCGCGAACTCCACCACGGTGTCCGGTGACATAATCGGCCGCCCGGCCTGGACGGCCGAGCGCGTACCTGACTTGGCCGGGGATTCGCTCATATCTCCGCCATAAGATCAACCGTTAGTAGCATATGAGTTACTATACGTGGCTGATTCAAGGCGTCTCGCGGCTGGCCAAGGCGCGGTGCCCCGGTCGGCCGGGTGTCGTGGCCCGGTCGGGCGGCCGCACTGCCCCGGTCAGCCCGGCAGAACGAGCACCTTGCCGACCACGCCGGACTCAGCTGCCTGGTGAGCGGCAACGATATCGTTCAGCGGGAAGCGATGTTGCGGCAGTTCAGTGAGCGCCCCCGCAGAGAGGGCGGCCGTGATGTCGGCGACCGCCTGGTCAAGAGCGGGCCCGGGAAACCTGTACAGCAGCACGAACCGCAGCACCACGTTGGCGGTCATGCAGGCGCGCACCGGCAGGACCGGATCGGCGGCCGAGGCCGCATACGTGACGATGACGGTGTCCGGCCGGGATAGGGCCAGATCGAGTTGCAGGTTGGCGGCGAGATCCACCTCGACGACGCGGTCGACGTGCTCGGTGACCGACCGGATCTGGCTGGCCGCGTCGGGCTCGGAGTAGATGACAACATGACCGGCGCCCGCTTCTTGGGCCAGCTTCGCCTTGGCCGGGCCGCTGACGGTGGCGATGACCTGCGCCGCCCCGGCCCAGACGGCGAGTTCGATGGCGAAGTGCCCGACCGCCCCGGCACCACCCGCGACAAGCACCGCCTGCCCGGTCACCGACCCGTCGGCGAGCAGGCAGCGGTGCGCCGTGATGGCCGGAACCCCGAGGCTGGCCCCGAGTTCGAAGGAGATGCCGTCCGGCAGCGGAACCGCCTGGCGCTCGGGCACCACCGTCCACTCGGCGGCCGTCCCCCAGCGGCGGCCAGCCGCGGCGAGCCAGACCCACACCCGCTCCCCGACGCGGCCCTGATCCACGCCCGGGCCGACAGCGTCGATCACCCCAGCGCCATCATGGTGAGGAATCTGGAAGCCGTCGATGGGGCGCGGAGTGGACCCGGCACGGGACTTGTAGTCCGTCGGATTGACCGCCGAGACGTGCACCTTGACCCGGACCTCCCCGGGTCCCGGCTCGGGCCGATCTATCTCCACGACCCGCAACACCTCGGCGGCGGGGCCGTGATGGTCGTAGACGGCGGCTTTCACGGTCGCGCCTCCCGCGTTCTCCGGCTCGTGGTCCTGGTCCTGGTCCTGGGGTCGATCCTCTCACCGCGTCCCGTCGAAGTGGTCGATGTGCGCTCGCCCATCGTGACACGGGCGGGGCGAGCTGCCCGCAGCTCGCCCCGCCCGTGATGCTTACCCTGATGCCTAGCCGACAGGCCCGTCGTGTGCCTCAGCCTCGCAACAGCTCAGGCCTTGAGAACAGCCTCAATCTCCAGGTGGATGGTGACCTTGTCGGCCACGACCATGCCGCCGTTCTGCATCGGGGCGCTGAAGTTGACGTTGAAGTCGCGCCGGTTGATCTCGGTGGTGGCGGTGAAGCCTGCCCGGGTGCCGCCGTAGGGGTCCGGCCCGAAGCCGTTGAGCTCAAGCGTGAGGGGCACCTGCTTGGTCACGCCCTTGAGGCTGAGTTCGCCGTCCACGACGTAGTCGTCGCCGTCGGCGCGGACGCCCGTGGAGCGGTAGGTCATGGTGGGGTACGTCTCCACCTCGAAGAAGTCGGCCGACCGGATGTGGTCGTCACGCTGCTCGGCACCGGTCTCGATGGAGGCGAGATCGATCTCGGCGGTCACCGATGAGTCCAGCGGGTTCTCGCCGGTGACGAGCTCACCGGAGAACGTCTTGAACTTGCCGCGGACCTTGCTGACCATCATGTGCCGGACCGCGAAGCCGACCTCGGAGTGGATTGGGTCGATCGTCCAGGTACCGGCTACGTAGCCGGGGACGGTGGTGGTGGTTTCTGAACTGGTCGTCATGGTGATACTCCCGTCATTCATATTTGAGTTCTCAACGAGTGCTGTCGCCCAGCCTAACATGGTCAAGCGCTCAACTATTCCGGGTATCCTGTAAACGTGAACACATCCGGGCCTAGGTGGCTGACCGCCGAGGAGCAGGCCGCCTGGCGTGCCTTCCTCGGCGCCTGCCAGGAGCTCTTCGGCGCCGTGGAGGCACAGCTGCAGCACGAGGAGGGAATGCCGCACACCTACTACGAGATCCTGGTGCGGCTCTCCGAGACGCCGGGCCGGTCGCTGCGGATGAGCCAGCTGGCTGAGGCGTCGGCCTCCAGCAAGAGCCGGGTGTCGCACGCCGTTGCACGGCTGGAGGAACGCGGCTGGGTCCGCCGGGTGGACTGCCCGACCGACCGTCGCGGCCAGATCGCCGAGCTCACGGCGGACGGCTACGCGGCGCTCAGTGCGGCTGCCCCCGGCCATGTTGAGCAGGTCCGTCGCTCGCTTTTCGACGTGCTCACCCCCGAGCAGGTCAGCCACCTGGCCGCGATCAGCGCCGCGATCCTGGCGGCCGGGGACCCAAAACGGCGCGCAGAGTGCGAAGACGCCGAAGCGCCGGCCGACGTGCCAGTGGACTGAAGCAGGCCAGCAGCCGGGGCTCGGGACCGGGGCCCGGGCTCGGGACCGGGACCGGCGGGACGGCCATTAGGATCACCGGTCATGGAACAGCGCATCTTGGGCAGGACCGGCAGGCCAGTCTCGGTGATCGGGCTGGGCACCTGGCAACTGGGGGCCGACTGGGGCCAGGTGGATGAGAAGGACGCGCTGGCCGTGCTGGACGCGGCCGCGGAGTCCGGGGTCACCTTCCTCGACACCGCCGATGTCTACGGCGACGGCCGCAGCGAGCGGCTCATCAGCCAGTTCCTGGCCGCCAATCCCGGCCTGCCGGTCACGGTCGCGACCAAGATGGGCCGGCGCGTGGTGCAGGACCCGGCGCTGTACACGCTGGAGAACTTCCGCGATTGGACCGATCGTTCCCGGGCCAACCTCGGCATGGACACGCTCGACCTGGTGCAGTTGCACTGCCCGCCGACCGCGGTCTACTCCACCGACGCCGTCTACGACGCATTGGACACGCTGGTCGTCGAGCAGCGCATTGCCGCCTACGGGGTCAGCGTCGAGACCTGCGATGAGGCGCTGACCGCGATCGCCCGGCCGGGAACGGCCAGCGTGCAGATCATCCTCAATGCGTTCCGCCGCAAGCCGCTTGAGGCGGTGCTGCCCGCGGCGCAGGCCGCGGGGGTCGCGATCATCGCCCGGGTACCGCTGGCCTCGGGCCTGCTGTCCGGCAAGTACTCCCACACGTCCACGTTCGGGGCCGACGACCACCGTTCCTACAACCGGCACGGCGAGGCGTTCGACATCGGCGAGACGTTCTCCGGCGTGGACTACGACACCGGGGTGGACGCGGCGCGGGAGTTCGCCGCGATCGTGCCGGCCGGGGGCAGCACCGCACAGGCCGCGCTCCGCTGGATCATCCAGCAGCCCGGCGTCACCACGGTGATCCCAGGAGCGCGCAATCCGGAGCAGGCACGGCAGAATGCCGCCGCTGCCGGGCTGCCGCCGCTGAGCGACGGCGAGCTCGGCGCGATCGAGGACCTGTATGACCGGCGCATCCGCGCCTTGGTGCACGACCGCTGGTAACCCCGGCTCCCCGCAACTGATAACCCGGGGTCCCCCGCAACCGCCTGGCGGCCAGCAGCGACACGCCGCTGTTCAGCCAGGGTGCGGCTGGCCAGGCCGTACCCTGATCATCAGGGGAGGACACGGCCGCCGGCGACAAGACCATCGGGGGTATGCACCGGGCGGGCCGTGTCCGCGGGGGGAAACATGATCGGCCGGAAGACCGGGCTTGCCATCTTCGTGCTACTTCTGTTCGCCGGGAGCCTGTTCGCGGTGCACGCTATCCGGTCTACCGATACCGCGGTCCCGTATGACGGAGTCGGCGCGGTGGGCGCGCTGGTCATCCTGGACCACAACAAGATCACCAGGCCACCCTTCTGCACGGCCGCCGTGGTGAGCAGCCCGGCGGGGAACCTGCTCCTTACGGCGGCGCACTGCCTGGGCCGTGTCCCGGTCAGCGTCATGGGGTTCGTACCTGACTACCAGGGCGGCAGCAGCCATTTCCGGTACGGGCTGTGGCGGGTGGTCCGGCAGACATTCCCCGCGCACTGGTTCCCGGACGGCAACATCCGCCGGGACTTCGCCTTCCTCACCGTGCGCGGTAACGTGCAGGCGAAGGCGGGCGCTGAGACCCTCGGCACCAGTTCGCCGCCCCCCGCGTCGGTCCAGGTGATCGGCTACACATTGGACGGGCATCCCGTCACCTGCAGCGAGCCACCCACCACGATCGCGGTCCGCGGCCAGCGGCAGCTCAAATTCACCTGCGGCGGGTACGAGGCGACGGCCAGCGGTGCGCCGTTCCTGGTCAACGTCAGCGCCAAGACCGGCAACGGCACGATCATCGGGGTGATCGGCGGCTACCAGCAGGGCGGGGACACGCCCTCGATCTCGTATTCCAGCCAGTTCGGGGCGACCATCAAGACCCTGTACAACGCGGTTACCAGGAATGGCTGAATGCTCAGGCCCGTTCGGACCGTTCGGCCCGGTCGGTCATGTGATCCGCCATTAGCGCGGCGATCGCGGCGGGGCCGGTGCCGGGTTCGCCGCGCAGCCCTTCCAGCGCGCCGGCCTGGTCGTCGGCGGCGCGGTTCTGGCTCAGCTTGTGCTTAGCCTCCACCGTGTCGATAGCGAGTTCCACGCCGACGATCGCCCGCAACTGGCTGTTGATGTACTCGGGCGGGGCGTCCGTCACGGCCCACGGCCGCGGCCGTGATCCCTCGTGGCGGCGGGTGAGCCGGGTCACCACGTCACGCAGCCATTCCGGGTCGCGGTGCACGGTGAGCGGGCCGGTGAAGTGCACCGAGACGTAGTTCCAGGTGGGCACCACCCGGCCATGCCGGGCTTTGCTCGGATACCAGGACGGCGACACGTACGCCTGCGGCCCGTGCACGATCGCCAGGGCCATGGCGCCAGCCGACACGGACTGCCACTGGGCGTTGGCCAGCGCCAGGTGCCCGAGCAGCCGCCCGTGCTCCACCTCGGACCGGTCCCAGATCACCGGGATGAGGCTGGCAACCGGCTTGCTTCCGTCGAACGTGACCAGGTCGGCCGCGCCCACGGCATCGACGAAGGCGTCGACCTCCGCAGCGTCCTCAGCCGTGAAATGTCGTGGCAAATACACCCCACGAGCCTACGCACTCGGCCGAAGCCCAGTTACGCAGAACGACGTACGTTCCAGCACCGCACCTGGCCCTGGACCCAACGACACCGATTCCGCACCGGGTTCGTCCTGACGACACCAATCCCGCACCGGGCTCGTTCCCGGCCCGTGCCAGCGCCCCGCCCTGAGGCCCGGCGGTCGGCCGCCTCTGGCTGCCGACCGTCCGCGCGATCATGGGGAGCCAGGCGGCTATCCTGGGGGCAACGCGCTGACGGAGACGAGTAGCCCGGGATCGCGCGAGCGGAGAGAGCCGCCGGAAGCTGAGAACGCGGCCTCGCGGCCTCGCGGTGAAGACCCTCCTGAGTGCGGGGAGGAACGGCCGCTGCCCGGTAGCGACCTCATGCCCCGCCGGCCAGCCCCCGTGACCGGGCCGAACGAGGCCGCGGCCGGCTTCCCGGCGGCGGCGAAAGTGCGGTGGCACCGCGAGTTACCCTTCTCGCCCGCACTCCCAAGGGATCGCGCATCCCGACGGAGTGTGATGATCTCTCGCATCATGGCGGCCGACCTGCCATCGCATATCGGCGAGCCGGTGACGATCGCGGGCTGGCTGCACCGCAAACGCCAGCTCAAGTCGGTGACGTTCCTGATCATCCGGGACCGCACCGGTCTCGCCCAGGTTGTGTTGCCCGCTGACGACCCCGCCTCGGCCGGCGCGCCGCCCGAGGAAACCGTGATCGAGGTCAGCGGGACGGCCACCGCCAGCGCCCAGGCACCTGGCGGGGTCGAGATCACCGGGCCGACCGTCACCGCGCTGTCCGGGCCTGCGGCGCCGCCACCTTTTGACCTGTACCGGCCCACGGTCACGGCGGGCCTGCCCGCCATCCTCGACAACGCGCCCACCTCACTGCGGCATCCGCGGCTGCGTGCCCCGTTCGAGATCTCCGCGGCGAGCGTCGCCGGGTTCCGGGCGGCCCTGGACGCCCTCGGCTTCACCGAGATCCACACGCCGAAGATCGTCCAGTCCGCGACGGAGTCGGGCGCTACCGTGTTCGGCCTCGACTATTTCGGCGTGCCCGCCTACCTGTCCCAGTCCCCGCAGTTCTACAAGCAGGCCATGGTCGGCGTGTTCGAGCGGGTCTATGAGGTCGGGCCAGCCTTCCGGGCCGAACCGCACGACACGGCCCGGCACCTGGCCCAGTTCACCAGCCTGGACGCCGAACTCGGCTTCATCGGCGACCATCACGACGTGATGGCTGTCCTCCGGGAGGCGATCGCAGGGATGCTCGCAGCGGTCCGCGCCCGCGCCCACTCCGCCGTGGGTCTGCTGGGTCTGGACCTGCCCGAGGTCCCCGCGCGGATCCCGGAGATCGGATTTACCGAGGCCCAGGAGCTCATCGCCAAGCAGACGCAGCGCGACCCGCGGGGTGAGCCTGACCTCGCCCCGGAGGATGAGCGCTGGCTCTGCGCGTGGGCGCTGGCCACCCACCGCAGCGAGTTCCTGTATGTCACCGGCTACCCGATGACCAAACGCCCCTTCTACACTCATCCCGACCCGGCGCGGCCGGCCTTCTCGAACGGATTCGACCTGCTGTTCCGCGGGCTGGAACTGGTCACCGGCGGACAGCGGCTGCACAGGCACGCCGACTACCTGACGGCCCTCGCCCAGCGCGGCGAGGACCCCGCGCCCTACGCCAGCTACCTCGACGTGTTCGCCCACGGGATGCCACCGCACGGCGGATTCGCCATCGGCCTGGAACGCTGGACCGCCAGGCTCACCGGCGCCGCCAACATCCGGGAGGTCACCCTGTTCCCCCGCGACCTGCACCGGCTCAGCCCATGACGGCGCCATGAACAGCACCATGAAACGGCGCCGTGAAACAATGTCTCCCGCTCGCCTGCGGGGCCCCACCCACCTCCCCATCCCTCTTCACTGCGCCGCCTTCCCTCGTCGCTCGTCCCTCGCTCCTCAGTCCAGGCCGCACGGCGCCCCGCCAGCTCGCTTAAGATGAGCCACCGAAACCGTGATGGGGACGCCGCGTGCCCGGAACCGCCGAGGAGATCGCCCGATGCCTGACGGCTTCTTCATCCGGCCGATGCGCGCCTCCGACGCCGGCCCCGTGCTCGCCATCTACCAGGCCGGGCTCGACATCGGCAATGCCAGCTTCGAGACGCAGGCCCCGTCCTGGGAGGCATTCGACGCCGCGAAACTGCCCGCGCATCGGCTCGTCGCCGCGGCGGACGGCACCGGCGAGCTGCTGGGCTGGGTCGCCGTCTCCCCCGTGTCAGGCCGGTCCGTCTACGCCGGCCGGGTCGAGCACTCCGTCTTCGTGGCCGCCGAGGCCCGCCGCCGCGGAGTCGGCGCGGCCCTGCTCCAGGCGCTGATCGAGTCGACCGAGGCGGCCGGCGTGTGGACCATCGAGTCCGGCATCTTCCCCGAGAACACGGCCAGCCTGGGGCTGCACCAGCAAGCCGGGTTCCGCGTGGTCGGCATCCGCGAGCGGCTGGGCTGCCACTACGGCCGCTGGCGGGACGTGGTCCTGGTGGAACGCCGCAGCCCGGTCGCGGGCACCAGCTAACCGGACCGGCTGACCGGACCGGCTGACCGGACCGGCTGACCGGACCGGCCGCGCGGGCCGGTCCGGACCGGACCGGCTGACCGGACCGGCCGCGCGGGCCGGCCGGACCGGACTGGCCAGGGGGACGGCTCCGGTGGCGTACGGTCGGATCGTGACGCAGCAGCCTGCCTGGCCCGACCCCGGCCTGCTCCGCAGCGTCACCGCCGAACTGGCGGCCATGCCGCCGCTGGTCTTCCCCGGAGAATGCGACCTGCTCCGGCAGCGCCTGGCGGCCGTGGCGCGCGGCGAGGCGTTCGTGCTTCAGGGCGGCGACTGCGCCGAGACGTTCGCCGGGGCGACCTCCACGGCGGTCCGGGCGAAGCTGGAGACCCTGCTTCAGATGGCCGTCGTGCTCACCTACGCGGCCAGCGTCCCCGTCGTCAAGATCGGCCGGATGGCGGGGCAATTCGCCAAGCCCCGGTCGCGGCCGACCGAGGTCCGCGACGGCGTCGAACTGCCTGCCTACCGAGGCGACGCGATCAACGGTTTCGACTTCACCGCGCAGTCGCGCACCCCGGATCCCGGCCGGCTGCTGCGCGCCTACCACAGTGCGGCGGTCATCATGAACCTGTGCCGTGCCTTCGCCGCCAGCGGCGACGCCGGCCTCAGCCGGGTGCATGCCTGGAACCAGGATTTCGTCCGGGCGAGCCCGGCGGGGCAGCGTTACGAGATCCTGGCCGGTGAGATCGACCGTGCGCTGGCCTTCATGCGGGCGTGTGGGACCGACCCGGAGGAGTTGCGTTCTGTCGAATTGTTCTCAAGCCACGAGGCGCTGCTCCTGGACTACGAGCGTGCCCTGACCCGGGATGGCGCGGGGACCGGCCTGGCCTACGACCTGTCCGCGCACTTCCTGTGGATCGGGGAGCGGACCCGGGCGATCGACGGCCCGCACGTGGAATTCGCCGCCGCCCTGCGCAATCCGCTTGGGGTCAAGCTCGGCCCGCAGGCAACGCCGGCGGACGTGCTCGCGCTGATCGGCCGGCTCAACCCGGACGCCGAGCCCGGGCGGCTCACCTTCATCACCCGGATGGGCGCGGGCCACGTCCGCGAGGCGCTGCCGCCCCTGATCCTGGCGGCCGCCGAGGCCGGCGCGCCGGTGGCGTGGGTCTGCGACCCGATGCACGGCAACACGTTCGAGGCACCCGGCGGCTACAAGACCCGCCGGCTCCGCGACGTGCTGGACGAGGTGCAGGGGTTCTTCGAGGTCCACCGCGGCCTCGGCACCCATCCCGGCGGCATCCACATCGAGTTCACCGGCGACAACGTGACCGAGTGCGTGGGCGGCAGCCACGAACTGGCCGAAGGCGACCTGCATCAGCGCTACGAGACCGCCTGCGACCCGCGGCTCAACCGCAGCCAGTCGCTCGATCTCGCCTTCACGGTCGCCGAAAGCTACCGGCGTTCATGATCACGAAGGATTCCCGGACGCATATGACGGCGGGAATCTTTCGTGATCATGGTCGGGGCCGGGGCGGGGCGGCGGCGGGGCGGGGGTTAGGTGGCCGCGAGGGCCTGGTCGAAGTCGGCCCACAGGTCGTCGGGGTGCTCCAGGCCCGCTGACACGCGTATGCTCCCCTCGCCAATCCCGGCCGCACGCAGCCCCGCGGCGTCCATCTGCCGGTGAGACGTGGACGCCGGGTGCAGGACAAGGGTCTCGGCGCCACCGAGGGATGGGGCCAGCGCGGCCAGGCGCAGCCGGCTGACGAATTCCAGGCCCGCCTCCCGCCCGCCAGCCAGGTCGAACGCCAGCATCCCGCCGAACCCGGAAAGAATCCGCTGCGCCACGTCATGATCCGGATGATCACTCAAGCCAGGCCACTGCACTGCTGCGACCATCGGATGGGCCGCCAGCCGCCCGGCCAGGTAGGCCGCGTTCTCGCAGTGCCTGGGCATCCTCAGAGCAAGCGTCTTCAGCCCGCGGATGGCCAGCCAGGAGGCGAACGGGTCGGCCGCGACGCCCAGATCGACCGTGTGCTTCCACAGGGCACGGTGCAGGTCCGCGCTTTCGAAGACGACCACGCCGAGCGTGACGTCGTCGTGGCCGCCGAGGTACTTCGTGGCGGAGTGGATGACGATGTCGGCGCCGTGCTCGATCGGCCTGCACAGCACCGGGGTGGCGAAGGTGTTGTCGACGACAGAGGTCAGTCCGGCGGCGCGGGCGGCGCCGAGCAGGGCGGGCAGGTCGCTGACGGCGACGGTGGGGTTGGCGATGGTTTCCAGGTAGAGCAGCCGCGACCGCGGGCGCACGGCGGCGGTGACTTCCGCCGGATCGCGGCCGGAGACATGGCTGACCTCGATCCCGTGCCGTGCGGCCAGATCCGCGAGCACAGCGAAGGTGCCGCCGTACAGGCAGCGCTGGGCGATCACGTGATCGCCGGGACGGAGCAGGCCGAGCAGCACCGCGTTGATGGCGCCCATGCCGGAACTGGTCGCTATCGCTTCCGCGCCGCCTTCCAGGCTCGCGACCGCGTCTTCCAGGGCCTGGGTGGTCGGGTTCCGGTAACGGCTGTAGGCGTGCCCGCCACCGGGATCGCTCAGGGCCTCGGCGCAGGCCGCAGGGTCATCGAAGGAGAACGTCGAGGTCTGGTAGATCGGCACGCTGACCGGGCGTGAACCGTTCAGGTCCGGCGCGGTGACGTGGATGGCACGGGTTTCGAGGTGCAGGGTCATGACCCTGACTCTGCCTGGTGACCAGACGGGCAGGAATGCCGGGGTCCCCGCTACGGAATCCCGGTTGACCGGACTCACGGCGTTGTTCCGTTTTGCCGTCACGGCCTTCTTGGCCGTTGCTACATTGGCGTCGCTTGCTGTGCAGGAGGGGGACGCATGGTGACCCGGCGACGGTGGCTTGGCTCGCTGGTCCGGCGCCGGCCGTACGCGGCGATCGCGACCGGGGGCCTGCGTCATCGCGGCGGCCGGCAGCGCGCTGATCTTCGGGCCGCACCAGGCGGGCCACCGCCCGCGCGCCCTCGCCGCCGATTGCGGGATCGTGACCTGCACGGCCACCATTCCTCCCCGGGCCAGCACGAGCGCTGCGGCACGCCCTTCGCCGAGCCCGCAGCCGACGCACTCCACGGTGGCGCCGCATGTCACCCGCTCCCCTACCCCGTCCTCCCCCACCCCGTCCGCGAAGCCGGCCGCCGCCGCACTGCCCAGGCCCTCGCCGTCGCCGTCGCCGTCGCACCTGGCCCCGGCCATCACCGTCGCCTACTCCGTCGTACAGCGCTGGAGCGGCGGCCTGCAGGGCCGGTTCACCATCGTCAATCACGGCAGCACGGCCCTCGCCGGGTGGCAGGTCCGCGCGGTGTTCCCGGGCGACCGGATCAACAGCGCCTGGGGCTCCGGCTCGCAGATCAGCGGCGGCACGCTGGTCCTGGATCCGTCCTACCCGCCGACGATTCCCGCGGGAGCCACCCAGTCGATGGACTTCACCGCCCAGGGAAACACGACCAGCCCGGCCACTTGCACGCTCAACGGCGCGCCCTGCGGCTGACCGGCCGGCCGCGGTGCCGCCGGCTCTTTCGTCATGGCCAGGCCGGATGTTGGAGCGTTTGTCGGCAAGATCGTCATTGTGCTTGCTACCTTGGCCCTGCCGGCCTTCGGGCCGCTCGGAGCGAGGGGTACGGATGATCACGGGGTCTTGGGGCGTTCCTGCGAGCCGGAACGGATGGTCCGGCGATGCGTAGCAGGCTGCTAGCCGGTGCCAGCCGATGGCTGGGCCCGCTGGCCAGATACCGGGAATACGGTGCGATCGGGAACGGCGGCCTCCTGCTCCTGGCGGGCGGGGCCGGCCTCCTGCTCCTGGCCGGCGGAGCGATGGTCTTCCTGCCACACCAGACGGGGCCCTCCCCACGTGCCCTAACGGACGACTGCGGCTTGGTGACCTGCACCGCGACACTCCCAGCCTCGGCGACCGGCGACGTGAGGCCCCATGCCTCGCCGAGGGTGCAGCCGCGGAGCCCGGCGAGCACCGTGGCGTCCAGCACGATGCCGGCACCGTCGCCCGCCGGGCAGGCGAAATCCGGGCCGCCCGAGTCGGCCGCCCCCACCCGGGCCCCGGTCTCCTCCCCCTCGGTCGCGGCGCATGCCCCCGGAGTCTCGGTCACCGTGTCTTATGCCATCGACCGCCGGTTCCAGGGCATCCAGGGCCAGTTCATGATCGTCAATCATGGCTCCGCCCCGGTGACCGGCTGGGAACTCGCCGTCGCCCTGCCCGGTGACGGGAACTTCCGGGTGTGGAACGCGCAAAGCCGCGTCGATGGCGACACCCTGATCATCAATGCGCCGCCCAACGCCCAGGCGCTGGCCCCCGGAGCCGCCCAGCAGGTCATGATCTTCGCCGAGGGAAACAACAGCAACCCCGTGAGTTGCACCTTCGACGGTGCCTCGGTTTGCCAGGCGCAGCAGCAGCCACAGCCGCAGCAGGACCACCACCGCGAGCGTTGGGGCGCGCCCTAGTGGCCGGCACCGGCGAGGCGCCCGGCGCAGGTAGGGTCGTCCCATGACTGACCGGGCTGCCCTCGAAGCTCTCTCGTCCCGCGAGCTGCATGACCGCGCCGTGCGGCGGGCCGTGCACCATCTGGACGTCGGCTTCCTGTGGGAACTACTCCGCGCCATTCCGGCCAGCGAGGCAGCGGCGGGCCATGCCGACCACGCCGCCGCGGACGTCACCCAGGTGTCGGCGATGATCTCCGATGCACTCGCCTCCGGCGAGGGCGACGAAGCCGAGGCGCTACGCCCGCTCTACCTTGACTACCTGGAAAAGCACGGCGGCTGACGAGCCAGGCCTGGTCCCCTAGCAGGCCAATCACACCAGGATCAGGCACACCTGTTACGGCTGGCGGACTTGGGCCTCGGCCAGGGCGCAGCCTGCGGCATTGACCAGCTCGGTCAGGGTGTCCCAGGGCTCGTCCAGCACTGCGATCCCAATCGACACGGTCATCCGGAACACGAAGCCGGTGTGGCTGCCGGAGTCGATGGCGATCGGCTGCCCGGCGATGTGATCGCGCAGCCGCTCGGCGATCCGGCGGGCCTCGTCCCCGCCAGTCCGCGGGAGCAGCACCGCGAACTCGTCGGCACCGAACCGGCCGATCAGGTCGTGGCCCCGCAGGCTCTCGGTGAGGGTGCCGGCGATAGCACGCAGCACCTGGTCAACAGCCGGATGGCCAGCCGTGTCGCGCACGCTCTTCAAATGGTCGATGTGCACGATGACCAGCGCGAACGGATCGCCGCTGCGGAGCGCGCGGGCGAACTCCACTTCAGCCTCGCGGCGCCACGTCCCCGCGTTGAGCAACCCGGTCTTGGGATCGACGCGAGCCTGCGCGACCAGTTGCGCGCTCATCATGTAACGCCGGTAAAGCAGCACTGACGGCAATGCGAGCGCCATAAGCACCGGGTTGATGGCGACAACCAGCGCGAGCGAGACGGCGAGGCTAAGCTCGATTAGGTCGGCGGTGACCGCATCCTGGTTGCCGACCAATTCCCGGACCCGGGCCCCCGGGTCCGCCAGCTTGATCGCGATGACAATGAGGCCGTCGTTGATGGCCCAGGCCAGGACGCCACAGCCGGCGGCCACGCTGACCCAGGTCAACACGTGGACCCCGGCCCCCGGCGCAGGCCCGGCAGCCGAGGACGGAACCGCATGAAACAGCCAAGCAGCACAGCCGTACCCCAGGCTGATGGTGGCGTTGCTGAACACACGACGGTAGATAACCAGTCCGGGCGTCCGCCATAGCTTGTAAGCCAGCAGCGGGACTGGCGCGGCGAGAGCGTACGCCGGCGGAAGGGTCACGGCGATCGCCAGGTACCAGACGGGCTGCAGATCCCTGACGATGGCGCCGTGAATCTCCTTGACCGCCCGGGTGGACTCGATCGATACGACACCGCAGATCAGCAAAGCGACAAAGACCGCCATCTGGGGAGCCGACCAGCGGGCATGCGCCGCGGCCAGCGGAATGACTATGGCGGCCAGGGTAATGACACCCAGGAGGTAGCCGCGGAGCGGTTCCTTGAGCGCCCAGATCTGCCACCCGCGGATGGCCTTGGCCGTGCTGTACAGGCTGCCTGCCACCGAACCCTGAAGACGGAGGGCAGCCATGGGCACTCCCTTGAGGCACTGGCGGCAATGGATCGCGTGTAACGGGCGGTGAGGAGCTAATGCCGCATCGTCACAGAATCCGCCTTCATCTGTCAAGACCAGGACACATCAACATATTGAAGTCATGACGGACGGTGTGTCCGTGCCAACGATGTCACGCACCTGGCACGGCACTCGACCTCGAGCCAGGAAGGAGGCAGCCATGCGCGGCGAATGGGGCTGACACCCACCGGCCAGCGGCCACACCCACATCCCGACCACCGAAGGAGGCAGCCATGCGCGGCGAATGGGGCTGATAGCTGAGGGCACATCGAGCACGGACGTTAGGACCGCGCCAACTGAGACGCCGAGAGGCGGCGCCAGCTGATCGCCAGTGCGGCGGCCATCGCAGCGCCGAGGCCGCCGCTGATGGCGATCACTACGGCCGGGCTGACCGCTTCGGCGGCCGCGCCCGCGGCAATGAACCACAGGCCCTGGGATACCTGCATGCCTCCGTTGGCCAGGCCGAAGGCCTGACCCCGGCGCTCAGCCGGGACAGCGGCCACAAAGGCCGCGTTGGCGGCGATCTGATAGGCGGCGCACGTGCCCGAGAGGGCGAAGATCGTTAACGAAGCGATGAGGCCTGGCTGCGCCATGCAGAACACGAGCAGGCCGCAGGAACTCACGGCCAACGGGCCCATCAAGCGCTGTCGCCGGGCCGTCGCCACCCAGCGGGTGAACAGGAGCGCGCCGACAACAGTGCCGAGCGGGATCGCGGCGAACACCAGCCCCGTGCCGACCGCCAGCGGAAGCCAGTGAAAGCGCGCTGCGTACGGCGCGGCGAGACCCATCGGCACCATGTAGAACGCGACAAGCCAGCCGAACAACATGAGCCTGCGCAGCGTCGCGTCGCCAAAGACCAGCCTCGCCCCGGTGAGCATCTCCCCGAACTGCGACCGATCGCTGACAGCCGCACCAGCGGCGTCAATCGCGGCCGGCCTCCTGTGCACCCCGAATCCAAGCAGCAGGGCGGAGACAGCGAAGGTAGCTGCGTCGGCGAGCAGGGCGGCGCGCACGCCCAGGCTTGCCACCACTAATCCGCCGAGTGCGAATCCGGACACCAGGCCGACCTGGAACGTGATCTGGGTGACCGCGGTGCCAAGGACGTACTTCTCCCCCGTCAGGATGTCAGGGACCAGTGCTGACCTCGCCGACTTGAAGGGTGAGTCGAGCAGCGTGACCAGGAACAGGAGGGCGACCATGACCCAGAGCCCCGTGCTGGCCAGGCCCAACATGCTCGTCAGCGCCATCAGGCAGACCAGCACCATGCGAGCCAGATCGCAGATGATCATCACCTGACGCCGTGGTACACGGTCAGCAAGCCCGGACAGACCCAGGCCACCAACGATCCACGGCAGGAAAGTCACGGCGAAGGTGAGCGCGCTCCACAACGCGGAGTGCGTCCGGTCATACACCAGGACCGTCATGGCGACCCGGGCGAGCTGGTCGCCGGCCACGGAGAGCAGTTGTGCCAGCCAGAGCACCCTGAACTCACGCACCGCGAACACATCGCCGAACGTCTCTTTGGCGTGCCCGGCCGGCTGGGCATTCGCCGAGGCGCCATCCACTGCGGCCACGGCGCTGTCTGCCGGACGATCTACCACGATGTCGCTATCCCGTTTCTCGGCTCGGCGTGGCCTGATGCCGCAACATCATGACCCGGCGAACCCGGCTCGATCAACAGGAAGTATCATCATCGATCTCACGCACCCGCACACGTTCAGCCACCGGCCCAGTCTGAACGATCAGCACTCACCCGGCCAGCGCCCAGCCTACGGGACAAACGTGACCGGCTACGGCACTAGGGCTCGGCGGACGAGCCGGCTAGCGCGCCACGCGGTAGCGGAGGTAGACGACTCTCGAGCTGAAGGTGCGGGTCTCGACGAGTTCGAGATCCACCCGGCGCTCGCGCTGGGGAAAGAACGGAATGCCACCGCCAACCAGCACCGGGTAGACCCTGGCCCGGTACTCGTCGATCAGACCCAGCGCGGCCGCCTCGGCGGCGAGAGTCGCGCCGCCGATCGCGATGTCG
>DASWFT010000360.1:0-2303 GCA_036394075.1 Streptosporangiaceae bacterium
GACAGCCCGAAGGCGATCTTCGCTGACGCGGTGGGGTGGCTGCGTGAGCGGGATGTGCTGCTGCCGGGGGTGACCACGCTGGCCCGGCTGGTGGCGCGGGAGCGGGATGCCGCGACAGGGCGGCTGTGGGAGAGCCTGTACACGGCGACGGCCGATCAGGAACGGGCGGCGCTGGATGCGCTGCTGGTGGTGCCGCCCGGCGGCAGGGTGCCGGAGCTGGAGCGGTGGCGGACCGGAGCGGTGGCGGACCGGGCCGGCCCGTCCGTCAGGCCCGCAGATGGTCAAGGCGCTGCACCGCGTCGCCGAGATCACCGGGTCGGGGTTGTCGCGGGTGGAGCTGGACGCCTCGGTGACGCCCCGGCGGCTGGCTGAGCTGGCCCGGTACGGGATGGGCGCGGACGTGGCGCAGCTGAAGCGGCACGGCGATGCGCGGCGGATGGCGACGCTGGTGGCGACGGCGGCGCAGCTGGAGGCCACCGCGACTGATGACGCGCTGGAGCTGCTGGAGCTGCTCATGGCGACCGAGCTGATCGGCACGGCCTGCCAGGAGGCGAACAAGGAGACGGTCAAGCGCCATCCCAGGCTGGCCCGGGCGTCTGCGACGCTGGCGGTGGCGGCCCGGGGCGCTGCTGGAGGCCCGCGACTGGGGTGCTGAGGATGAGGTACGGGTCTGCCAGGTGTGGGAGGCGATCGAGGCACGGCTGCCGCGCAGCGACGTGCGGACCGCAGTGGACACCGTGAACTCGATGCTGCCGCCGCCCGGGGCCCTGCCCGAGCCGGACTGGCGGGCCGAGCTGCCCAAGAAGACTCACGCCGTGGTCGGGCTGTGCAGAATGCTCACCAGCACGATCGAGTTCGGCGCGACCGCGGAGGGCGCGCCGGTGCTGGCGGCGATGAAGGCGCTGGGTGAGCAGCTGGCCGCCGAGACCCGGTGGAGCACCAAGAACCCGCGGATCCACCCCGAGGTGGTGACCGGCCCATGGAAGCACCTGGTGTTCGGCCACCCGGCCCGGCCGGACGGGGCGGTGGACCGCGGCGCCTACATCTTCTGCGTGCTGGAGCAATTTTGCCGCCACCTGAAACACCGGGAGATCTATGCCGACGCATCGACCCGTTACCGCAACCCCCAGGCGCGGCTGCTGGACGGCGCGGAGTGGGAGGCGGTCAAGGATGACGTGCTGACCACGCTGGGCCTGCCCGAGAACCCGGATGCGCTGCTGGCCTCCCACGTCACCGATCTGGATGAGGCGCTGAAGTACGTGGCCGGGGGGCTGGCAGCCAATGCCGATGTGCGGGTGGATGAGGCGGGAAGGATCCACGTCACCAGCGACAAGGCAGTGCAGGACCCTCCGTCGCTGGTGGATCTGCGCAAGCGGGTCGCGGCGATGCTGCCCCGCGTCGACATCGGCGAGCAGATCCTGGAGGTGATGGGGTGGGTGCCGGAGTTCCTGGAGTCGCTGACCGCCCTGTCGGGCGGGGCCGCCCGGATGGCGGACCTGAACGTCACCGCGGCGGCTGCCCTGACCGGTCAGGCGCTCAACATCGGCTACGGGCCGGTCTGCACGCCGGGTGTGCCCGCGCTGGAACGCCGCCGGATCGGCCACGTGGGCCGTACCTACCTGCGCGCCGCCGGCTACACCGACGCCAACCCGCACCTGATCGCCCAGCAGGCCGGCATCGGCTTCGCCCGGGCGCTGGGCGGCGGAATGGTCGCCGCGATCGACGGGATGCGGTTCGTCGTCCCGGTGCCGTCCTTGATGGCCAGGCCCAACCGGAAATTCTTCGGACCCAAACGCGGAATGACATGGCTCAACGAGATCAGCGACCAGGCGTTCGGGATCGGGTATAAAACCGTCGCGGGAACCGACCGTGATTGCCTCCACGCGATCGACTTGTTCTTCAATACCGGGGCGGGCCCGGTGAACCTGCCCGAGGTGCTCGTCACCGATACTGGTTCTTACTCGGATCTGGTGTTTGGAATTGCGAGTCTACTGAGGGTTGACTATCGGCCTGCCCTCGCCGACCTGCCCGATCAGAAAGGGTGGAGGACCAAAGCCGATGCCGACTACGGACCGCTGAACACCTTCGCCCGGGGGAAACTCGACCTGGGCAAGGTCCGGCGCCACTGGGGCGAGATCCTCCGGCTGATCGCCACGATCTACACCAGCACGGTCAGCGCGTCTGACTTGGTCAGAGCACTGCAACGCGGCGGGCACCCCACCGCACTGGGTGAGGCGATCGCCACCTACGGCCGCATCCGCAAAACCTTCCATCTCCTGCAGGTCATCGACAGCGAAGCCTAC
>DASWFT010000361.1:0-3324 GCA_036394075.1 Streptosporangiaceae bacterium
TCAGTAACCGCGGCGACCACGGGCGCCTCGGCGGCCAGTTCGGCGAGCGGGACATCGAGTGCGGCGGCGAGGGTTTCGAGCACCGACATGCGATCGACCTTGCGCACGCCGCGCTCGACCTGGGACACCCAGGCCACCGACCGGTCGATCATCCTGGCCAGCTCAGGCTGGGACAGGCCCCGGCGGCGCCGTTCAGCGGCGATCTTCCGCCCGAGGGCCTGCTGATAATCCGGCGTGCTCAAGCGTCCGTGCCCTTGCCCGTCTGCAACGTCAGCCAGTCAACCTCGGTGCTGGCCAGGTACTGGTCACGCTCAGCGAGGTAACGGCGGGTATGCAGGGCTGCCTCGTGTGCCTCGAACGCTGCCTTGTCCTGGTACAGCTCATAGAAGATCCGTTGCAGCGGCTGGCCGTCCACCAGGTGGGAGACATACACGAGCGTTCCCGGCTCGTTGGCCTTGATGGCTTCGATGGTCTCGGCCACCAGCCGGTCGTAAGCCTGGGCGCTGGTCTCGTCTTTGCACGTGAAGCGCACGAACAGACCGAACATCAGTCTCCTCCAAGTCGCGTGACGCCATGCTCGCACTCATTGTGCTGCGCCAGTACACGAAGTAACACGTACTTATTGTACGGTGCACATACTCGGAGTACGCTCAGCGTCGGCAGAGTCTGTGGACGAAGCGCACTAGCGAGGACCCATGCAGACACCAGCGTCTCGAGCACTCGCATTACGCACCAACGACGTCACCTACTCAGGCAGCGCCGAGCACATTCGCACTGTCCGCGCCGACCTGCGCGCAGTGCTCGGCGAGTGCCCCATGGCAGAGGACGTGATCCTCTGCGCTTCCGAACTCGCGGCCAACGCCGCCATCCACAGCCACTCTCGCTTGCCCGGCGGCACCTTCACCGTCCGGGCCACGATCAGCCCAGGCGACTACGCCTGGATCGAAGTCGAGGACAACGGCGGTCCCTGGACCCCCGCCAATGAGCGGGCCGGCCCGGCATCATGGACTCGAAATCGTCCGCACCCTCGCCAGCGACTGGGGCATCGACGGCGACCACACCACCCGTACCATCTGGGCAAGATTCAACTGGCCCGCCTCATGATGGCCACCAGACACACCAATCACGCACAACGGTGGATCGCCGTTGTCGATGGCCACCGGCTGCGAGAACTCCGCCGCCAACGAGGTTTAGCGCGAGAAGAGTTGGCAGGGCGAGCCGGGATCAGCCTGGACACTCTTGCCCGGCTGGAGCGGCGACAGAGCGCTTCCTGCCGCACCCGCACTCTTGCTCGGCTCGCAGCCGCCCTCGGCGAGGAGCCCTCCGCGATAGCGCTTGGCGTTGGTCAGCACACCGGCTGAGATGGTGTGGTTGGTCGTGCCTAGTGCCAGCTGATCGTTGACGGTTTGGCTTTAGGTGATGCTTGACGGTTTCTAGGGTCTGGCGATTGTGCCAGGCGATGGGTGGTCCTTCCGGGATGGATGCCAGTCAACGCGGGGGCCGCGGTGGGGGTCAATGGGGACGGGGCGGTTGCTGGCAGGACGTAACGTGAGTACTTGCCGGGATCACGACCGGGGCTGGTGCGGCAGGACGCCGATCGCACTTAGGGCCCCCTTGGGCGAGGCTATTGCGATGATCCGTTCGCTGGGTGATACCGCAGATGACGCGGAACGGTGGTGGCGGGCTTACCAGCTGGCCGAGAACGACCAGGCCGGGGAGCTTCGCGAGAGCGCCGACACGGGGGACGAGCACGCCAGGCGGCAGCTGGCCAGCTGGCTGGCCGACCGGGCCAGGACCGAGGAAGCCATCGAGGTCATCCGCCCGCTGGCCGACGCCGGGGATGACGTAGCGGACTTGTGGCTGGCCCGGTGGCTGGCTGACGGTGACCACCTCGATGAGCTGCGCCGCCGGGCCGCCAGCGGAAGCTACCCCGCCCTGCATGAGCTGGCCGAGTGGCTGGCCCGTCACCAGCACCTGGATGAGCTGCGCCAACTCGTTGTCGCTCACTGGGAGCTGCTGTCGGGCTGGCTGGCCAGGCAACATGGCATGAGGGAGGCGCAGCTGGCCGCAGAACTTGGCGATGCCAAGGCCCGGCGGCGCCTGCAGATGTGGCTGGCCAGGCTGCGCGAGCGCGCCGAAGCCGGAGACGAGCACGCCCAGGGGTTCCTGGCCGAAAACCCGGACTGGCGGGATTTCCGGGCCGAGTGGGCGGACTGATCAGGCCGGTGCTGGGCTTCCCCGGATAGGTGCCCGTGACCGCCGGTGCCGTGGC
The DNA here is from genome assembly GCA_036394075.1 of Streptosporangiaceae bacterium. Classification (GTDB taxonomy): domain Bacteria; phylum Actinomycetota; class Actinomycetes; order Streptosporangiales; family Streptosporangiaceae; genus JAWWPY01. The sequence goes on from DASWFT010000361.1 coordinate 2,273, forward strand.
GGGGGTCAACGTGGAGCGCCCCGCAGCGCGCCAGCGCGAGGACGAACGACGTTGAGGCCTGCAAGGCCCGGCGTATTCTCGGGTTGCCGGGAGCCTGGCGGGTTCATGACGGCGGAAGGCCGAACAGCGGCTCGCCGTCGCTGCCACCGAGCAGGAAGACGAACCGCTCCAGGTCCTGGCGCAGCTGGCCGATGTCATAGGCGGGGTGGCCGACGAACTCTTCCAGGGAGGCGGCCAGGCGGGCGGGATCACGGGCCAGCCAGCCGGTGAGGAATTGCAGCATTTCGGCAAGCTCCGCTGCATCGCTGGCGTCCAGTTTCATATCGGGCATGGGTTCACCGCCTTCCGGGGTGGGTGGCGTAGCCCGGGAATGGCCCAGACGGTGGCGGGCCGCCGGGCGGCCATCAGTGCGGCGCAGCCGGGCCAGCTCCACCTCGGACAACCGGGACGGCACGGTCTTGATCCGCCACCCGCCGATACTCAGGTGGCAGGTGGTGGCATCGATCCAGAGAGTGACCCTCTGCCCGGCGCGGGCCGGGCTCAGCCAGAACTGCTGTGGCCCGACGGTCATGTTCCCACTGGGCGGGACCACCCGGTCGACCTCGACCGCGTCCGGCCAGCTGACGGCCTCGGGTACTACCGCAGGCGTGTCACTTGGCCCAGGTGGCGGGCTGGTGAGGGGTTCCAGGTCCGCGGGCACCCACAGGCTCAGCGCCTCACCCTCCTGTGGTGGTGCGGGGCGGAACCGGGAGGCGGGGGTGGCCATGCCCAGCGACTGGTGCGGCCGGTCATGGTTGTATTCGTGGCGCCAGGCATCCACCGCGGCCTGGGCAGCCTCGATCGTGGCGAACGGCCCCACTTCATTGAGGAAGTCGGTTTGCAGGGTCTGATGCCAGCGCTCCACCTTGCCGATGGTGGTCGGCGAGTACGGCTTGGTGAGCAGCTGCTTGATGCCGTTCTTGCGGCAGATCCGCTCAAACAGCACCTCGGCCGGGCGGGGCTTGCCGAACCGGCCGGTGAACACCTTCCCGTTGTCGGTCAGCACCTCATCG
>DASWFT010000362.1:0-1675 GCA_036394075.1 Streptosporangiaceae bacterium
GGCAGCGCAAACCCCGCGCCGCCACCACCGATACCAGGCCAGACAGCACATAACACCGTGGGCACGACCCGCTTAACCCGTGGGCGCCACCGCGATCAGCGGCACTTTCCGCAGCTCAGAGCCAAACGTGAAGACCTGACCCGTCCTGACCTGGGTTTATTCCTAGCCATGACATGATCGTTGATCTTGGCTGGGGCCACGCTGTGGCCGCTCTGGGTCCAGGAAAATCCAGTGCTCCGGCCCCGCCGTTTCTGGATCCGTTTCCTATTCCTCGTCTGGTGCCCGGCGGGCGTGGCCGGCCGCCCTGCCGGGCGTAGGTTGCCCGGCGGGCTTTCCGGTGTTCACGTGGCCTTTCCTGGTGCTGGGTGAATGCGCGCTGGCCTGGTGGCCTTCGAGAAGGCGCGTTGCGGCTGGATTCAGGCTGGGCTGGTGCCTGGGCGCCGGGGCCGGGTGATCTGGCGCGCCGGGTGGGCGGTGGTCAGCCTCACGGGAGCGGCGTGCGCCCGGCGCTTGCGGCGGCCTGGGCTGCGGCGGGTGCGTGTGGTGCCGGGATGAGGCGGCCTGCCTTGAGGATGAGGCTGGCGACCTGCTCGGCGGCGGTGCGGGCGACCTCGGGCAGGACCGAGGTGTAGGTGTCGGCGGTGAGCACGATGGAGGCGTGGCCCATCATGTCCTGCACCACCTTCAGTTCCACCCCGGCGGCCAGGGCGAGCGTGGCGGCGCCGTGGCGCAAGTCGTGCAGCCGGACCGGGGGCAGCCCGGCGGTCGTGGCCAGGGCGTGGAAGTGGCGGGTGAGCCGGTCGGGCGCCAGCGGGTCGCCGCCGAGGCCGGTGAAGACGTAGCCGCTGTCGTGGTGACCGGGCTGGCGCTGCTCGGCGTGCTGGCGGACGCGGTGGCGGCGCAGCGCGGCGACGGTGGTGTGGTCCAGGGCGATGACGCGGGCGCTGTGGCTGGTCTTGGGCGGGCAGGTGACCATGTGCCCGTCGTATTGCTGCAGCTGCTGGCTGATGACCGCGACACCCTCGTCGAGGTCGACATCGCACCAGCGCAGCCCGGCGGCTTCGCCGCGGCGCAGCCCGCGCAAGGCGATCAGGTGGAAGGCGGCATACAGCCGGTCGCCGCGGATGGCGTGCAGGAACTGGGCGGTCTGCGCGGCGGTCCAGACCGCGACCGGTGGCCGTTCGCCGGTGGCTTGCCAGTGCGCGACCCGGTTGGCGGTCCACACGACGGCGTGCGGGCGGCGCGCAGGTGGCAGTTCGACGTGGCGGGCGGGGTTGCCGGTGATCAGGCCGTGGCGGATGGCGGTGTTCAGCGCAACGCGCAAGGTGGCGCGGATGCGGGCCAGGGTCGCCGGGGTGACGGGATGGCCGGTGGCCTGGTGCTGGCGGATGATCGCGGTGAACATGGCTTGCACGTGCGCGGTGGTCAGCTCGGCCAGCAGGATAGGGCCCAGGTGGGGCTGCAGGTACAGCCGCACGTGCGCGGCGTACCCGCGGACGGTCGACGAGGCCGGCGAGGTCCGGCAGGCCAGCCAGCGCCCCAGCCACTGCCCCGTGGTGATGGCCGCAGCGCCCGCGGGGCCAGGCGTGCGCAGTTGGGCGAGTGCCTGGCGGGCGGCGTGCCGGGTGGGGTAGCCGCCGCGGCGGACCCGGCTGCGCCGCCCGTCCGGGTCGGG
>DASWFT010000363.1:0-2020 GCA_036394075.1 Streptosporangiaceae bacterium
AGTGCCCCGACGAGCACCGAGGTGGGCCCGGTCCACACCGCCAGGTCAGTGTGCGCGGGGTTGGCTGGCACCCGGCCCGACGCGATCGCGCCGATCACGGTGCCCATGAAGAACGGGACGATGAGTGAGGAGAAGGCGAAGGTGGCGCCGAACAGGCGCTGCCAGTGCAGCGCTTCCACCTCTTTGCGGAAGGCAAAGCCCGCGCCTCGCAGCACGATCCCGAAGGCGGCCAGCCACAGCGGCAAGGCAGCTGCGGTCATGACGGCCGCGAAGGCCTGTGGGAAGGCGGTCCAGAAAATGACGAGGATGAAGATGAGCCAGACGTGGTTGGCCTCCCAGACCGGCGTGATCGTGTCATCGATCAGCTGGCGAGGGGCCCGGCCGCGCTGGTATCCGCCGGCCAGCAGGTCCCACAGGCCGCCGCCGAAGTCGGCTCCGCCCAGGGCGGCGTACAGGGTCAGGCCTGCCAGCAAGATCCCACCGACCACGTCGACGATCATGCCGGCTCCCGGCCGGTGGGCTCACGGCGCTCGGCCGGCGGCCCGTAGGGGACACCCGCCTCCGGTTCGGCTTGCGGGCCCTGTCGCCAGCGGCGCGCCAGCATCCGCAAGATGACCAGGGTGGCCACCCCGAGCACGGCGTACAGGACGATCACGGCGGTCAGGCTGTCGATGACTCCGCCGTTGGTCGTCGCGGCCTGCGATGTGGTCATGAGCTGATACACCACCCACGGCTGGCGCCCGACCTCGGTCACGATCCAGCCGCACTCCATCGCTGCCAGCGCGGCCGGGCCGCAGAGTATCCCGAGCCACCAGAACCATGTCTGCCTGGGCAGGCCGCGGCGGCGGCGCCACACCAGCAGCGCCCACAGTCCCGCCAGCAGCAGCAAGAAGGCCAGCCCCACCATGGCGTCGAAGGACAGGTGGATCAGCGTAAGCGCGGGAGGGCGGTCGGCGGGAGCCGCCGAGTTCAGCCCGATGACCCGGGTATGAGGGCTGAAGCCGACCAGGAGCGAGTCGGCGTCCGGAATGCGCAGGCCGAAGTAAACCTTCCCGTTCACGTAAAAGCCGCCGAGGTACTCGGCAACCCCGCGGCCGGTCCGGGTGACGTACTCGATCGCGGCGAACTTGACCGGCTGCTCACTGGCGATGGCCCGGGCGGCCGTGTCGCCGACGAAGATCTGAACCGGGGTCAGGATGGCGCCGATCGTGAACGGGATCCCGAAACCGAGCCGGTGGTAACGGTCGCGGTGCCCCTTGAGTATCCCGGCCGCGTAAACCGACGCGACCATGAAGCCGACCACCATGTAGGCCGCGAGGATCATATGCGGGGTCTCATACAGCGATGCCCGGTTGAAAAAGACCTGCCACGGATCGACGGCCACGATCCTCCCGTGGCTCAGCGTGAAGCCGCCTGGCTGGTTCATCCAGGAGTTCGCCGCCATCACCGCGACGGCGCCCCCGATGCCGGTGAGGGCGATCGGGATACCCGTCCAGAAGTGCGTCCAGCCCGGCAGGCGCTGCCATCCGTACAAGTAGATGCCGGTGAAGATCGCCTCGAGGAAGAAGAAGATCCCCTCGAAGCCGAACGGCACGCCGAGTACCGCGCCATAGGTGCGCATGAGCCCGGGCCACAGCAATCCCATCTCGAAGGACAGGACGGTCCCCGTGACGGCGCCGACGGCGACCAGAACGCCGAGGACCTGCGACCATCTCCGCGCGAGCAGCATCGCCACGTCATCGGAACGACGAAGGCCGCGGTACTCGGCCACCAGGACGATCGTCGGGAAGGCGATCCCGAAGCAAGCGAGAATGATATGGAATCCGAGCGTGGTAGCCATCTGAGCACGCGCCGGAACGACCTGGCCGCCGGCTGCCGCAGCCAGCACCTGCATTGCGTGCATTGTGATACCTAACTACTTCGACCTGACCCCGGCCCGCCTCTGCTCGAAGGTGATAATCCGCTGCGGGTAGTTCTTGGTGAACACCAGCGACCGCTGCCACACGAGCAGCGTACTGAG
>DASWFT010000364.1:0-3800 GCA_036394075.1 Streptosporangiaceae bacterium
CATCGAGCACGCCTTCAAGCTCCTCAAGGGCACCCTTGGCCTCACCGCCGCGAAGGTCCGCGACCCCGGCCAGGCCGACCGCTGGGCCCGGATCCTCCTGGCCGCGCACGCCCAGCTCCTGCTCGCCCGGCCGCTGGCCGCCGACCTGCGCCGCCCCTGGGAGAAGCACCCCGACCCCGCCCGGCCGCTGGCACCAGGCCGGGTCCGCCGGGGGTTTCGCAACATCCGCCGCGAGCTGGGGACTCCCGCCCGTGTCGCGAAACCCTCCCGCCCCGGGCCCGGCCGCCCCAAAGGCAGCAGCAAAGGCCCAGCACCCCGCTACCTGCTCCCCGGCGAAGCCGACATGCCACGCACCACGAACACGACGCTGACCAGGCAAAAGGTTAAAACTTAAGTATAGGGCGTGTTGCAGAACTTTCGCGGTGGCGGGGCTGTGATCGGCCATGCCGGTCCGGTCGCGGGTTGCGGGTCTTTGATGGCAGCGCGGCCGGCCTGTTCCGGGTGTTGCGGGCGTCCGGAACCAGGCCCGGCGCGGCGGGAGAGGCCCGTTCCGGGCATGCCGGACTGGCCGGGTGACATGCGTGCTGTGGATAGCGGCGGCCGGGTGCCGGTCAGGGAAGGCCAGGGAGCCTGCGGTGCAGCAGCATCAGGTTGCTGACGGTCGCGGCCAGGGTGAGCTCGGCCTGGGCGAAGGGCAGGCCGCGCATGGAGAACCGGCGGAGCCCGATCCTGTCCTTGAGGAAGCTGAACCCGCCCTCGGACAGCGGCGCGCGGCGCCGGTAGATGTCACGGCCCTGCCGGGTGGACAGGTTATGGGCCATCTGGTCGCGGGGGTCCTGATGCTGGCAGGCCGGAGTGTGCGGGCCTTCGCTCCCGGCCGATGTCCACGAGCCGGTGGCGATCAGCCGGTCCGGGCCCCCGGCCGTGCAGTTCTTCTCGCTGAAGTACCCGGCGTCGTAGGCGATCGTGCCGATGACGGACAACGCCGGGGAATGCCCGCCTGCCTGGTGCCCGGCGGCGATGATCTTCTGCGCGGCGGCGATGCTGGCCAGCGTCGGCTCTACCTGGGCGGCGTCGCCGGTGTCCTGGGTGGCGCGGGCGCTGAGGAACAGGCCGTCATCGGACCGGGGGAGCTGGCAGTTATAGGCCTGCACGGTGCCGTTGCGGGTGCAGTGCATCGCGCGCGAATCCGGGTCGGTGATGTTGCGCACCGGCCTGGGCGGTTTCTTGTTCCGCTTCCCCTTGCCCTTCCCGGAGTCCCCGCCCGGCGGGCCCTGCCCGGCTTCCGCTTCCGCGGCTGCGGCGGCTCTGGCCTTTGCGGCCTTCCTGGCGGCGGCCAGCCGTTCCCGGCAGCGCCGCACCGGCGCGGCCTGCTCCGGCGGGGCGGGACGGGTGCCGCGCACGCCGCGGCCGGCGGAGGCCGCCACCCGCTGGTCATAGGCGTCGCACTTAGCCTGCTGCGCGGCGGCCGCCTGCTCCAGCGCGATCTGCGCGACCGCGACCGCGGCCTCCTCCGGTATCCGGCCCGGCGGCGCCTGCCCGGCCCGCGCCTTCGCCAGGTAGGCTTCCGCCTGCTCCCGGCGTGCCGCATCCTCCGCCTCGCGCGCGGCCTCCAGGTCCGCCAGGGCCGCCGCGATCCGCTCGTTCCGGGACGCCCCGCCCCATCCCCGCGGCAGCACCGCCGGGCCGCAAAGGCCCAGCCCCGGCAGCATCCCCCCGTCACAGCACCCGCAGCCGGCCCCGGCGCCGGCGGCCTCGCCGTGGCCGTGGCCCTGGCAGCCGCAGTCGCCGTCCGCGGCAGCGGCCTCCTCCAGCACCTTGCGCGACAGCTTCCGCAGCCCCTCCAGGGTCCGGTTCGCCTCCTTCGCCGCGTCCGCCCAGATCTTGGAGCCATCCACCGATATCACCCGCAGCCGGCCCAGCCCCGCGACCGCGCACACGTACAGCACCTGCGTGAACAGGTCCTCCAGCGGCCCGTCCTCGCCCCCGGTGCGCCGCCGGAACCGGCACAGCGTCGAATGGTCCGGGAACTGGTTCCCCGACGCGACCCGGAAGCCCGCATCCACCCGGGTGCGGTCCTCGATCTCCCGGGAGGACCGCACCCCGCACGACATCGCGTACATCACCAGCGTGGCCAGCATCTGCGGGTCATAGCCCGGCCGGCCCCTGCCCGGGCTCGTGCCAGCCTCCAGGGCCGAGGTATCCAGCTGCCCGGCCACGTCAACCAGGAACCAGACAAAATGGTCCTTAGACACCCACGACTGCATATCCAGGGGCAGAAACATCGGCTTCTCCCGGTTCACCGGGAGATACTTACGGCTCATAAACCTCATCCTGCCAGGCAAAACACCCGGCAGACTTTTGCAACACGCCCTATACTTAAGTTTTAACCTGATTTCTACTCATAGCGGTGGTTATATGGTCTATTCGCTCATATATCTGATTGTGGGGTAAGGAACGGCCGTTCCCTTCATGCTGGGTGTTGCGACACATCCCGTCACGAAAGGAAACGGCCGTGCTTCATACCCTGCCACGGCCTGGTTCCGGGCGGCAAACGCTTCCGCGAACCGGGCACGTCCCGCTGCCGGCGTGCCCGGCCGTCCAGGCCCCGGATCCGGGCGTGTTCACGGCCGCGGTCGCCCGTTACCGGGCGATGGAGCGGCTGCGGGAGTTCCGGTCCAGGCTGTATGACTGCCTGGCGCGGCGGCCCGATGCCCTGTTCGAGCTCGCCGACGCCGTGCTGTGCGCGGATCACGCGGTGACGTCGCTGGTGCGGCTGTGCCTGGAGCCGGAGTTCACCCGGGGCCACGGCGCCCTGTATGACGCGCTGTCCGCCGGGCGGATCGATGACGAGAGGCTGTTCTCGCTGCTGGCGTCGGAGCTGCCGCAGGCCGTGGACGGGCCGGAGGCACTCGCGTGGATCGCGGAGCGCGATGTGATCGATCACGGGCTGCTGGAAAAAGCGCTGGCCGGCCTGTCCCCGGACGATGCCGGGCAGGTGCGGGACGCGTGCGCCCGGTGGAGCCGGCTGCGGTTCGCCGTCGATGCGACCGCTTACCCGCGGCCGGACGCGTGGTGCTCGCCGGGCCGGGAGCATGTGCACAACGGCGCCTGCCACTGCAGGGGCTCCAGCAAGACCGCGCCCGGCTGGGAGTACCAGTTCACCGCGGCGGTCGGGCACCTGCGCACCGCGTGGGCCGCCCTGCTCGACGTGGCCCGCACCACGCCCGCGACCCGCACTGCCCAGACGATCGCGCAGGTGAGGAACGTGCTGCGCCGCCTGCGCGCCGCCGGGCCCGGCCGGGAGGCCGCGCCGCTGTTCGTCTTCGACGCCGGCTACAGCGCCGCCGCCCTCACCGACGGGCTGGCCGGCAGCCCGGTCCACGTCCTGGTCCGGCTCGCCGCCGGCTCCGTGTTCTATGCCGAGCCCGTCACCTGGGAAGGAAAGTACGGCCGTCCCGCTCGCCGCGGCCCGGAGGTCCACTGCCTGGAACCGGAGGACTTCGAGACAGCCGCCACGGGCGCCGGGCCGCGGGGCCGGAAGAAGCCCCTGCCCTCGAACCCGGAACCGGACGAGGAACTCATCCTGCCGGGCACCCCGCTCTACGGCACCGTCCGCGCCGAAGCCTGGCATGGCGTGCACCCCCTCATCCACGGCGACCGCGGCTGGTTCGCCGGAAGGAAGGAACTGCCGGTCCTGCGCGGCGCCCTCGTCCACGTCACCGTCGAGCGCCTGCCCGACGGACGCGACCCGCACCGCGCCATGTGGCTGTGGCATGCCGGCCCCGGCCCCCTGTCCC
>DASWFT010000365.1:0-5600 GCA_036394075.1 Streptosporangiaceae bacterium
GCCGCCCCCGGCGCGGACGTCACGGTCCAGCCCCTCGACCTGACTTGCCTGGATTCCGTCCGCGCCGCCGCGGGCGAGCTGCGGGCCAGGCACCCCAGGATCGACCTGCTGGTCAACAACGCCGGGGTGATGCTCACGCCCAGGCAGGCCACCCGTGACGGGTTCGAGCTGCAGTTCGGAACCAACCACCTGGGGCACTTCGCCCTCACCGGGCTGCTGCTCGAGCAGATGCTGGCGGTGCCGGGCTCCCGCGTGGTGACGGTCAGCAGCCTCGCGCACCGCATCGGGGCCCGGATCAACTTCGACGACCTGCAGGGGGAGCGGTCCTACCGCCGGGTGGCCGCCTACAGCCAGTCCAAGCTGGCGAACCTGATGTTCACCTACGAGCTGCAACGCCGGCTGTCCGGCGCGGGCACCACCATCGCGGTCGCCGCCCACCCAGGCCTCGCCAGCACCGAGCTGGCGCGCAACTCGCCCGCGATCGTCGCGTTCTTCTACGTGCGGGTGATGACCCAGAAGGCGGCGATGGGCGCACTGCCCGTGCTGCGCGCCGCGACCGACCCCGGCGTGCTCGGCGGCCAGTACTACGGCCCGGGCGGATTCTTCGGGGCCAGGGGCTACCCGAAACTGGCCAAGTCCAGCGGGCAATCCCACGACACGGCCATCCAGCGCCGCCTGTGGACAGTCTCGGAAGAGCTGACCGGGGTCACGTTCCCGGTCTGACCCGGCCCCGGCCGAAGAGGGGCTTGAGCAACAACGGAACGGCCAGTGGCGATAGCGGGCGGAGGACCGCTGGGTTACCGCCACTGGCTAACGGTGCAGGTCATTCGTACCAGGGAGGAACGGTCTGATGAGAGCCCTAACCTTGACAAGCTTCGGTGGCCTGGACGGTGTGGTGCTCACCGACGTGGCAGAGCCCGAGATGCCAGACGACGCAGTGACAGTCCGCGTCCACGCGGTAGCGCTGGCGAAGTGGGATGTCACCACGACCGAAGGCGTGTTCGTCGCGATGGGAGGGATGACTACCTTCCCGCAGGTTCTTGGCTGGGACTTCGCCGGCGTCATATCCTCGGCCGGATCTTCGGTGGCGGGCTGGGAACCGGGGGACCGTGTGCTGGGCTTCAGCCCGCAACCGTGGACAGGGATCGGCGTCATCGCGGAGCTCGTCGTCCTGCCACCGTCCATGATCGCCGCCCTGCCGGCTGAACTGGACTTCATCGCGGGTGCCACGCTGCCCGTCACCTGTCTCACAGCCCAGCAGATAGTCGATGCGGGCGGGCTGCGGGATGGCACAGCCGCGCTGGTCATCGGCGCCGCCGGCGCCGTTGGCGGGGTCGTCGTCCAGCTAGGCCGCGACCGGGGCGCTCGGATGATCGCTTCGGTCGGGAGCGCCGATTTCGGGCGCGTCCGTGACCTGGGTGCGGCCGATGCGGTCGACCGGGCCGGCGACGTCGCTGCGCAAGTCAAGGACCTCGTGCCTGAGGGCGTCGATGTGACGATCGACCTGGTCGGACCAGCCGTGTGGCAGTCTGCCCTTGCTGCGACCCGGACCGGCGGACGGTTGATCACGACGTCCGGCCCGGGCAGCCTGCCGGATGTTGAACGCGGCATCACAGCTCTACCCGTCAAAGTGCAACCCGACGCGGCGTCGCTGACATCGCTCGCGGAGCGCTACGCGAACAGGTCGCTAACCATGACCACCACGGTGGCCGGAGTCTTCCCTCTGCCGCGCGCACGACAAGCGCTGGAGGCAGTAAGCCGGGGAAAGGGCCGGGAAAAATATGTCCTGGACCTCCAACAGTGACATCTAGTCCATACAGCCCGATCCCCGAAGGCATGACATGACCGCCACCTGGCCCGCGGCGCAGCAGCTGATCCCGGCGCGGGCCCGGCCCGGCCGGGTGCAGGGATCCACGCCGCGCCCGGACGATCACGTCATCGTCATGTTCGGAGCGACCGGCGATCTGGCCAGGCGCAAGCTGCTGCCAGGCCTTTTCCACCTGGCGGCGGCCGGCTTGATGCCAGGCAGATACCGGATCATCGGCTCGTCCCGGCGGAGCCTGACCGGCGAGCAGTTCGGCGAACTTGCCCGCCAGGCGATCGCCGAGTTCGGGACCAGCAAGCCCACGGGAGCGGCCTGGCAGGCGTTCCAGCGCAGGCTCTCGTTCGCCAGCGCTGAACCTGGCCGCACCGACGCGCTGGCCGCGGCGATCGAGCGGGCGGAGCGGCAGATCGGCGGCACGCCGGGACGGCTGTTCCACCTCGCCGTCCCGCCGGCGGCCTTCGAGCCCACGGTGACCATGATCGGCGCCGCCGGCCTGGCCCCTGGGTCACGCATCATCATCGAGAAGCCGTTCGGCACCGACCTGGCCTCAGCCCGTGCGCTGAACCAGACGGTGCACGCCACCTTCGGGGAGTCACAGGTCTTCCGGATCGACCACTTCCTCGGCAAGGAGTCGGTCGATAACATCCTGGCCTTCCGGTTCGCCAACGGCCTGTTCGAGCCGGTCTGGAACCGCCAGTACATCAGCTATGTGCAGATCGACGTGCCCGAGACGCTCTCGATCGAAGGACGCGCCGATTTCTACGACCACACCGGCGCCTACCGGGACATGATCGTCACTCACCTGTTTCAGGTCCTGGGGTTCGTGGCCATGGAGCCGCCCACCTCCCTGGACGCCAGGCACCTGCGCGACGAGACGGCCAAGGTCTTTGACGCCCTCAAGCCGATCGATGTCCGGCACGTGGTGCGGGGACAGTACGCGGGCTACTCCGGCGAGCCCGGCGTGGCACCGGGCTCACGGACCGAAACCATGGCCGCGGTCCGGGCCGAGGTCGACAACTGGCGGTGGGCCGGGGTCCCATTCTTGCTTCGGTCCGGCAAGAGACTCGCCGCCAGCCGCCAGCAGGTGACGCTCGGCTTCCGCGAACCGCCGCTGCGGATGTTCCCGGTCCACGCACTCGGCAGCCCGAACGGGCGGCGCAACGAGATCGTCATCGACTTCGCCGATCCAGGCTCCATCACGCTCGGATTCCTGGCCAAGGAGCCTGGAGCCGCGATGAACCTGGGTGCTGCCGAGCTGAGCTTCCGTTACGACGACTCCTTTAGCGCGGCTAACACTCTGGAGGGCTACGAGCGGCTTCTGCTGGACGCCATGCTCGGCGACCAGTCCCTGTTCACCCGCTCCGACGCGATCGAACGCCTGTGGGAAATCTCCGCCCCGCTGCTGGAGAATCCGCCTCCACTCGAGCCGTACGCCCCCGGCTCCTGGGGCCCGCAGCCCGCACTCGACCACCTCGCCGCGCCCTACCACTGGCACCTGCCAGGCGCGGGACCAGCATCATGAAACACCCAGCCGTCGATCCGCTCTTGCGATGTGCCACCTGACAGTTTGGCTGAGGGCCCCATTACCGTTTCTTGTCGGACTGGAGGGCAGTCACCATGAACAGCGCCGAGCTAGGCACCGTCTTCGTCACCGGGGCGAGCAGCGGCTTCGGGGCCGTGATCGCGCGCCGGTTCGCGGCCGTGGGCGCGCGCGTCGTCGCCACGGCCCGGCGGGCAGAACGGCTCAAGGGCCTGGCCGCCGAACTCGGCCCGCTGGTGCTGCCCGTCATGCTGGACGTGCGAGACCGTGCCGCGGTGACCGAGGTGCTGGTGAACAACGCCGGCCTCGCCCTCGGCCTAAACCCGGCGCAGGACGCAGACCTGGATGACTGGGAGCAGATGATCGACACCAACTGCAAGGGCCTGGCCTACTGCACCCGGGCTATCCTGCCCGGCATGGTGGCCCGCGGCCGCGGTCACGTGATCAACCTCGGCTCGGTCGCGGCAGCCTACCCCTATCCGGGCGGAAACGCCTACGGCGGTACCAAGGCGCTGGAGCAACACATCATCCCCGTGCTCACCAGGGCAGCAGCCGGCGCGGGCCGACCGGCACCTCGGGTCATCGTCACCGTACCCGTCCGCGTTTGACCTTGGTGATGCCGCCAGGGAGGCGCCGTGCCTGACTGTTACCCGGCTATCGAGGATCACGCCGTCATCGGCGACCTGCATACCGTGGCGCTGGTGGCCACAAACGGGACAATCGACTGGTGCTGCCTGCCCCGGTTTGACTCGCCAGCGGTGTTCGCGTCCCTGCTGGACGCCGACCGCGGCGGTAGCCTCGCAGTCCGCTGCGAGGCGGTCCGGACCAAGCAGATGTACAAGCCCGATACCAACGTGCTGGTGACCAGGTTCCTGGGCGCTGATTCGGTCGGCGAGGTGGTCGATTTCATGGTTCCGCGCCAGCCCGGCGCCCCGGTGAGGCACCCCGGCGCGCTGCTGGTCCGCCGACTGCGGGCAGTACGCGGAACCGTTGTTTTCACGGTCAGCTGCCGCCCGGCGTTTGACTTCGGGCGGCAGGACCACGCCGTGCACACCCCTGACCGCGGCGGTGCGGTGTTCACCAGCCCGGGGACGCGGGCCGGACTGGTCCTGCGCGCCGGCCAGCGGTTTTCCGTGGCCGGGCCTGCCGCGACGGCAACGGTCACCCTGGGACCCGGCGAGGGACTGGACCTGCTGCTGCAGTGGGGCGGCGCGCCGGAGCCGCCGGCCGAGGGGGAGGCCGGCCGGCTGCTGGACTACACCGTGGCCTACTGGCGCAGCTGGCTGCGCCGCTCCCGGTACCGGGGGCGCTACCGGGAAATGGTCGAGCGGTCCGCGCTGGTCCTGAAGCTGCTGGTCTACCAGCCGACCGGAGCGCTCGTCGCGGCGCCGACCACCTCGTTGCCGGAATCTGTCGGCGGCGCCCGGAACTGGGACTACCGGTACAGCTGGATCCGGGATGCCGCGTTCACCCTGTACGCGCTGATGCGGCTCGGGTTCACCGACGAGGCGGCCAGCTACATGACCTGGCTGCAGGCGCGCTGCCGCGAAGCGGCGGCCGACCGCGGTTTGCAGGTGCTGTACGCGGTCGACGGCAACCCCGAGGTGCCGGAAACGACCCTGGACCACCTCGACGGGTACAAGGGCTCGCGGCCCGTCCGGGTGGGGAACTCGGCGGCGAGCCAGTTGCAGCTGGACATCTACGGCGAGCTGATGGACTCGGTGTACCTGTTCAACAAGTACGGACGGCCGATCGGCTACGACCTGTGGGAGGCGCTGGGCCGGCAACTCGACTGGCTGGAGAAGAACTGGCAGCGGCCAGACGACGGAATCTGGGAGAGCCGCGGCGGCCGGCGCCGGCACACCTACTCGGCCGTGATGACCTGGGTGGCGTTCGAGCGAGCGACACGGATCGCCCGCCAGCGCGGGCTACCCGCCCCGGTCAGCCGCTGGCGAGACGCAGCCGACATGGCCTACCAAACGGTGCAGCAGGACGGCTGGCACCCGGACCGCCGCGCCTACGTCCAGTACCCCGGCGGCACTACCCTGGACGCGTCGCTGCTGGTGATGCCCCTGGTCAAGTTCTCCGGCCCCAGCGACCCGCGGTTCCTGGCCACCCTGGACCGGATCAGTAAGGAACTGGTCACCGACAGCCTGGTCCAGCGCTACCAGCCGGACGGCTCCGACGGACTGCCGGGCACCGAGGGGACCTTCAACCTGTGCTCGTTCTGGTACG
>DASWFT010000366.1:0-1502 GCA_036394075.1 Streptosporangiaceae bacterium
GCGACCTCGTGTCGCAAGGAAGACCGTCACCCGCCAGCTCACCCCGGCGCAGTACCACACCTACGCGCCCTGGCTCGACAATGCCCGGCGGCTGCGGGCACTGGCCGCCGAGCTGGAAGCCATCTCCCTGCGGGAGATGGCCCGCGCCGAAGGCTGGGCCAAGATCACCCCAGGCAGCACCGCGCCGCCCCGCACCCGCCCTGCCCGAAGCCCGAACCAGCCCAAACCACCCAAAACACCGGGAGATCAGCCCGCCTAACGCGGGAACAGCCCCTCAAGTACACCTCATAACCGCTGATCAGCAGGGTTTTGTCGGTGGCCCACTGGTTTTCGTACATATGTTCACAAGATCCAGTGACTAAGAGCGCCCGGCAATTGAGATCACTTCAGGCGTTTGGTTGTCGGGCGGGTGTCCCAGCGGTAGCGGCGGCGGGCTCGCTGGATGAGCTGGCGGATAGTGACGAAAGCTGCGGCGAGGTAGAGGTAAAAGTCGACGATCGTGCCGTCGCGTTCGGTGCAGCGCCGCAGCTTGCCGTAGCCGTTCATCCACGAGTTCGTCCGCTCCACCACCCAGCGGCCGCCGGCCTGGACGGGCGCGGGCACGCCCTTGCGGGCGATGTCGCCGTGGTATCCCAGCCCGGTGAGCAGGTCGCGGGTGGGGGCTGAATCGTAGGCGGCGTCCAGGTGCACGGTGATGTCCCGGGGCATCGGCCTGACCTGGGCCAGCGCTGCCAGGAGGGTGGGCGCCAGCAGCGGCGGGTCGTGCCGGTTCGCCCCGGCGCTGACCAGGCCGAGCGGAATGCCGTACCCGTCGGTGGCGGCCGGGCGCTTCAGGCCGCCCTTGCGCCGGTCCACCGGGGACGGCCCGGCTTTCTGGCCGCCACACGGCGCCTTGGTCATGCACCCGTCCACCGGGACGTCGCCGGCTTCCAGGCCGATGACCTGGTCGTAGGCAGCCAACGCGGCGGCGTGCAGCTCGCGGGCCAGCCCCCACGCCGCCCACTGCCGCACCCGGCGGCGGATCGTGCGGTCCGAGCAGCCCGGCGTGGCGATCCGCTCATACCCCGACCCGTGCACTAACGCACTGATGACATGCTCGAACACCACCCGGTCCGGGACACGGCGACGGTGGCAGCCCCACGGGTGACCCGGCGCGAACTCCGGCGGCTCACCGCCACGATGCTCGTTCAGCAACGCGCGGAACTCGACCCAGACTGGTTCCAGCAGGCATGATGGCACGACAGGCACGGGACACCTCGATGATCACGGACCGTAGACAAGCCCATGATCACCACGTCCCGTGCCTGTTCCATGTCACGACACGCCCCAACAACCCCCCATCGCATCAATTGCCGGGCGCTCTAAGCCAAGTGACTAAGCCCGGCGAACCGGCGGCTGGCGGAGGTTGCATCCCTAACCGTCGCGGCGCCGCAGATCGCAGAAGGCGTGGCCAGCGGCCAGATGACTAGCTCCGGTCACCATGCCGGGTGCCTCGGGCCGCT
>DASWFT010000367.1:0-12890 GCA_036394075.1 Streptosporangiaceae bacterium
CTGGGCGACCTTCGACGAGGTCGCCGCCGCGTCACCGGCCGAGCTGCGCAAGGGCCCGCGGGGTGGCGGCCGGGACCGGGACAAGCTGGTCGACCACGTGATCGGCGCCGAGACAGCCTACGCACGCAAGCTCGGGGTGAAGCTCAAGCAGCCGGCCATCGACGACATCGCCGCGATCGAGGCGCTGCGCGAGGCGATCGCCGCCGTGGTGGGCGCCCCTTCGGGCGGCTCACCCGTGGTGCCCAGCGGCTGGACCACGCGCTACGCGGCCCGCCGGATCGCCTGGCACGTCCTCGAGCATGCCTGGGAGATGCAGGACCGGGCGGAGAGCTAGGTGGTCCAGCCGGGGCGGACCAGCCCGGCCTCGTAAGCGAACCCGACGAGCTGGGCGCGATCCCGCGCGCCGAGCTTGACCCTGGACGGCGGGGTTCCGGCCATGAGTAACGGTGCCGCTCGAAGCCACTCGCGAGCCACTCGGGCCGTCCATCTGTCACATCCGCTCGATGTCACGTGTCAATGTAATGACCCCCCGGGGCCGGTGTGACCGATGGCCGGCTCCCGGAAGCCGTAGACCCGGAACTCGCCGGCCCGAGCCGGCGAGGAGACTGGAGGTAGATCACCAATGCAGACAAGGATCACTAACCCTGCGGTGAGCGTTGCCGGCGCCATGGAGGCCCTGCAGGCCCTGGGAGACGCCGTTGGCAAGAGCGGGGTCCCGCACTCCACGGTCCATCTCGTCGGTATGCGCACCAGCCAGATCAACGGCTGCGGGGTGTGCCTCGATGGCGCCTGGCGCTTCCAGAGGACGGCCGGGGAGACGGACGAGCGCCTCTTCGCGCTGGCCGGCTGGCGGGAGGCGCCCTACTACAGCGACGCCGAGCGAGCTGCGCTGGCCCTCGCCGAGGTCGTCACCCGGCTCGCCGATCACCCCGACCCGGTCCCCGACGAGATCTGGGCCGAGGCCGCCCGCCACTTCGACGAGCAGGCGCTCGCCGGCCTGGTGCTCGCCATCGCCAACCAGAACCTCTGGAACCGGCTGAACGTCGCCACCCGCCAGGTGGCCGGTGAGTGGAAGCCCGACGCGGCCGGCGAGTGGAAGCCCGACGCCTGACGGCGGGCGCCCGGCCCCCGACCTCTTCCGGATCACGTGAGGCCGGTCGCCCTTTGTGATATCCGGGGAAGGAGGATGTACGTGGCTTATCCGGATATCTCGCTGGTGGCGGCCATGCGTTCACCCTTCCTCTTCTGGCGCGCGCCGTAGGCGACCGTCCATGCCGACAAGATGGCCACCCAGAGGAATGGGGTGATCTTGAAGGTGGCCAGGGCCGTTCCGGTGGAGGTGTTATATACGATGAGGATCCGCAGTGCGGCTTGCGCTACCGGGTATCCCAGGCTGGGCCCTGACGGTGGCGGCCGAATCCGGAGTGCTCGCGCACCGCCCACGGCGGCTGGGGCGGCTCGGGCTGCTGCCTGAAAAAGGCGCTGCGCGCGACCGCCATCAGCCGCAGCAGCGCCCGCCGCCGCTCCTCGAACTGGTCCGGCGCGATCACCCGCCGCTCCTGGCGCAGGTGGAGAAGCGCGAGTTCGGTCGCGGCGAGCTGGTAGTCCTCCATGGCCGAGGCCGCGGCCCGGCCCCCGATGGACCGCGCCCACCGCCGTGCCGCCCGGCGCTCCCGCAGCGTGCTCAGCATCCGCAGGTCGGCCTCGGTGACCAGGCCCGTGGACTCGTATACCGGCAGGAACCGCCAGATCAGCCGGACGATGCGGCGCCTGTCCGCGATGATCACCCCGATCAGCCCGGCGAACACGCAGGCCAGGATCACATAGGCGATCGCGAGCCCGGCGAAGCCGAACGCGGTCAGCGCGTTCCACATCCCGTGCAGGCCCATGGCCGCCAGCAGGCCCACCACGACCGCCCACCGGCCGTGCCGGTGGGTAGCCGCGTAGGCGACGCCGATCCCGGTCATCGAGGTGAAGATCGGGTGTGCGAACGGTGACAGCACGCCCCGCAGCACGAACGTGATGCCGAGCAACTGCACCCCGCCCACCTCGGGACGGACCAGCGCATCGATGTAGTAGCCCAGGTTCTCGCTCATCGCGAAGCCGATGCCGACCATGGCGGCGTAAATGATCCCGTCGGTGGGCCCGTCCAGCTCCTGGCGGCGCCGCCACAGGAGAACGATCAGGGCCAGGCCCTTGAGGGACTCCTCCACCACGGGCGCGCCGAGTGTCGCGGAGATGTACTCCCCGGTGGTCTTGCCGAGGTCCGGCTGCGTGATGAAGAGGAAGCCGGCCGTGTTGATCACCGTCGCAAGCAGAGCGGCGATCCCCGCCCCCCAGGCGAACGCGAACACCAGGTTGATCCGGGGTTCGGGCTCCAGCCGGTCGGCCAGCAGCACCAGTGCCACCAGCAGCGGGACCGGGAGCAAGGCGAACGGCAGCGCAATGAAGAACGGCGCCACGCTGTGCCGCACGTCCACGCTCTGCAGCAGGTCGGCGCCCAGCAGGATCATGCCGCAGCCGATCGCCACCACGGTGCCCGTGATAAACCCCGCCCGCGGCCGGCCAGGAGTCCGCCCCTCGATGATTGCGCTCGGGTCGAAATCGGGCATGACCATGGCAAGGGAGCGTACTCGCCGCGCCCCTCAGCGTCCCGGCGCACAACCCGCCGTGAACAACGTGAACAACCGGTGGCGGACAAGGCGGCCAACGGGGGTCGGCGGGGATATAGAGCACACTGGAGATAAGGTCGTGCCAGCGACCGAGTGCTCGCCGCCGCGGGGGTCGGCGCGGGCCTGGAGAGGAGCCCTGATCCCACGGTGACCAGCCCATCTGACAGCATGCACGCTGGCACGACGCTTGAGTGGACGGCAGCCGACGCGCGCGCCGTCGATCTCGTCCGGGTCCTGGCCATGGACGCGGTGCAGGAGGCAGGCTCGGGCCATCCGGGAACCGCGATGAGCTTGGCACCCGCCGCCTACCTGCTCTTCCAGCGCATCCTGCGGCACGATCCCGCCGACCCGGGCTGGCTGGGCCGGGATCGTTTCGTTCTGTCGTGCGGTCATTCCAGCCTGACCCTGTATATCCAGCTGTACCTGTCCGGCTATGGGCTGACCCTCGATGACCTGCGGGGCTACCGGAAGTGGGGCAGCCGTACCCCCGGGCACCCGGAGCATGGGCTCACCCCGGGCGTGGAGACCACGACCGGGCCGCTCGGCCAGGGGATGGCGAACGCGGTCGGAATGGCGATGGCGGCACGCCGGGAGCGCGGGCTGCTCGACCCGGACGCTGCCCCCGGTAGCAGCCCCTTCGACCATCACATCTACGTGTTCGCCTCCGATGGTGACATCGAGGAGGGCATCAGCCACGAGGTCTCCTCACTCGCCGGCCACCAGGAACTGGACAACCTGGTGTTGGTGTACGACGACAACAACATCTCGATCGAGGACGACACGAACATCGCCAAATCGGAGGATGTCGGGGCCAGGTACGAGGCGTACGGCTGGCATGTGCAGCGGGTGGACTGGCGCCGCCCTGACGGCTACCACGAGGATGTCGACGCGCTGTACAACGCGCTGATCACGGCCAGGGATCACGCCGGGCAGCCCTCCCTGATCGTGCTCCGGACGATCATCGCCTGGCCCGCGCCACACGCTCAGAACACCGGCGAGGCGCACGGGGCCGCTCTGGGCGCGGCGGAGGTGGCCGCCACCAAGGAGATCCTCGGCTTCGACCCGGCGGTGTCCTTCCCCGCCGAGGACGCGGCGGTCGCTCACGCGCGGAAGGTCGCGGACCGGGGCAAGCGGCTGCGGGCGGAGTGGGACGAATCCTTCGGCGCCTGGGCGGATGCCAACCCGGAGCGAGCCGCCCTGCTGGACCGGCTGCGGGCCAGGCGGCTCCCAGATGGCTGGGCCGACACGTTGCCGAGTTTCCCGCCCGACGCCAAGGGCACCGCCACCCGAAGGGCATCAGGCAAGGTACTTAACGATTTGGCGCCAGTACTGCCGGAACTCTGGGGTGGCTCGGCCGACCTCGCCGGGTCCAACGACACCACGATGAAGGGCGAGCCGTCGTTCATCCCGCCCGAGCACCAGACCACAATGTTCCCCGGCAATAAATACGGCCGGACGCTGCACTTCGGGATCCGGGAACACGGCATGGGCGGCATTCTCAACGGGATCACATTGCACGGTCTTACCCGGCCCTACGGCGGCACGTTCCTGGTCTTCAGCGACTACATGCGCCCGTCCGTGCGGCTGGCCGCGCTGATGGGCCTGCCGGTGACGTACGTCTGGACGCACGACTCCATCGGGCTCGGCGAGGACGGGCCCACCCACCAGCCGGTGGAGCACCTGTGGGCGCTGCGCGCCATCCCGGGCCTGGACGTGGTCCGCCCGGGCGACGCGAACGAGACGGTGGTGGCCTGGCGGACGGTCCTTGAGCACACCGACCGGCCTGCGGGCCTGTGCCTGAGCAGGCAGAACATGCCGGTGCTCGACCGCTCTCCCGGCAGCGCAGACAGCGTCGCGAGCGCGGAAGGCACGGCGTGGGGAGGCTACATCCTGGCCGAGGGCGCCGGCCGAGAACCCGAAGTAATCATCATCGCCACCGGCAGCGAGGTGCAGATCGCGCTGGCCGCCCGGAGCGCTCTGCAGCAAGATGGAATCTCCACCCGGGTGGTTTCTATGCCGTGCGTGGAATGGTTTGCGGGGCAAGATGCGTCTTACCAGGAGGAGGTGCTGCCACCGGGTATCCGGGCGCGGGTCAGCGTCGAGGCTGGCGTCGCGCTGGGCTGGCGGGAGTTCGTGGGAGATGCGGGCGAGTGCGTCAGCCTTGAGCACTACGGGGCATCTGCCGACGCCCAGACCCTCTTTGAGGAGTTTGGGATAACGGCCGACCATGTGGCGGCAGCCGCCCGCTCGAGCCTGGCCCGGCTGAGCGCCGCACGGGACTAAAGCAAGGAGCGAGAGTCATGACCTCTCAGCCGCAGGACAACCCCTCCCAGCCGGACGACATTCTCGCATCGCTGACCGCCGCGGGCGTGGCGATCTGGCTCGACGACATCAGCAGGGAACGGCTGACCACCGGGAACCTCGCGACCCTGGTCCGTGACAAGCACGTGGCCGGGGTGACCTCGAACCCGACGATCTTCGCACACGCGGTGAGCACCGGTAACGCCTACGATGCGCAGCTCGCGGACCTGGCCGTGCGCGGTGTCCACGTGGACGAAGCCGCGCGGGCGATCACGACCTACGACATCCGGTGGGGCTGTGACGTGCTGCGGCCGGTCTACGACTCGACCGACGGCATCGACGGGCGGGTGTCCATTGAGGTGGACCCGCGGATCGCCAAGGACACCGCGAAGACCATCGCCGAGGCGAGGGCTTTGTGGTGGCAGGTAGACCGGCCGAACATGTATATCAAGATCCCGGCGACCCTCGAGGGCCTGCCCGCGATCACGCAGTGCCTGTCGGAGGGGATCAGCGTGAATGTGACACTGATCTTCTCGCTGGAGCGGTACGGGCAGGTCATCGACGCCTTCATGACCGGTCTCGAGCAGGCGGCCGCGGCCGGGCATGACCTCGCCGCCATCGGGTCGGTGGCATCCTTCTTCGTCAGCCGGGTGGATACCGAGGTTGACCGGAGGCTGGACAAGATCGGCACGCCGGAGGCGGCGGCACTGCGCGGCAAGGCCGCGATCGCCAACGCCCGGCTCGCCTACGAGCTGCACGAACAGCGGATCGCCACCCCCCGCTGGGCCGCCCTTGAGCGGGCCGGCGCCGCGCCGCAGCGGCCCCTGTGGGCCTCCACCAGCACCAAGGACCCGGCCTACGACGACACCATGTACGTGGTGGAACTGGTCGCTCCCGGCACGGTGAACACGATGCCCGAGGCCACCCTGCACGCCACCGCCGACCACGCCCGGCTCCGCGGTGACACGGTGCACGGCACGTACGACCAGTCCAGGCAGGTGTTCGCCGATCTTGAGGCGCTCGGCATCTCCTACGATGACGTGGTCGAGGTGCTTGAGGTGGAGGGCGTGCAGAAGTTCGCCACGTCATGGCATGAGTTCCTGGAGACGATCGAGGCCAACATGGCGACGGTGAGCAAGCCATGAGCACAGGGCCGCCCGGTGGCGGCCGGCCGCCTTCCCGTGCGCCCTTGGTGACCGTGCAGACGCGCAGCACGGCGGTGGCCGAGGCGGCGACGCAGGCGATCGACAAGCTCGCCGGGGACGGGGTTCCCGGCGCGCTGGCCGCCGGGGACGCCACGCTGTGGGGCTCGGACGCTGAGCCAGAGGCGTCGATCAGGCTGGGCTGGCTGCAGGCACCCCGGTTTTCCCGCGAGCTGCTGCCGGAGATCGGCGAGCTGGCCGAGCGGCGCCGGGCGGACGGGCTCAGCCATCTGGTGCTGGCCGGCATGGGCGGCTCGTCGCTTGCCCCCGAGGTGATCACCAAGACCGCCGGGGTGCCACTGACCGTGCTGGACACCACCGACCCGCACCAGGTCGCCCGGGCGCTCGGCGACCGGCTTGACCGCACGCTCGTGGTGGTATCCAGCAAGAGCGGCTCCACCATCGAGACCGACAGCCACCGCCGCATCTACGAGCGGGCGTTCGCCGCTGAACGGATTTCCGGCAACGACCTGCGGCGGCGGTTCATCGTGGTGACCGACCCAGGGTCGCCGCTTGAGGACTCAGCCCGCGATGCCGGCTACCACGTCGTGCAGGCCGATCCCTACGCGGGCGGCCGGTACAGCGCGCTGACCGCGTTCGGCCTGGTGCCCGGTGGGCTGGCGGGCGCGGACGTGAGCCGCCTGCTGGACGACGCGGAGGATGCGCTGGCCGACCTGTCCGGCGTGGACGGCAACCCGGGCCTCATTCTCGGGGCGGCGCTCGGCGGCTACACGCTGAGCGGCCACGACAAGGCCGTGCTCGCGGAGGCCGGCTCGACCATCCGGGGCTTCGGTGATTGGGCCGAGCAGCTGATCGCGGAGTCCACGGGCAAGCAAGGCCGTGGCATCCTGCCGGTCGTGGTGGACAGCGAGGACTCCCCGGGCTTCTCCCCCGGCCCCGACACCCACCTGATCGGCATGGGCACGCCCCGGCGGCCGGTGGACACCTCGGTGCACGGGCCACTCGGCGCACAGTTCCTGATCTGGGAGTACGCCGTGGCGGTCGCCGGCAGGCTGCTCGGAATCAACCCTTTCGACCAGCCGAACGTGGCCGAGTCCAAGGAGAACACCGCGAATCTGCTCGCCGAGGCGGGCAGCGGCCCGCTGCCCACCGGCAAGCCGGCGTTCGTGCATGGCGCGGTCGAGGTCCACGCCGACCCCGACCTGCTCCGCGACGCGAACGACCTGCCGGGTGTCTTCGACGCCCTGCTCTGGTCACCGCCGCCGGGCGGCTACCTCGCGGTCATGGCGTTCCTGGACCGCGTGGGGGATGCCGCACTGGCCCAGCTGCGGGACACGCTAGCGGCCCGGACCACGCACCCGGTGACCTTCGGCTGGGGGCCCCGGTTCCTGCACTCGACCGGCCAGTACCACAAGGGCGGCCCGCAAAACGGCGTGTTCCTGCAGATCACCGGCGCAGTGCAGCGCGACGTCGAGGTACCCGGGCAGCCCTTCACCCTAGGCCGCCTGCAACTCGCCCAGGCCCTCGGCGACCTGGGCGCACTGCGCCAGCGCGGCAGGCCGGTCGTCCGGCTACACCTGTATGACCGCGCCAGCGGCATCGCCCAGCTGCTCGCGGCCGCGGGCACCAGCGCCCCAGGAGCATATGCATGACCGATAACCCGCTGCGGGATCCCCGGGACCGGCGGATCCCGCGCGTTGCAGGCCCGTGCGTGCTGGTCATGTTCGGCGTGACCGGCGACCTGGCCCGCAAGAAGCTGATGCCTGCCCTCTACGACCTCGCCAACCGCGGCTTGCTGCCGCCGGGATTCTCACTCGTCGGCTTCGCCCGCCGGGACTGGGAGCACGAAGACTTCGCCCAGGTCACATACCAAGCGGTGAAGGAGCACGCGCGGACCCCGTTCCGGGATACGGTCTGGAACCAGCTGTCCGAGGGGGTCAGGTTCGTGCCGGGCGAATTCACCGACGACGAAGCCTTCGACCGGCTGGCGCAGACGGTGCAGGCTCTGGACGCCGAGCGCGGGACCGGTGGCAACTATGCCTTCTACCTGTCGATCCCGCCCAAGTTCTTCCAGGTGGTGGTCCAGCAGCTGAAGCGGTCCGGGTTGTCGTCGCCGGGCGAGCCCGCCCCCGGGCGGGCCCGGCCCTGGCGGCGAGTGGTGATCGAGAAGCCGTTCGGCCACAACCTGGCCAGCGCGCAGGAACTCAACGCCCTCCTCAACGACGTATTCGGGCAGCACTCCGTGTTCCGCATCGATCACTACCTCGGCAAGGAGACGGTGCAGAACATCCTCGCGCTGCGCTTCGCCAACGCCCTCTACGAGCCGATCTGGAACCGCGGGTACGTCGATCACGTGCAGATCACCATGGCCGAGGACATCGGCATCGGCGGGCGGGCGGGCTACTACGACGGCATCGGCGCCGCGCGGGACGTGATCCAGAATCACCTGATCCAGTTGCTGGCCCTCACCACGATGGAGGAGCCCGTGTCGTTCGACGCGGACTCGCTGCGCGCGGAGAAGGAGAAGGTGCTCTCGGCGGTCCGGCCGCCCGCAGACCTGCTTAACGGGACGGCGCGCGGGCAGTACGCGGCGGGATGGCAGGGTGGCGTCCCGGTACACGGATTCCTGGAAGAAGACGGCATCCCGCCGGACTCACGCACGGAGACCTACGCAGCGGTCAAGCTGAGCGTGGAGACCAGGCGCTGGGCCGGCGTCCCGTTCTACCTGCGTACCGGCAAGCGGCTGCCGCGCCGCATGACGGAGATTGCGATGATGTTCCAGCGCGCTCCGCACCTGCCGTTCGCCGCCACCGACACCGAGGAACTAGGCCAGAACGCCCTGGTCATCCGGGTGCAGCCGGACGAGGGGGTGACCGTCAGGTTCGGCTCCAAGGTGCCGGGCTCGGCGATGGAGGTCAGGGACGTGAACATGGACTTCGCCTACGGCGAGTCGTTCACCGAGTCCAGCCCAGAAGCGTACGAGCGGCTGCTGCTCGATGTCCTCATCGGCGACCCGCCCCTGTTCCCGCAGCACAAAGAGGTCGAGCTGTCCTGGATGATCCTCGACCCCATCGAGGACTTCTGGGCCGAGCACACCAAGCCGGAGCAGTATCTGGCCGGGACGCCAGGGCCGCCCTCCGCGGACGCGCTGATGGCCAGGGACGGACGGGCCTGGCGCCGACTGTGAGCGAGCCGGAGGGGCGCGGCGCCGCCTGGACTGAGGAGCGAGGAACGAGCGACGAGGGAAGGCGGCGCAGTGAAGAGGGAATGGGGAGGCGGGCGGGGCCCCGCAGGCGAGCGGGAGGCGCTGTGAGCGCATCGACGAGACGAGGCCAAACATGATGATCGACCTGGCGCAGACCAGCACCGGCCAGATTCATGATTCGCTGCGGCAGGCCCGACAGCGCCTCGGCGGCCCGGCCAGCGGGATGGTGCTGACCCTGGTCATCGTGACCGACGAGACCGCGCAGTATGACGCGGTACGGGCGGCCAGCGAGGCGGCCCGTGAGCACCCCATGCGGGTGCTCGCGGTGATCATACGGCGGCCCGAGTCAGCCTCCCGGCTGGACGCCGAGATCCGGGTGGGCGAGTCCGGCCCGGGCGAGACGGTGCTGCTGCGGATGTATGGGCCGCTCGGCCAGCACGCGGATTCCGTGGTGATCCCGCTGCTGATGCCGGACACGCCCGTGGTGACCTGGTGGCCCGGGTCTCCCCCAATCGTGCCCGCCGCGGATCCGCTGGGCGCCCTGGCGCAGCGGCGGATCACCGACGCCGCGTCGGCGAGCGCACCCCGGCACTGCCTGGAAACGCTGGCCGGTGGTTACCGGCCCGGTGACACCGATCTCAGCTGGACCAGGGCCACGCCATGGCGAACGCTGCTCGCGGCCACCATGGACCAGCCACACGGCGCGATCGGCGGAGGCGCGGTGGCCGCGGAGCAGGGCAACCCGAGCGCCGACCTGATCGCATCGTGGCTGTCCACGCGGCTCGGCGTGCCGTTCGCGAACGAGGTCTCGGCCGGCCCGGGCATCACCGGTGTCACCTTCGCCACCACGGACGGCGACATCTCGCTGACCCGGCCGGACGGCCGGGTGGCCCTGCTGCGCCGGCCCGACCAGCCCGAGCGCCACGTCTCGCTGCACCGTAGGGACACGTCCGAACTGCTCTCCGAGGAGCTGCGCCGGCTGGACCCTGATGAGGTCTACGCCGAGACCGTCGCGCGGTTCGCGGCCGCGCACGGCGGGGGGAAGCGGGCCGGCGGCCGCCGGCGAGGTGCCGAAGGCAACGGGCACGGCACCGGCGGCCGGAGCGCCACAGGCGGCAGCAGCCGGAAATGAGCCCGCCTGAGGTGCTCGTACACCACGATGCGGACGTGCTGGCCAAGGCGGCGGCGGCTCGGCTGGTAACCAGGCTGGTGGATGCCCAGGCGGCGTCGGCCGCCGCCGCGTTGGTGCTCACCGGCGGTGGCATCGGCACGGCCATCCTGGCGGAACTCGCGGCGGCGCCGGCCCTGGGCGCCGTGGACTGGCGGCATCTGGACATCTGGTGGGGGGACGAGCGCTTCCTGCCGTCCGGGCATCCCGAACGCAACGAGGCGGCGGCCGAGCAGGCGCTGCTGCGGCATGTGGACACCGATCCGCGGCGGGTGCACCGGATGCCCGGCACGGACGGCCCGGACGGAGACGACCCGGAGGCGGCCGCGGCCAGGTACGCCGACGAGCTGCGCGCGGCTACCCGGCCTGAAGACCATGGCCCGGTGCCCTCGTTCGACGTCCTGCTGCTCGGCATCGGGCCGGACGCGCACGTGGCGTCGCTCTTTCCCGGCATGCCGGCGCTCTATGAGGAGGAGCGGCCGGTGGTCGCTGTCCACGGCGCGCCCAAGCCGCCCCCGACCCGGCTTACGCTCACCCTGCCGGCGATCCGGTGTGCCCGCGACGTGTGGGTGCTCGCGGCCGGCCAGGAGAAGGCCAGGGCGGTCCGGCTCGCGCTGTCAGACTCCGGCCCGGTCCAGGTACCGGCGGCCGGTGCGCGCGGGCGGCAGCGCACGCTGTTCCTGCTTGATAGGGCCGCGGCGAGCCAGTTGCCCCCTCAGCTCAGCCGGATCGCCTCGCCCTGAGCCGGGGCTGCCGGATACTCCGCCGCCGCTGTCAAGCCATCCGGCGCAAGCGCGGAGCCTTCAGCCGCAAGCGCGGAGCCTTCAGCCGCAAGCGCGGACCCCTGAGATGTGCCCGCCACGCGCCGCGGTGCCCCGCCATTGCGGGGCACCGCGGCCAGGCCCGCCGCGAGGCCGCTCAACGGCAGCACCGGTATCAGGTAGCGGTAGCTCAGCCCCGCCGTGGCGATCGGGGTGATGAGCAGCACCACGGCGGCGGCCCAGGGCAGCAGGCCCGCCCCGCCGAGCCGGCGCCGGAACCGGATCAGGCCGGCCAGCCCGACCGCCAGGATCGCGCCGAACAGCGGTCCCCAGGTATAGAACACCCGCTGGTAGCCGCCGATCAGGTAGGCCACCGGCCTGATCACCCGGCTCGGGCTCGCCCGGCCGTAGGCCCGCACGTCTCTGGGCGCGGTCCCGCCCGGGATCCAGCTCCTGTCGGGCACCACCTGCGGCTTGAGATGGAAGTAGCTGAATGACACGGTGCCCGCGCTCGGGTAGGGATACCGCCGCCAGTCCAGGGCGATGCCTGCCTCGTCAGCGATGGCCGTCAGGTAGCCGCCCGGCTGGGCGAGGATGGCGCGGATCGCGAAGTCGCGCAGCAGCCGGTTGTTGCGCACGCTCACCGGCCCGCCGGGCATATGGCGGATCTTCGGGGTCTCCCAGATGATCGTCCCGGCCGGAAGCCGCTTGGCGGGTGGCGTGGACAGACAGAAGCGGCGCTCGTCGGCGGGCGGCCTGATCTGCGCGCAGTCGGCGAAGGTGGACACCCTGCCCCACAGGTAGAACCCTTCTGAGCGGGTGAGGGCGTACTGGCCGTTCCAGGAATGGAACCAGATGGCGTACCCGGCTATCGGCGCGGCGCAGCCCGCTATTACGGCGACGACGGGGCGCCAGCCCACCCTGCGCACCACCAGGTACCCGGCGAGGACCAGGGGCAGCGGCACCCCCTCCGTGCGGACGAGAACCGCGTAGCCGGTGAGCAGTCCGGCCGCCAGGCCCGCCGGCCACGAGGGACGCGGCCGCCAGAGCAGCAGCGTCATGCTGATCATGACCAGGAACGTGAACAGTGTCTCGGCCATCACCATGTGCTCAAGCTGGATCTCGTTGCCGTCAAGCAGCACCGGGGTGGCGGCCAGCGCGGCCCAGTGCCGTGCCACCCGGCTCCGCCGTAGCAATGCGTACACAAGGATGCCTATGGCCAGGCCCATCAGGTGCTGCACGACGGCGACCAGGATCAGGCTGTGGAACGGCTCAAGCGCGCGCAGGAAGAAGGAGTAGCCCACGGTTTTGCTGAGATCCGGCCGCGGCCGCAGGGCAGCGCCGAGGTAAAGGTAGGAGTCGCCGAGGAACCAGAGAACCCCCGGGTACCCGACCATGGCCAGTATCCGGAGAACGGCTCCCGCTCCGAGGGCCAGCGCGAAGAGCTGGTTGTCCCGGGCGAGAGCGGCCAGCCGGGCAGGCGAGGCCAGCCCGACGAGGGAACCTATCCTGCCTCTGGCCGGGTCCAAAGGCTGGGCGGCTACGGACGTGCTATCCGTCATCAGGGCCGCCGGGCGGGCGATAGCGCGGGAACCTGGACCGCCGGTGCCGACGCCGGGA
>DASWFT010000368.1:0-14808 GCA_036394075.1 Streptosporangiaceae bacterium
GTGCCGCTGGCCTCGGTGAGGGTCGTGCCACCGGGAGTGGATACCAGCACGTTCCGGCCGTCCGGCCCAGCCGCCACCCGCGACCGACGGCCCCGGCTGCTCATGGTCACCGGGCTGGGCGAGCGACAGGGACTCGCCACCGCCGCACGGGCCCTGGCTGAGGTGCCGGATGCCGAACTCCTCGTCGTCGGCGGCCCCGCCCGAAGCCAGTTGGCCGACGATCCCGGGTACCGGGCCCTCACCAAGCTCGCCCGCGAGCTGGGGGTGCACGACCGGCTCCGCTGCGTAGGCACGGTGAGCCAGGCCGACATGCCAGCGCTGATGCGGTCGGCAGACGCGCTCGTGAACCTCACCGCGACCGAGCCCCTCGCCACGGTGTCCCTGGAGGCGATGGCATGCGGCCTCCCGGTCATCGCGTCCGAAGCCGGAATCAACGGGGACGCCGTGATCGACGGCGTCACGGGTTACCTGGTCCCGCCGGCCCGGCCCGCGCTGCTGGCGGCCCGGATACGCCGCCTCCTCGGCAGCCCCATGCTCCGCGAGGGCTTCGGCATCGCCGCGGCGAGGCGCGCCGAGGACCGCTACTCATGGGAGCGCATCAGCCAGGAGACGCTGGCTGTGTACCAGGCGCTGCCGGGGCTCCGGCTCGAGGCCGCGGCGTAGAACCAGCCGTGCCGCCTGCTTCAAGGACGAAGCGGGCGTCGGCGAACTCGGCCAGTGCGTCGGCCTGCCGGCCGCACCGGTACAGCGCCACCATCAGCTGCCCGCGGAACCGCTCGCGGAGCGGATGCTCCCGGATCAGCCCGGCCAGTTGCGGCACGGCCTGGTGATGGCCACCCAGCGCGAGCATCACCTCGATACGTTCCTCGGTCGCGGTCAGTCGCAGCTCATCCAGCCGGACCCGCTCGATGTCGGCCCAGGGACCGGGTATCCCGGACAGCGGGATCCCCTGCCACAAGCCCAGGGCCGCGTCCAGCGACCGGGCCGCGGCGGCCAGGTCACCGGCGGCGCGCGACCTGCGTGCCTGCGACAGATGGTTTTCCAGCGTCTCCGTGTCCAGCTGGCCGGGTTCCAGCCGGAGCAGATATCCCGGCCCGCTGGCCGACAGGACCTGCCCGGGTGCCCGGTGTGCACGGCGTGGTTCCAGCACGCGGCGCAGCCCGGCGACATAGACGTGCACGCTGTTCACCGCGCTGGCCGGCGGGTCTTCGCCCCACATCCCGTCGATGAGTTCGCTGCGCGACACAGCCCGGCTGCCGCGCATGGCCAGCATCCCGAGAACGGCCCGCCGACGCGGCCCGCCCAGTTCCAGTTCGTGCTCAGCATCCTCGGGCGCCGCAACCACAGCACGCTGATCGAGCACTGGAACGGCTCGGCCTGGTCGGTGAACTCCACATCAGTTGTCACCGGCTATGCCGCGCAGCTCACTGGCGTGGTCGACCTGAGCCCGAGCAACGCCTGGGCCGTGGGCAAGGGCGGTGGAGGCTCGCTCCTTGAGCACTGGAACGGCACCACATGGGGCCTCGTGCCGATCCCTGACCCCAAACTTCACGCCTGGTGCCAACGAGTCGATCGCCGCCAGCTCAGCCAGCTGACCGGACCGCACCATCCCGGGAGCGGGCGGACCTGGCCGGTGACCCAACGGTACGCACACGGCCTACCGTCAACGAGCACTTACTTCGCGGCACGGCTCAGCGCGGCGGGCGGGATCAGCCGGAAGCGATGAGATGGAGTCCACACGTTGCCTGCGATCGGGCTGCAGCACCGTGAGGGCGACGACGATGGCCGCCGCCACGAGACCGGCGGCAACCCAGAACGCCAGGTGGTAACCGGCGGTCAGCGACGTGGCCGCGGGCTCGCCGCTCGCGATCAGCGCATTACTCCGGGACGCCGAGACGGTGGCCAGGACGGCGAGTCCTAGCGCGCCGCCGACCTGGGCCGTCGCGTTCACCAGGCCGGAGGCCAGGCCGGCGTCCTGCGGTGTGGCCGCCGACATGGCGAGGGTCATCAGAGCGGGAAAGGCGAGCCCCGCGCCGGCCCCGAGCAGAACCGTGACCGGGAAGACACCGGTCAGGTAGCTGCCATGGGCTGGTACCCGGGCGAACACCACGAGCCCCGCGGCGATCAGCACCAGTCCCGGCAGCATCGTCCCCCGGGCGCCGAAGCGGAGGACCAGGCGCTCCGAATACCGCACCGACAGCGTTCCCATCACCACGGCGACGGGCAGGAAGGCGAGACCGATCTCCAGTGAGTTGTAGCCGAGCAGCCGCTGCAGGTACAGGGAGCCAAGGAAGAACATGCCGAACATGCCGGCGGTGCCCAGCACCTGGACCAGATTCGCCCCGGCGACAGCGCGAGACCTGAGGATCCGGACCGGCATCAACGGGTTCCGCGCCGCCAACTGCCTAGCGATGAACGCCCCGAACAAAACGACAGACAACCCGCCCAGCCCGAGCGTCCGGCCGGCGAGCCAGCCGTACTCGGCCGCCGGGCTGACGATAGTGAAAACGGCCAGCATCGTCGCGCCCGTTATCGCAGCGGCGCCCGGGAAGTCGGCGCCTTCAGCCAGCCCGGCGCCGCGGTCACGGTGGACCACCCGCAGCGCCAGTACTGCGGTCACGACGCCGATGGGGAGGTTGACGAAGAACACCCAGCGCCAGCCGACCAGTTCGGTGATGACACCACCGGCCAGCAGGCCCACCGCAGCGCCGGCCGACGCGACGAACGCGTAGATGCCGATGGCCCTCGCACGCTCTCGGGGCTCGGGAAACATGGTCACGATCATGCCCAGGATTACCGCTGACGTGAGCGCTCCCCCCACGCCCTGCAGGAACCGCGCCCCGACCAGCATCCACTCGCTGCGGGCGAGCCCGCAGCACAGCGACGCCGCGGTGAAGATGCCGAGACCGGCCACGAAGACGTTCCGGCGGCCGGCGAGATCGCCCAGCCGTCCGGCCAGCAGGAGCAGGCCACCGTACGCGATCAGGTAAGCATTGACGATCCACGCGAGGCCCGACTGAGAGAAGCCGAGGTCGGTCTGGATGAACGGGAGCGCCACATTCACGATGGTCATGTCCAGGACGATCATCAGCATCCCGGCGCACAGCACCACCAGGGCCGCCCCGCGGGAACGATCATTCATCACAGGTCTTCCTCCGCTGCTCGAACGTGCTCATCCGTACAGACTTGGTACGTAGCCAGAACTCATCGTTCGACATCGGCGGGCACGGAAGGCATCCTCGGGTGAGGTCCGGCGGCGCTTTCGGCCGGGCGGGCGGGGCACGATGGGATGTGTGAACCTGATCCGGCGCGGAAGATATATCGCCGCGCGCCGATGAGTTCTTGTCCTGGGCCTGGTCTAAAGGCAGAGCGCACCTGAAAGGTCGTAACGATGACGGACAGCGCGGTCCAGCAAGAGGAGTTCCTGCCCCGGGCGGAACCGTACCGGCGCGAGTTGCTCGCGCATTGTTACCGGATGCTCGGCTCGGTGCACGATGCCGAGGATCTAGTGCAGGAGACCTATCTGCGTGCCTGGCGCGCCTACGACCGGTTCGAGGAGCGGTCGTCCCTGCGGACCTGGCTCTACCGGATCGCCACCAGCGCCTGCCTGACCGCGCTGGAGAGCCGGAGCCGCCGCCCGCTGCCCAGCGGGCTCGGCGCCCCGAGTGCCGATCCCACGGCCGAGCTGGCCGAGCAGCCCGAGGTGCCGTGGCTGGAGCCGATCCCTGACGCCATGGTCGGCGGAGGGCCGGGGGATCCCGCCACCATCGTGACATCACGGGAAAGCATCCGGCTGGCCCTCATCGCCGCGCTGCAGCACCTGCCGCCGAGGCAGCGTGCCGTCCTCATCCTGAGAGAGGTCCTGAACTGGCGGGCCGCCGAGGTTGCCGAACTGCTCGGCACCACCACCGCGGCCGTGAACAGCTCCCTGCAACGCGCTCGGGCGCAGATCAGCCAGGTGGCGCCGACGGAGGACGCAGTCGCCGAACCCACCACGCCCGAGCAACGAGAGCTGCTCCAGCGGTACGTCGCGGCCTTCGAGAAGTATGACGTCGCCGCGCTGGTCGACCTGTTCAGCGCCGACGCGGTCTGGGAAATGCCACCGTTCACCGGCTGGTACCGCTCCCCCGGCGACATCGGCCAGCTCGTCGCCACCCAGTGCCCCGCCCAGGCGGCGGGCGACTTGCGGCTGATCCCGACCGAGGCGAACGGGCAGCCCGCGTTCGGCATGTACCTGCGGGATGCCGACGGCGAGTATCACGCTTTCCAGCTGCATGTCGTCCACATCACCGCCGCGGGCATCGACCATGTCGCCGCGTTCTTCGACACCTCCCTGTTCGCCACGTTCGGCCTGCCCGCGACCCTGCCGGCCCGGTCATGACCGAGAGCCGGGCGGCGGCAACGCTGTTCGGCGCCGTCGGACTGCTCGAACGCGCGATCAGTTACACCATGGGCAACCTTCATAACGTCACGTCGGCCGCCTTGTCCCGTCCTACACCGTGCCGGGACTGGGACCTGGGTGACCTGCTGGCGCACATGAACGACTCCCTCATCGCGCTGCACGATGCCATCGACCTCGGTCACGTCGACCTCAGCCCGGCCACCGATGGCGCTGATCCAGCCGCCGACCTCGTCGCCGCACTGCGGGAACGGGCGGGCCTGCTCCTCGGGGCGTGCGCCCGCACGGACGGCGACCTGGTCACCGTGGGCGGCTGCCCGGTATCAGCGTCCATCGTGACCAGCGCTGGGGCAGTCGAGGTCGCCATCCACGGCTGGGACGTCGCACAAGCGTGCGGGCGCCCCCGGCCGATCCCGCCGCGGCTGGCCGAGGAACTGCTCGAGCTCTCGCCGCTGCTCGTCACCGCCGCCGACCGGCCGGGACGGTTCGCGGCGCCGGTATCCGTGCCGCCGCGCGCGGGCCCGGCGGACCGGCTGATCGCCTTCCTCGGCCGAGACCCGGGGTGAGGCGCGGGTGCGGTCAGAATTCCGCGTCGAGCGGCAGCCGGCGGACGGCCGTGAGGTAGGAATCCAGCTCCCCGCTGCCGAACCGGCACATCCCGACGACGTGCCAGAACTGGCCGGCGATGTCGCCCTCCTGCTTGTACCGGCCATCGGGCGCCAGCGAAGCCCATCCCTCGGGCAGGCCGAGCAGCGTCAGCCGCAGCCGCGGCGGCTCGCCGCCGGCTGTGTCCCACAGCCCCACCGAGCCGTCGTCGCCGGCGCTGGCCAGCAGCGTGCCGTCCGGGCTGAAGGCGACCGACCACACCCGCCCGCTGTGCCCGGCGAGGGTCTGCTGGAGGGCTCCCGTGCGTGCGTCCCACAGCCGCACCGCCAGGTCGTCCCCCGCCGTGGCGAGCATCGCGCCGTCCGGGCTGAACGCGGCTGACCACAGCCGTCCCCGGTTCCCGGTCAGCGTGTGGATGAGCGCGCCGGAGGCGACGTCCCACAGCCGGGCGGTGCCGTCGTTGCTCGCACTGGCCAGCATCGCGCCGTCGGGGCTGAACACCACCGAATAGACGCGGTCGCCGTGGCCGGCCAGGGTGGCCACGCAGACGTCCTTCTCGACATCCCAGAGGCGCACCATGCGGTCGTCGCAGCCGGTCGCCACCCGGGTGCCGTCGGGGCTGAACGCGATGGAACGCACCCGGCCGCGGTGCTCGGCGAAGGTCCGGATGCCCCGGCCCGTCGTGCAGTACCACAGCCGTACCGTGTCGTCGTCGTTGGCGGTCGCGAGCACGTCGCCATACGGGCTGAAGGTCTCCGCCCACAGATGGTCGGTCTCGACGTTCATCTCGCGCTCATAAGCGCCGGACCGGGTGTTCCAGAAGTAGACCCCGCCGTCGTTGCTCGCGGTGGCGAGCCGGTCGCCGACCGGGCTGAACAGCACTGAGATCAGCCGGTCAGCGGTGCCGCTGAACTCTCTGAGCCGCTGGCCGGTGCGCGGCTGCCACAGCCGCACGATGCCGTCGTTGCCGCTGGTGGCGAGCAGATCACCGGCCGGGCTGAACCGTACCCCGGTGATCCGCCGCCCATGGCCGCGCAGCACGTGCCGGCATTGGCCGCTGGCTGGATCCCACAACCGGACAGTTCCGTCGTTGCCGCTCGTCGCGAGCTGGCCCCCGTCCGGCCGGAACACCATCGGCCACACCGACGCCTTGTGCCCGGTCAGCAAGTGCCTGGCCTGCCCGGTGGCCGCGTCCCAGAGCTGGACGTTCCCGTCGCTGTCGCAGCTGGCGAGCTGGTCACCGCCGGGGCTGAAGGCGACCCAGTAGACCGCCCCTCCGTGCCCGGCCAGCTCGCCAACGGCGCGCCCGGTCCGCGGATCCCACAGCCGGATCCGCCCATCCGTGTCGCCGCTGGCCAGACGGGAGCCGTTGGGGTCGAACGCGAGCGTATAGATGGCCCGGCTGTGGCCGGCCAGCTCGTGGCGCAGTTCGCCGACGGCGGGATCCCACAGGCGGACCGTCCCGCCGCTGTCGCCCGTGGCGAGCAGGTCGCCCTCGGGACCGAACGCGGCACGGTACACCGGACCGTGGTGACCGCCCAGCTCACGCGTCATTGTGCCGGTGGCCGCGTCGTACAGGCGCAGCGTCACCCGGTCACCCACGGCGAGCAGCGTCCCATCAGGGCTGAAGGCCGCGGTGTATACCGGTGCGGTGTGGCCGGGCAGCGCAAGCCGCAGC
Organism: Streptosporangiaceae bacterium; assembly: GCA_036394075.1. Classification (GTDB taxonomy): domain Bacteria; phylum Actinomycetota; class Actinomycetes; order Streptosporangiales; family Streptosporangiaceae; genus JAWWPY01. The sequence goes on from DASWFT010000368.1 coordinate 6,684, forward strand.
CGGCCATCCTCGACGTCCCACAGCCGCAGTACGCCATCGCCGTCACCGGTGGCGAGCAGGCCTCCGCGAGGGCTGAGCGCCATCGGCCACACCCCGCCCCGGTGGCCGTCAAGGACCCGCAGGCACTCACCGGTAGCCGGATCCCAGAGCCGGACGGTGCCGTCGCTTGACCCGGTCGCCAGCACGCCGTCGCCCGGGCCGAACGCGACCGCGTAGACCCGCCCGCGGTGCCCGTGCAGCGTGCGTATGGGTAGGCCGGAGATGCTGTCGCAGATGAGCACGCCGCCGTCGTCATTGCCGATGGCCAGCAGACCGCCGTCACCGCTGTAGGCCACTGGCTCGGGGAGCCGGCTGGTCTGCGGGTGGAACCCGTATGGCACGCCGATCGCCGCGGGTGCGAGCTCGACTTCAACCGGCTGGCCGGGCGTGATCGCCGCGCCATGCAGTTCGGCCGCGTCGGCCAGCCCGGCGTCGGCGGTCACGTCGATGAGGGCGGCGCGGACCCACCTGCTGCCGGCCAGTGCCGCGCCCCGCAGGTCGGCGCGCGCCATCCGGGCCCGGGTCAGGTCAGCGCCGCGGAGGTCCGCCCCGGCCAGCCGGGCCTCGTCCAGCCGCGCGCCGGCCAGCGTGGCCTCGCGCAGGATGGCGTTGCTCAGGTTCGTGCCGACCAGCCGGGCATCGCTGAGGTCGGCGCCGGTCAGGTCGACCCCCGCCAGCTCGCGGTAGGACAGGTCCTCCCCCTGCAGCAGCGCACCGCGCAGGTCGGTCTGCACCGGCGTGCGCAGCCGGGTGCTGACCTTCAGCGCATTGGCGCGTGCCACCTCGTCGGCGCCGGAGTCGGCCAGGACCCGCCCGGCCCAGGCCCGGCACGTCTGGCTGCCCGCAAGGTCACAGAGGAAGTCGACGGTCAGCTGCGACAGCGGCCGGGCCGACAGTGGCGCCGGGTCGGCCGCACCGCCAGTGAGCTGCCTGCCGATCTCCGCGGCGACGAGCCATTCCGCGACCGAGGCATGGATGAAGCCGAACAGTCCCGCGTCGGTCCGTACCAGCAGGCTCCCGGCGCCCACGGCATGGGCTCGCTGGCCCAGGGAGAGCCGGCCGCCCGCGAGGTCAGCGAGCGTGTCCGCGACCTCGGCCAGGGCGGCCAGCCGGAGAAAGGACTCTCCCGTTTCCCACAGCCGCATCGCCAGGGTGGTGACGGCTCGCCACAGCTCGTCGAGCTTCAGCCCGACCGGCGTCCCTGGCACCCGGTGCGTGCGCTGCTCCTCATGGCGCAGCCAGGTGCCCAGGATCTCCTCATACAGCCCGGCCGCGCTGATCGTCTGCTGGGTGCCGGCCACCGCACGCAGCCGGCTCTCGTCCAGGTCGGCGATGAAGGACAGCATGCGCGGATTACGGGACAGGCCGAGCAGGTCCTGGATGCCACTGAGCAGCCGCAGCCGATCGTCGGCGGCCTGCTCGTCGCCGTCGTAGCGGGCGATCAGGTAGGCACGGATCTGTGCTGGAGTGAAGTCCTCGATGGCGAAAACCCGTCGGCTGGGCAGCGAGCCGACCCGTTCGCCGAGAGCGGTCAGCACCTGCTCATGCGACTTGAAGTGCTGTGTCCGGCTGGCCACCACGATCTTCGCTTTACCCTCGGCCGCCTGGACCAGCGTGTCCAGGTGATCAGCGGCGCGCTCGTAGGTGACCCGGGTGACCAGTTCGTCGAAGCCGTCGAACAGCAGCACAATGCGTCCCTGCCGCAACATGTAGCGGAACGCCTTGAGGTCGATGAGATCCTCGCCGTGATTGGCCAGGTGCGCGGCCACCAGGCCATCCACCGAGTGCGCCTTGTCCAGGGCGCGCAGCTCGATGAGGAGCGGGACCAGGTGGGGCAGCTCGACCGGAATCCGGCGGGCTACCTCGTGCAGCGCGAACGTCTTGCCGCGCCCGAAATCGCCCAGCACGAGCACGAACCGGCCGTGGTCGGCCGCCAGCTGCCTGAGTAGCTCGTCGGCCAGGTCGTCACGCACTCCAGGGGAGGACCGGTCCAGCTCCCTGAATCGCTGCGGCACGTACAGGCCCGGTGGATACAACGGGTCGGCGGCCACGCGGGCGGCCTGGCCCGCCACGTAACCGCGCAAATCGAGCAGTCCCTGGAACTCGATGAAGCTGCGCAGCCGCACACCTCGCCGCAGCGCCTCCTCGCGGAGCATCCGGGGCGGCTGCGGGCCCTCGTAGACCAGTTCGGAGCCGGGCTCGGGCTGTCCCGTGTGCACCAGCCGCAGGAATGCGGCCAGCTCCTCGCGGGTCGGCTCACCCACGTGCGCCGCGATCCGCCACTGCCGGATGAACCCCTCCTCCTGATGCGTGACCAGCAGGTGCGGCATCTCTCCTTCGACGCGCCGGATCTTGGCGTGCTCATGCCGGGTCTCGCAGACCTCCGCGATGCGGTCAAGCAGCATGCTGGCCGGGCTCGCGGGCCGGTCGGGCTCGGGCGGCGGCGCGGCCCCAGCCGCCACCCCCGGCTGACCGGCATGCTCCGCCTCGCCCTGATCGGCGCGTCCGGTGGCGAAGGTGCCGCCGGTCGCCTCCCACCGCCGCGCGAGCCGCACCGGGCCATCACCGGTGCCATGGCGGGCACTCCAGCGGTCCAGGCCATCCGGGGTGAGCCGGAGAAACTGGTGCTGGCCAGGGGACGCGGCGGGCACCACGAGCAGCCCGGAGGCGAGTTCCTCGGCCTGGTCGCCACCGGGCCCCGGGCCGTGCAGCAGCAGGCTGAGCCGCGGTCCGAGCAGCCGGTCGACCGTGCCGGCGTCGCGCAGCAGCGCGGCGTCGCGGCCGGCGGGCACGGCGCCCGGCGCGGGGTCGTGCCTGACCACGCCGATCCGCAGCCAGCCGGCCCGCTCGAATCCGGCCAGTTGCTCGGCGAACCACGCCGCCTGAGCCTCGCCGATCCAGCCGTAGTCGTCCTCCGGCCGGTGACTGCCGGCCATCGTCGAGTTCAGCCCGGCGACGGCGACGCGCAGGTCGGGCAGGGCGAACAGGCTCCAGGGCTGCGCGCTGTCGAACACCGGACCGTCGAGTCCGCGGTAGAACTCACCGAACAAGCTGGCGAAGTGACGCCATTTCGGCCAGTACGGCGGCTGCGGCTCGACGTCGTCGGCCTCGCAGGTGGCGAAGTACGCGCGGCACGCGGCCTTGGTGATGTCGCGCCCCCCGGGAACGATCACGACACGCTGCGGCTCCAGACCGAGGAGCGCGCGCAGCCCGGTGAGAAACGCGAGCGCCTCGTCGCATTCGCGCAGGCTGCCCGATTCCGTCAGGTCGCCGGTGACCACCATGAGGTCGGGCCTGGGCATGCCGACCGCGGCGAGCTGGGTGACATCGGCCCAGATCCGGGCCTGTAGCTCGGCGGCGGACAACCGCTCACCCGAGGCCGCGAGCCCGCGCCCGAACCGTGGACCTGCCACCTGCAGCAGGGTGACCTCGGAGCGGGGCTCGGTCGGGCCAGGAAGCGCGGGCGGGTAGAAAGGCGCGGTGGCCGGTGCCCGGCGGGCGCGCGGCACCGCCGACGCGGCTGGCGCGCGCGTGGCCGACGCGTGCGTGGCCGACGCGTGCGTGGCCGACTCGGGCCCGGCCGACGCGGCCTGCGCGGCGTCCGCGGGCGCCGCCGCGGGGAGAACCTGACCCACGATGGTCTTGCCCGGGTGCGGGTAGCTCACCTCCCGCTGCTTGGCCCTCCCGGCGAGCGCGTGCCCGACCCGCTCAAGCAGCAGCTCACGGGCCTGGCCCGGATCGGTCACGCCAACTAGGTCGATGTAGGTGATGGTGGCGAGCAGGCCATCGAGCGGGCAGTCCTCGACCCGGACGGTAACTAATCTGCCCGCCGGGTTGGCTGGGTCGGCCCGCAGCGCCGCCTGCCACTCCAGCCGGCCATAGGTGGAGTTCACATAGTGCTGGGAAAGCACGGCGACCACGGCGGCCGCCTGGCTGAGGCCGCGGTCCATGAAGTCAATGAAGTTCGTGCCCGGCACGAAATCCCAGGCCTGCAGCATCGTCCGGTAACCAGCGGCTTCGAGTTCCCAGGCCATCCAGGTGGCCCAGCGCTCGTCCGCGGGAGAATAGCTGACAAAGATCTGGATCGGCCCGTTCGCTCCCCCGGCACCGGCTGACCGGCTCATTGTCTCAGTATCCCCCTTGAGCGCGTTATTTCGGTATCCCGCCTGACCCTGTGTTCGGCAGGGTTGTGATCGGCAGGCCCTCCGGCGCTCATCCTCCTCCTCGCGAAGCCTTCGCGCTGTGCTCGCCGTCCCTCGCTGGAGGCTCGGAGCTGTGCGACGATGACGGGTGTGCCCGCCGCCGACCCTGACCAGGCCGCGCACTCCGGACACACCGGCAACGCGCAGAGCCGGCTGACGGCGTTCCGGCGGACAGCACTGTGGTGGGCGGCACTGTGGCGGGCGGCACTCCGGCGGCCCGCGCTGGACTGGATCACGGCCGGGCTTGTCCTGCTCGGCTTGATCTTCGTCGCGACGGGCCTGCTCCCGCGCGCCGACACCGATGCGACGATCCGGCGGATCCTCCCGCTGCTGCTCTTCCTGGGTACCGTCATCGTGCTGGCGGAGTTGACCGCGGACGCGGGGGTCTTCGACGTGATCGCGGTCCGGATCGCCGGCCTGGCCCGCGGCAGTTACCCAGCGCTCTTCGTTATGTGCGTGTTCTTCGCCGCCACCACCACCGCTGTACTCAACCTGGACACCACCGCGGTGCTGCTCACGCCCGTGATGCTCGCGCTGGCCCGCCGGGCGGGCATCGCCGTCATCCCGCTCGCCATGACCACGGTGTGGCTGGCCAACACCGCGAGCCTGCTGCTGCCGGTGTCCAACCTGACCAATCTGCTGGCGGCGAACCGGGTAGGGCTGCCCGCCGCTGCGTTCGCCAGCCGGATGTGGCCCGTGCAACTGGCCTCCGTGGCCGTGACCATGCTTTTCCTATGGGTGTTCTACTGGCGGCGTGGCGAGCGCGGCATGGACCGCTACGACCCGCCGCCGCCGCGCCGGCCCGATGACCCAGTGCTGTTCTGGGTGGCGGCGCTGGCCTGCCTGCTGTTCATCACCTTGATCGTCGTCACGGGCATCCAGCTCGGCTATGCGTCCGCGATAGCGGCAGCGCTGGTCGTGGCGGCGTTCGCGGCCCGCAAGCGGGCCGTGCTGCGGCCGCGGCTGGTCCCGTGGCGGCTGCTGGTGTTCGTGGTCGGGCTCTTCCTGGTGGTGCAGACGGTGAGCCTGCACGGGCTGGCCGTGGTGACCCGCGCGCTCATCGGCAACGGGACTGGCCCGGTGGGCGCGCTGCGGGCGGCGGCGACCGGTGCCGGGCTTTCCAACGCGGTCAACAACCTGCCCGCCTACGTGGCGGGTGAGGCAGTCATCCCATTCAGCCACCACGAGCAGCTACTGGCCCTGCTCATCGGCACCAATGTCGGCCCCATCGTCACGCCGTGGGCGTCGCTGGCGACCCTGCTGTGGTACGAGCGGTGCCGCGCCTACGACGCCGTGGTGCCGCTGCGCAAGTTCATGCTCACCGGAGCGGGTCTCGCCGTCTGCGGCATCTGCGCCGCCGTAGGCGCGCTGCTGCTTACCCAGTGAGCTGCTTACCCAGTGAGCTGCTTACCCAGTGAGCGCTCTACCAGTCCGCGGCGGTATCCAGATCCGCCACTTGCGGCACGATGCGCGTGGCCGCGGCGACAAGCCCGGTGAGCCGCCCGATGTTGGCGGGATGACCGGCCACGAAGCTGCGACCGGACGCCGGCCGTCCGATCCGGTCGTCAAACGGCTGGCCATCGAGGCCGCACACGGCGATGCCCGCTTCGGCCGCGATCAGGGCACCCGCCGGCAGGTCCACCGCCTCAGCCCGGTACCCGACGATGCCGTCGATGTCACCGCGGGCCAGCATCACCCAGGCCAGCAGCGGCGCCCAGAGCTGGAGCACCCGGCGCGCGGTGGACTCGAGCACCAGCTTCAGCGCCCGGGCGGCCGCGTCCTCGCGCGCCACGCCATGTCCCTGGGTCCAGGCGAGCAGCGGCCCGTAGCGGGCCGGCCGGCAGGAGGGTGCGGGCAGCCGGCCGCCGGGCCCGAACGCGCCACCGCCGCGGACCGCCGACCACGTCTGCCGCAGCACCGGGTCGTGCACCACGCCCAGCACCGGCAGGTCGCCCGCGCACAACGCGATCCCGACCACGTAGGCCGACAATCCGATGGCCAGGTTGTTCGTGCCATCCAGCGGATCCACCAGCCAGGTACAGCCGCTGGCCCGGTGGCCGGCCCGGCTGACCCCGGGCCCGGCAGAATCGAGCAGCCCCGACTCTTCGGCGATGATCCGGTGCACCGGGAAGACGGCCCGTATTCGGTCGATGATCATCTTCTCGGCGGCCAGGTCGAGGTCGGTGACGATGTCGCCGGTGGAGTCCTTGACCCGCGTCCCGATGCCACGGCGGGCCGACCCGCGCAGCAACGTGCCCGCGGCCTCAGCCGCGGCTACGGCCAGCTTGCGGGCCACCTCCAGATCAGGCGTGTCAGTGTCTCCTGCTCGCCTCCGGGGCCCCGCCCGCCTCCCCATTCCCCCTTCACTGCGCCGCCTTCCCTCGTCGCTCATGGCCGGCTCCTCAGTCCAGGCGGCGCCGCGCCCCTCCGGCTCGCTCATGCGGCGCCCGCCGCCTGCAGCCGGTCCGCGATCAGGAGGGCGGCACGTGCCGTCTCCAGCACGTCGCAGCGCGACCGGGTGAGCGTGTGACTTCGGGTGTGTACCGGGCCCAGTGTCAGGTCAGCCGCATCCGCGCGGCCGCGGCCCAGCACGACGGTCGCGACGTCCTGCTCGCCGGGCGGCACGGTCGCGTGGAATTCTCCGGCGAGCAGGGAGTACACGGATCCGGCGCGGTAGACGTCGTCCGCCTCTGGCTGGTAGGACACCAGCCTTCCAGTGGCGTGCAGTTCGTCCACGTCGCCGCGGCTGCGCACCTCGAAGACGCGATGCGTGGCCGAGCCGGGCGTATCGGCGACGCGAACCCGCTGATTACGCAGCGTGCCGTAGAGCACGTAGCTGGTCAGGTCCCAGCTATGTGCGTGCACGTGGGAGGTGGTCAGTTCGTGGCGGCTGCCTGGTGTCCAGAGGTGTATGCACACCCCGTGCCCGGGCAGACGCTGGGCCGGGAAGCAGAAAAACCCGAGGGGATGCCGCACAGCAGCCAGGTCACGGGCGCCGCTGACGATATCGCGCAGCAGCCTTAACGCCCACTGCGGGACCGAATCCGCGGCCGTGCCACGCTGGATCGCGGTCTGGATGTTCGCGTAGTCCATCACTGATACGGATTCCTGGCTTGCAGGGCTTTGCCGATGATCTCGGCGACGTCGCGATCGGTGAACGCCCGCGGGATGGGCAGGTCCAGTTCCGTGAAGAGCTTGCGGGTCTCATCCACGGTGGGCTCGTCGCTCAGCGTGGTCCGGTCCAGCTGGCTGATCAGGACCGGCCTGGACTGCCGCAGGCTGGCCATCAGCTCGCGGCTGTAGATCTCGTAGTAGTACTTTCCCGGCTCCAGCATCATGGCCGGGAACTGCGGGTCTTCCTGGGTGATGATGAGCTGGTGCGGTGTCAGGTCCCAGCGGAAGGTGGTCATCACCGACGAGAGCCCGACTTCGATGGTGACAAAGCTGAAGCGCTGCCAGTACCAGCATGCGGCCAGGACGGTCGCATACGACTCTTTTCTGGTGCGGTCCACCGTCCAGATCTCACCGGTCGAATCGGGTTGGTCGGAAAGGGAGCGGCGGAATTGCGCGTAATCTCCGCATAGTTTCTCGTCGCTCGGATCGATGATCTCGAGCTGTATGTGCATCGTGTGCTTCCTGCGGCGGGCGTTGCTGATGCAGCCGGGCATCGTCACCGCCCGCAGGAACGTGCCCGTGCCACCCTTGAAGACCCACCGGTCGGTGTTGCGGCGCGCCTCCTCAAGCGCCAGGCCGACCTCAGCGCCATGCAGCACGCGGATATAGGAGTTCTCGGTCAGCGCCCGCCGGGTGCTCTCCACGGTGCTTTTCAGCTCATCGAGCCGCGCCGGCATCTCGGAGAGCATGCCCTCGGTGGTCTGCAGCAC
>DASWFT010000369.1:0-1769 GCA_036394075.1 Streptosporangiaceae bacterium
GCCGCCTCACGCGCCTACGAAACCGCGATCGACGATCTCGCCCGCCGCGCTGGCCTCGCCGCCTGAAGACCCACCAGGACAAACAGCCCGACTCTCAAAACTTGACTCGATCATGGCGACTTTGGTCGCTTAAGTTTCCTAAGTGGCGCCCACTTTTCGCTGCGACGGGCGCCCTTGACGGCAACCCGGCGCCGTCAGCACCGCCGTGTAGTGCCCGATCAGGGCGTCGCCGAGAGCGGTCCAGCTGCGGGCCAGCACCCGCTCCCGCGCAGCCCGTCCCGCGGCGGCACGCAGCCGGGGGTCTGCGACGAGCCGCGCCACAGCGCCGGCCAGGGCGCCGCGATCTCCCGGGGTCACCAGATACCCGGTGACCCCGTCCTCGACCAGGTCAAGCGGCCCTCCCGCGGCCGGCGCCACCACGGGCAGACCGCTCGCCGCCGCCTCCTGGATAGTCTGGCCGAACGTCTCGCAGCAGCCGCTGTGCACGAAGATGTCGAGGCTCGCATAGATCCGCGCCAGGTCCGAGCCGTGGCGCTGGCCGAGGAATACCGCGGCCGGGAGCACCTTGCGCACCGCGGCTTCCGCCGGGCCGCTGCCGACGATCAGCAGGCGTGCCCCCGGCAGCCGCGCCACGTCCGCCAGCAGGTCGACCCGCTTCTCGGGGGCCAGCCGCCCGACATACCCGACCAGGACCTGGCCCTCAGGAGCCAGCGACCGGCGCAGGGCAGCGCAGCGCGCGGCCGGGTCGAACCGCCCGGTGTCCACGCCCCTCCCCCACAACCACACCCGTGGGATGCCACGTGAGTGCAGGCTCGCCGCACTGGCGGTGGACGGAGCAAGGGTGCGGTCTGCTCCATTGTGGATATCGCGCACCCGGTGCCACGCGGCCGCCTCGCCGAGCTTGCCGGTGTGGTACGCGCGGGCGTAGCCGGGCATGTCGGTCTGGTACACCGCGATCACCGGTATGTCCAAGTGGTGGGCGACCGCGGCGCCCCGCGCGCCGAGGACGAACGGGCTGGCCAGATGGACCAGGTGAGCGCGGTGGCCGACCAGCGCGTCACGGAGCTTCCGGCTCGGCAGGCCGAGCCGGAAGCTCGGGTACCCGGGCATGGGCAGCGAGGGCATCCGCACGACGGGATAGGGCCAGTGGCCAGCGTCAGGGACAATTCCGGCCGCAGGCCGGGGCGCGACGATGAGTGGCTGGTGGCCGCGCAGGACGAGATGCTCGGCGATTCGCAGGACGCTGTGGGCGACGCCGTTCACGTCGGGCGCGAACGATTCGGTGACGATCGCGATTCGCACTCTTACACGGTGAATTGGGTCAGTGACGCGCCTGGCCGCAACGCCATGACCAGGCGGAGAACTGTCGATGACATCTCTGATCAGGCAGCGGGCCCGCCGGGATGAGGCCGACCTGACACACTACGGATCATGCAGACACTCGTCGTTGATCATCCGCTGATCGCGCACAAGCTCACGGCGCTGCGCGACGAGCACACGGAGGCGCCCACCTTCCGCAGGCTCACCGATGAGCTGGTGACCTTGCTCGCCTATGAGGCGACCCGGGAGGTCCGCGTCCAGCCCGTGTCCGTGCGCACCCCGGTGGATGACGCACCCGGCGTCAAGCTGGCCCGGCCGGTGCCCCTCATCGTGCCCATACTGCGCGCGGGCATCGGCATGCTCGACGGCATGGCGCGGCTGCTGCCCACCGCCGACGTGGGCTTCGTCGGCCTGGCCCGCGACGAGGAATCGCTGGTGGCCACCACCTA
>DASWFT010000370.1:0-9957 GCA_036394075.1 Streptosporangiaceae bacterium
CTTGGCCGTGCCCGCCGCCGCGTGCGGCCGTACCGCGAACGCCGCGTCGCCGATGAGGCAGACCCGTCCCGCCGCCATGCGAGGGACGTCGATGTCGCAAACCACCTGGACGAACGGCTCCGGGATGGCCGTAACGACCTCGGCGATCGGCGTGGCCAGCGACATGGCAGCAGCCTGCCGCATGCGATGGACCACGTCATCGGCCGCCCCGCCCGGTGGCAGCGACATGATTCGCCGCACCCCGCGCCGGTCGGTCATGAGGCTGTCCAGCTCATCGCCTGCGGCGACGTTGACATACCAGACGATGTTGATCAGCCGGTCGCCCTCGGCCAGGGAACCGTCCAGGCCCGGGATCGGGTAGACGAGGATATGGCTGTGCTCCAGCACCTGATAGATGAGCGCGTCGCCGAACGTTTTGCGGGCTGACGGTGACAGGTCCCGCTCCGGCAGGGTGCCGCGCCACGCGACATACCCGGCGTAGGACGGCGCGACCTGCGGCATCAGGCGCGCCCTGGCCATCGAGCTGATGCCGTCCGCACAGACGAGCAGGTCCGCCTCGGCACGGGATCCGTCGGCCAGCGTCACGCTGGCGGCATCTTCGGCCGAGTCGAAGCTCGCCACCTCCCGGCCGAGGAAGTAACGGTCGCGGTCGAACAGCCCGAGCAGCGACCGGTAGATCGTGTTCCACGAGGAGAACCGGTAACGGTGCCGCTGCTCGTGCTGGACGCTCCCGTCGGCGCGGATGAAGCGGATCCAGCCGGTAGCCGAGCAGACGTCCTCGGCGCGGTAGCCGCCGCGTTCGGTGAGGTAGCGCAGGGTGGCATCGAGGATCGCGATCCCCGCGCCACGGGCCCGCAGGGCGGACGAGGAACGCTCGAACACCCGGACATCGCAGCCGGCGTCCCGCAGCACCAGCGCCGCGGTCAGGCCGCCGAGCGACCCTCCCATGACGACGACACGGGGCATCCGGGGCACTGGCGGCGCTCCCCCCTCCAGAGTGCTGGGCCTGCGGTGGCTAGGGCCGGCCGAACGTGGCGACCTTCACCACATCGAGTTCGAACAGCACCCGCCTCTCATCGATCGACGGATCGCGCAGGCCGTAGGGCGGATCGTTGCTCGTGTACTTGACCCAGATCCGGTCTAGCTGCTCGGTGACCAGCGGGCCTTCGACCGGGTCGTCTTCGGAGATCTCGCGTGCCACCACCGTCTTGAGGCTGACCCAGTGATACGGGTTCTCGGGGTTCATCAGCAGGAACGTCGCGTGTGGTGCCTTACGGAGCCAGCCGACCTTCTTGCGGTGGGTAGCCAGGTTCAGCAGGACGGTATTGCCGGCGTAGTCGAACCACACCGGGGTCAGATTCGGCAGGCCGTCCGACCCGGTGACGGCGACGATGGCGGTGACCGGATCGTCGAGCAACCGCCGGTAGATCGGGTCGAGATCGCTGAGGCTCGCCACCCCTTCCCGCTCACCGATGGTGAACTGACCCGGCTGGGTGCCCTGGGAGACGTCCTTGAACTTCGCTACGGTAATGGCCACTGCCTACTCCCTTGTAGTGCTGCCCGGGGGGGCGGTTGGATGGTGCGCGGTCAGCCTGGGTACCGGTCGACCAGTTGCCGGACGATGACGCTGCGCTGGATGTCGTTGGTGCCCTCGCCGACCACCATCAGCGGGGCGTCGCGGTAATAGCGCTCGACGTCGAACTCGGCGGAATAGCCATAGCCGCCGTGCACCTTGATCGCGTCGGCGGTGACCTGCAGGCACGCCTCTGAGGCGAACAATTTCGCCATTCCTGCCTCCAGGTCGCTGCGCTGGCCTGCGTCCAGCGCGGCCGCCGCCCGGACGGTCAGCAGGCGGGCCGCGTCGACCCGGGTGGCCATGTCGGCGAGACGATGGCCGACCGCCTGATGCCGCCAGATGGGCTGCCCGAAAGTCTCCCGCTGCTGCGCGTAACGCAGCGAGTCCTCAAGCGCGGCCCGGGCCACGCCGACGGCCCGGGCCGCGACCTGGATGCGGCCGAGCTCAAGCCCGCCCATCATCTGCCGGAAGCCGAGGCCCTCCTCGATCCCGAGCAGGGCCTCTCGTGGGCACTGGTAGCCGTCGAAGACGATCTCACAGCTCTCGACCCCCTTGTAGCCCAGCTTGGGCAGGTCGCGGGAGACCGTGAAGCCCGGTCCCTTCTCGGCCAGGAGAATGCTGATGCCGTGGCTGGCGGGGACGGCATCTGGGTCCGTCTTGCACAGGACAGCGGTGAGATCCGCCGCCCGCGCATTAGTGATCCAGGTCTTCACGCCGTCAAGCCGGTAGCCCTCGCCGTCCGCGATCGCCCTGGTCTGGATGGCCTGCAGGTCCGAGCCGCCGCCCGGCTCGGTGAGCGCCATCGTCGCCCGTGCCTGGCCGGTGGCGAGCCGCGGCAGCCAGCTGTCCTTCTGGGCGTCGGTGCCGAACGTGGTGATGAGGCGCGCGACGACGCTGTGCCCGCCCATCGCGCCGGCCAGGCTCATCCAGCCCCGCGCCAGCTCCTCGGTGACCAGCGCGAAACATGCGGTGGAGACACCAGAGCCGCCGTAGGCCTCGGGAATGGCCAGCCCATAAACGCCGAGTTGCTTCATCGCATCGATCAGCTTGGCGGGATACGTGTTGCTATGTTCCAGATCGCGCACAACGGGGCGGACGCTGTCCTCAACCCAGTCGTGCACGACCGAGACGATGTCGCGCTCGTCGGGGTCGAGGTCTGCGATCTCAGGTGCGGCCATGACGTCGTCTTGTCCCTCCGGAGGCCGCGCGGCGTGCGCGGGGCGATGGCGGGCGGTTCATTCTGGTGCGCCGCGGCGGCCGGCGGCACCCCGGGTCAGGTCCATGACAGCGGGGTACCCCGCTGGATCGACACGCGCGTCGATGAGCGTGGGCCCCGCACGGCCAAGTGCCCGGGCCAGCGCCGCCACGAGCCCGGCGACATCGGTGACCGACGCGGCCGCCGCGCCCATCGCCGCCGCGATGGGCGCGAACGAAACCGGGCGATAGCCGACCGTGTCGGCCCCGCCCTGACCGGCCGGGAACTGTTTGATCTTGATCAGGCTCAATGTGGCGTCGTTGAACACCACCAGGACGATACGCAGGCGATGCCGGACGGCGGTCTCGATCTCCATGAGCGCCATCCCGAGGCCGCCGTCCCCGGTGAAGGCGATGACCGGCTCACCCGGCACGCAGAGGGCCGCGGCGATGGCGGCGGGCAGCGCGAAGCCCATGGTCGCCAGCCCGCTGGAAATGAGCAGCCGGCGTGGCTCGTCAACTGGCCACAGCGGCATCGCCACGAGCATATGGGCACCGGCATCCACGGTGGCGATCGTCCCAGGCGGAGTGTGCGCCCGTACCGTGGTGACAACTTCCTGCGGCGTGAGCCGTCCCGGCATGACGGTTGCTGCGCGCTGCAGGAGGCCCGCCGCGGCCATCTTCGCCGCCGTGCCCGCTGCCTCGGGCCAGCCGTGCCCCACCCCGTGCGCGGCCAGCGCCGCGATCGCGGCGGGCAGCGAGGTGACCAGTTCGAGCCCGCCGGAGAAGTATCCGGCGGACCCGGCCGGGACGTCGGTGACGAGCACGGCGGGAGCCGGGTAGTCCCAGGGCGCCGGGATCAGCTCCACCGGGTCAACGCCGAGCCCGACGATGAGGTCGGCGGCGGTAAGCAGGGGTGACTCCATGGTCCCGCCGGTGAACAGCCCGGCCGCCTCGGCGGCTGAGTCCGGCACGATGCCCCGCGCCCGGTAGCTGTGCAGCGCCGGGATACCGCTGCCGACGAGGGCAGCGCGCACGGCGCCGGTGTGCCGGACTGCCCCGGGGCCAAGCAGCACAGCGGGCCGCCGGGCTGTCCGCAGTGCCGCGATGAGCGGCGCGAGATCGTCGTCGGGGGGCAGCGCGCCCAGGTCATCGTCCTGGAGGAGGATGTCGCGGACGTCGGCATCGACGTTGACGACGACCGGCCCAGGGGGCGGCGCGGCCGCCAGCCCGACGGCATGGTTCGCGGCCTGTTCCGGGTGGCCGCCGCCGACTGTGACGGCGGCCTTCGCTACGGACCGGCCTAGCGCGGCCTGGTCCAGCCGCTGGTGGCTGATCCGGCCGGAGTCCGCCGCCGGGACGGTATCGGCGATGACGACGAGCGGCAGCCGGTCGAGCGCCGCGTGGGCGATGCCGTTGACGGCGCTGGCGAGCCCGGGCCCGCGGGTGACGACGACGGCGCCGGGTGCCCCGGTGAGGTCGGCGCAGGTCGCTGCCATGATCGTGGCGGCCGTCTCGCCGTGGGCCAGGATGAACCGCAGCCCGCTGGCCGCTGCGGCGCCGACCACGTCCAGGTTCGGCCCTCCGCCGGGTATCCCGAACAGCAGCCGTGTCCCGGCCGCGGACAGCGCGCCGACGATGGCGGCCGCGCTGCGCTGGGAGGCCGACATCTGGCTGCCGGGCACCAGCCGGTCAGGTGCCTGCCGGTCAGGTGCCTGCCGGTCAGGTGCCTGCCGTCCGCGCTCCTGCCGGGCGTGGCCCCGCGCCAGGCCGCCGGTCACGGCGCGTCCTGGCCCGGGCTGGAGTGATCCACCCGTCCCCGCAGCTGAAGCCGGTAGGAGTAGCGGTCGGGGTTGAAGTGGTTGATCGCGAGTTCCAGCGGGCGCAGCTCACGGTCGCGGTACAGCCGGTCGATGCGCAGCACGGGCAGGCCGGCCGCGCAGCCCAGCCGCCGGGCGATGTCGGCGGTGGCCGCCACCGCCGTGGCATTCTGCAGCGCGCCGTGGATCGGGCGATCGCTGACCCGATCGACCAGGCTGATCACGGTAAGCCGGGCGCGGGCGCCGGACTCCCCGAGCGCAGCAAGCTCAGGAAGCTCCCGGAGGCTTCGGCCGAGCTCCATCGGGAGGTAAACGCGGGTGTAGCAGAACGGCACGCCTTCATGCAGCCGCAGGAAGGACATCGCCATGACGGTGTCGTCGGCGACGTGCAGCTGGTCGGCGATCTCCAGGCTGGCCAGCACGTGCAGCGGTTCGACGACCTGCATCTCGGTGTCCAGCGACAGCGCCATCAGGTCCTCGACGCTACCGAAGGACCGCAGGTACTTCCCGTCGCCCGGGACGGCGAACGTGCCGCGGCCGCGCACCCGGTAGATGACACCCTCGGTGACGAGTTCCTGGAAGGCCCGGCGCACCGTCTGGCGGCCCAGCCCGGTGGCGGTGACAATCTCGGCCTCGGTGGGCAGCCGCTGCCCGGCCGCGTACCGGCCAGCGGCGATCGCCTGGCGCAGGTCAGCCGCCACCCGACGGTACGCGCTGACCTGGCCGGGCCCCACGGCTCGCAACGAGGTGCGGACGGCTCTGGCCTCCACCGGACGGCTCCTGCTCGCAGTTGTCATACCCGGTCGTGTCATGCCCGGTCGTGTCATGCCCGGCCATGTGATGCCCGGTCGTGTGGTGCGCAGTCGTGGGGTGCGCGCTTGCGTGGTGCGCTGTGGCGCGGTCTCTTTAGACGGCCATATTGCGACCGCTCGGGGTCTCCGTCAAGACCGCGGCCGGGAACGCCCAACGCCGGCCGACCCCGCCCAAGCCCAGCAAGCAGGGGAAGCTTGACAGGTGTGGCGCCTGCGGGCTTACTGGAGCAGCGAGCTGATTTGGCCGGTCTAATCGGCCGCAGTCGGGGAACACAGCGACCAGCCGGGATGGAGGTGGGGGGCGGTGACGGAGTCGCCGGTAACATCCGCGCTGGCCGACCTGGCCGCGGCGGCCCGCCCGGGGGCGTCCGAGCGCGGGCGGGCCAGGCTGCTGCTGACGGACTACGTCGCGGTGGCAAACGCCGGCGCGGCCGCTGACTCCGCATGGCGGGCGAGAAACGCGCTGCTGCCTGCGTCGGCCGGCCCCGCCCCCGTCCTGGGGACCGGACAGCGCGCCGCGGTGCGGGACGCGGCGCTGCTCAACGGGATCAGCGCGCACAGCCTCGAACTCGACGACACCCACGAGCCATCCAGCTCGCATCCCGGCACCGTCATCTGGACCGCACTGCTCGCGGCCGCCGCCGCCCGCCCGCCGGCGATGACCGCGGTGCTGGACAGCGCGGTCGTCGGGTACCAGGTCATGGCCAGCCTCGGCGAGCTGCTTGGCCCCGCTGAGCTCTACCGGCAGGGGGTGCATCCGACCGCCATCTGCGGCGTCTTCGGCGCCGCGGCCGCCGCCGGGCGCCTCGCGGCCCTGGACGCCGACACCATCCGCCGGGCCTTCGGCATTGCCCTGAGCATGTCCGCAGGCAGCATGGCCTACCTCAGTGATGGCGCCTGGACCAAGCGGCTCCATTCCGGGTCAGCGGCAGCGGGCGGCATTCTCGCGGTCGAGCTGGCCGCGGCTGGTTTCACCGGACCGCTGAATGCCTTCGAGGACCGCAACGGCCTGATGCACATCTACGGCGGCGCCCGCGCGGACGCCCATGCCGAGGCGGTGCTCCGCCGCGCTGGCGGACTGGGGGCGGTGCATGAGACCAGCGTGAAGTTCCATCCGTGCTGCCGGTACATGCACGGCGTGATGGACCTGCTGGCGGCATACCGTACTGAAGGCGGGCGCGTCGAAGGCATCCAGCGGATCGACTGCGGGGTGCTCAGCGCCGGGACTGGCCTGGTCGGCGAGCCACTGGCGCGCAAGAGAACCGTCAGCAACATGGTCGACGCCCAGTTCTCGATGCCCTTCGGCGCGGCCCTCACGCTCGCCCGCGGCACCTCCTCGCTGGCGGACTTCCAGAACGCCCGTGCGGTGGCGGCCGGGTTCCAGCAGTGGATGGACCGCACCGAGATACACACCAGCGCCACACTGGATGCCGCGTATCCGGCCCGGTGGGGTGCCGAGGTGACGCTGAGCTTTACCGATGGCGAGGTTGTTGAGCTGCGCACCGCCGCGTTCCGCGGCAGCCCCGGATGGCCCGCCGACCGCCCGGAGATCGCCGCGAAGGCGTCCGAATTGCTCGGCGAGCCCGCCGCGCAACGGCTCCTGACGGCCCTGGACCGGCTGGACGACGCCGCGATGCTCGACGACGCCGCGGTGCTGGACTGTGGCGCCATGCCGGACCTCGCTGGGCTGGCCAGCGCACAAACGTCGGCTACCGCTCAGCCATCACCGATAACCCCATCGTCAATAAACCCATCGTCGACAACCCATCGTCGATTAACAGGGAGCAGTAGTGACCACGCCCACCGACGGCCAGGCCGATGCCGGCGGCCGGCCGCTGGACGGAACGCTGGTGGTGGCGCTGGAGCAGGCTGTGGCCGCCCCGTTCGCCACCCGGCAGCTCGCTGATCTCGGCGCTCGGGTCATCAAGATCGAACGTCCGGGGCGAGGCGACTTCGCCCGCGACTACGACAGCGCCGCCGGCGACGGCATGTCCAGCTGGTTCGTCTGGCTCAACCGCTCCAAGGAGTCTGTCGTGCTGGACCTGAAGGCAGACCACGGGCGGCGGATGCTGGACATGCTGATCGGCCGCGCGGACGTCTTCGTGTGTAACCTCGCGCCTGCGGCCATCCGCAGGCTCGGCCTGGAGGCGGTCTCGCTCGCCGAACGGCACCCGCGGCTGGTCGCGTGCCAGCTGAGCGGTTACGGTGACGTCGGCCCCTATGCCGACCGCAAGGCCTATGACCTGCTTGTGCAGGCCGAGGCGGGGATCCTGGCCGTGACCGGTTCCCCGGAAGCGCCGGCCAAGGCAGGCATCAGCATCGCCGACATCGCCGGCGGCATGTACGCCTACAGCGGCATCCTCAGCGCGCTGCTGCAGCGCGCGAGGACCGGTCGCGGTGGCGTCGTCACGGTGTCGCTGTTCGGCGCTCTCGCCGAGTGGATGTCGCACCCGCTGCAGCTGACCAAGCTGACCGGCCGGCCGCCGTCGCGCAGCGGCGCGCGCCATGCGACCATCGTCCCCTACGGCGACTACGTCACGGCCGACGGTGACGAGGTCCTGCTGGCTGTCCAGAACGAAGCCGAATGGGGCCGACTGTGCCGTGACGTCCTCGACCTGCCCGACATGGCCAGCGACAGCCGGTTCGCCGGGAACCAGCAGCGGGTCCAGCATCGCGACGACCTCGAACGGCGGCTGCGCCGGGCCGTGGCCCGGCTGGCGACCGGTGAGCTGCTGCGGCGGCTGGCCCAAGCCCAGATCGCCTACGCCTCGGTGAAGGGCGTCGACCAGGTAGTGAGCCATCCTCAGCTTGCGGACCGGTGGACGGCCATCCTCGCGGGAGACCGGCGGGTGGAGGTGCTGCCGCCGCCCGTCCAGCACAGCGGATTCGGCGCCGTGCTCGGCCCGGTTCCCAGTCATGGCCGTGACACCGAGGCCGTCCTGGCGGAGATCGCCGGCGAGGGCGCCCCGCAGGCACCGGGTCCATGTCGGTGACCGGCTGATCCGCGGACGCCGACGGCGGTGGCCTCAGTTCACAACTGGGGCCACCGCCGTCATGCATATAGAGGCGGGACAGGCTACTCCGCGCCGAACTTCTTGATCTCCTCGAACTCGGCCTCGGTCAGCGCGCGCGGCACGTCGTCCTTGGCGACCTTCGCGCTCTGCACGTGGTGGCGGATGTCCTCGACGATCTCGGGGTTGGCCAGGGTGGTGACATCCCCGATGTCGGCGAAGTTGGAGATGGACGCGATGACCCGGCGCATGATCTTGCCCGACCTGGTCTTTGGCATGTCGGGCACGATCCAGACGTTCTTCGGCCGGGCGATCTTGCCGATCTCGGTCTCGATCGCCCTGGTCACCTTGTCCTCCATCTCCTTGCCCGGCTCGAAGCCGGGCTTGAGCGAGACGTAGATCTCCACGGCGCGGCCCCGGATGTCGTCGATCACCGGCACCGCTGCCGCCTCGGCGACCTCCGGCACGGTCAGGGCCGCGGACTCGATCTCCTTGGTGCCCAGCCGGTGCCCGGCCACGTTGATCACGTCGTCGACCCGGCCCAGGATCCTGAAGTAGCCGTCGGCGGCCTGGAGAGCTCCGTCACCGGCGAAGTACGGCCAGTCGCGCCAGTCCTTGCTGTCCGGGTTCGTGTTGTACTTCGCGTAGTAGGTATCGACGAACCGCTCGGGCTGTCCCCAGATGGTCTGGAAGATACCCGGCCACGGGTTGCGGATGCAGATGTTGCCCGCCTTGCCGCTTCCCGCCGGGACCTCGTTGCCGTCCTCGTCGTAGATCACCGGGTAGACGCCGAGGACGCCGGGCCCGCAGCTGCCTGGCTTCATCGGCTGCAGGGCGGGCAGCGTGCTGCCCAGGAAGCCGCCGTTCTCGGTTTGCCACCAGGTGTCGACAATGGCCGCCTCGCCCTTGCCGACCTCGGAGTGGTACCAGCGCCAGACCTCGGGCTCGATCGGCTCGCCCACTGTGGTCATGTGCTTGAAGTGGTAGCTGTACTTCTTCGGCTCCTCCGGGCCGACCTTGCGCAGCATCCGGATCGCCGTGGGCGAGGTGTGGAAGATGTTCACCCCGAGTTTCTCCGCGATACGCCAGGGCCGCCCGCCGTCGGGATAGTTGGGGACGCCCTCATAGATCACCGTCGTGGTGCCAAGCGCGAGCGGCCCGTAGACGATGTAGGAGTGGCCGGTGATCCAGCCGATGTCGGCCATGCACCAGTACATGTCGTCGGGGTGGATGTCCTGATAGTACTTAGAGGTACCGGCCACGTAGGCCAGATAGCCGCCGGTGCTGTGCACGCAGCCCTTCGGGCGGCCGGTCGTGCCGCTGGTGTACATCAGGAACAGCGGCGCCTCGGCCGGCATGGACACCGGCTCCACGACCTGCCCCCGATGCTCGCTGAGCAGCTCATCAACGAAGAAGTCCCTGCCCTCGGCCATCGGGGTCTGCGATGCGTACTGCCCAGGGTGCCGGCGCCAGACGAGCACCCGGTCGACTTCCTGGCCCTGCTTGGCCGCCTCCTCGACGGCCTCGTCGGCCTTGACCTTGTG
>DASWFT010000371.1:0-2954 GCA_036394075.1 Streptosporangiaceae bacterium
CGAGCTGGCCCGCCGGATGACGCTGACCTCCTGCGCGCTGGACCCAGCCCGCGCCCTGGCCGCCGTCCTGCTCGCCATGGCCGCGGGCGGCCTGCCGCTGAGCGATGTCCTGGATGACTCCGGCTACGCCCACCGCGACGCCGGCGCGTGGGCCATCCCGCTGCGCGCCGCCGGCGCGCAGCTGGTGCAGGACCTGCACCCCAACGATCGCGGACCCCGCGGAACCCACGAAGGCGCCATCATCGCCAACGGGAACCTGTACTGCCCCGCCACCCCGAAACCGCTGCTCCAGCTGGGGCCGCTGGCCCCCGCCGCCAGCCCAGAGGACACCGCCGCGCACGACCAGCAGACCGCCGAGCTGGCAAAGCACAAGCTCGGCCGGATCAGCGCCGATGACGCCGACGGCTACCACCGGGTCACCTGCCCCGCCGCCGCGGGCAAGATCCGCTGCCCGCACCGGCCCGGCTCGATGAGACTAGACCGGAACCGGCCCGAGATCCTCACCCCGCCCGAGCACCCGCCGGCCTGCTGCGCGCAGCAGACCATCACCGTCCCCCCGGCCGTGGCCACCAAGACCCGGCAGAAGCACGACTACCCATCTAAGGAGCACCGCCGCTCCTACGCCCGGCGCACCAGCGCCGAGCGGACCTTCGCCACCATCAAGGACCCGGCTGCCACCAGCATCGCCCGCGGCTGGTGCCGCCTCATGGGCGTCACCCCGCTCTCGCTGTGGCTGGCCTGCCTGCTCGCCGTCCGCAACCAGCGCATCCTGGACGCCTATCACGCCCGGCAGGCCGACAACGACAAGCGGGCCGCTGCCGGCCTCCCGCCCAGGACCCGCAAACGCCGCCGCACCACCCTCGCCAGCCTCGCAGCCGCCCCGCCATAGCCAGCTAGCCCACCAGCCCGCGCCGCGGCCCGCTCACCGTCTTCCCGCTCACCAGGCATCACGGCCATGCCCATCCCCCGCGCCCGACCCAGGCCAGCCACGCCCCGCAGGGCCCGCACCGCGTCACCAGCAAGATCATCTCAAGCCCGGCCGCCGGCGCACCCAAGGCAGCCCAGAATGTCAGAGCCAAATGTGAACATGGACCCTGGTGAAATGTGAAGACCTCCGGGTGCGCCGCCAGGGACTCGAACCCCGAACCCGCGGATTAAGAGCGGGACAGCTGTGTCTCCGAGCCGGGTCGGCGGCACAGAGTAGCGGACGCGGCAGATACGGTCCGTAATCGCCGCTGCTGGCGTGGATGCTAGTTCGGCAGCGTTCGGTAGTCCTAGTACGGCAGCCGCCATTCGCTAGCTGACCGTGGTGATCTCGGCATTTCGGGCGAGTCTGGTGCGCTTGTGGAACCACCGGGAGCGTGCCTGGTGCCGTCGTCGCCAGTCCAGCCAGTGGCTTTTGTGGCCGGGCGGTCGCGGGACGGCGCTGGCATCGGCGAGCAGGTGCTTGATCTCCGGGATGGTGAGCGGGATCATGCCGGAGTCGGCGGGCGGCGGCTGGTCCGGGCGGACCGGTTCAGGTGCCTGGGTATCGGTTCGGTCGCGCAGCAGGGCAGCGGTGACGGCGCAGATCGCCAGGGCGGCCATGATCAGGACGAGATGCCGGGCGATGGCTGTGTACAGCCTGACCTGGGACTGGTCCGGTCCGAAGCAGTCCTTGCCGAACTCGAAATCTTCTTCTACGGGCCAGCGCAACCCGGCGGCGCGGATCAGCCGGGTCTTGGTGACCAGCTGGCCCTCGGGTACGTAGCAGTAGTGGAAGGCCAGGTCACCGGTCTTGAGGTGACGGCGGATAAGCAGGTGGTGCCGCGGCGAGGCGGTCCCGAGCCACGCCCACGCGTACCACCTGTCGCCCTTGGAGCCCTTCCCGGCGGAGCGGACCTCCCACAGCCGCTTGTCCTTGGCCCGCTTACCCGTCAGCAGGCCGCTGACCGCCTCGGCACAGGTCGCGGTGACCCCGCTGGCCAGGGTGAGGGTGAAGTTCGACGGGACGCGCAGCACGTACGCCTGGCCGCTGGCTTCGAAGAACTCCCGCAGCTCCGTGCAGTTGCCGTACACCTCGTCCGCGCAGGCGAAATCGAACGTGACGCCGTCACCGGCGGCGTCCTTGCAGATGTCGATGGCCAACTGGCCCTTGGTGCGGAACGCCAGGTCCAGCGGCAGCCCCGTCTTCAGGGACCTGACCGGATCATCGATGTGCTCGCGCGGGATCCATTGCCGGGCGCCGATCAGCGCATGCCCGGTCTTCTCCCGCACATAGGACAAGTGCACCGTGTTGATCCCGTTCGCCACCCTGCCCGCGCAGCCCATGTACTGGCGCTTGACCCCAGCGGTCGCCTCGCCGGCCTTTTCCTGCCCGGTCTCATCGATCGCCCCGATCACCAGGTGCCCGCGCCGCCGCCCGCCCTTACGTGCGGCCTCGGTCAGCCCGGCCATCGCGAACCTGCGGACCTGGGCCATTGCCGCACGCTCATCCCAGGACGCCCGGGACAGCAGCCGCTGCGTTCTATCCGGCGTCCGGTCCCGCACATACTCGGCGATCGTCCACCCGTTCCGTTTCGGCAGCTCGCTCATCACCGCGCGCACGTACTTCCTGGCCTGCAAGAACGGCTCGACCCGCGCAAAGCACGGCCGCAAGCGGCCAAGCAGGTCAGCCTGCATCCGCCCGGCCAGCCGGCCACCTATCCTGGCAGCGGCAGCCGCCTCTGATCTTGTTGTTGTCACAAGCACATGATCGCGAGGCGGCTGCCCCACACTGAACTACGGTCTCAGGCGCCTCAGCCGCAGGTCACGACCCGAAGTTCGGCTGCCGTACTAGTGCAGCCCCGCAGAAGTCCTTGAGGGGTTCGTGGCGTTTACTGAGGGTGGTCGCCGGTGCCGGCGAGATAGAGGGTGCAGGCGGTGTCGAGGGCCAGGCTGGGGTGGCCGGTGAGGCTGCCGTCCAGCAGGACGGC
>DASWFT010000372.1:0-34470 GCA_036394075.1 Streptosporangiaceae bacterium
CGATCTCGATACCCTCCGCAGCAACCTCAGCCGCGACCCAGCCGACCCCCTGGCATGATCCGCCGTGCCCCGGCGAGCCTGCGCGATGCCCTGACCGCCCGCATGGACCTGCTACCCGACCCTGTAAGCCCCCGGTTCCAGCCCGCCATAGAGAAAGCCCGGCTGGCTAAGCTGTCCCGGTAGTACCTGATGTCCTCCGTAGTAATCATGGAAATCGGGGTGGGGAGTCAGCGCTTAGCCCCCCACGGCGACCGCGAACACGTGCAGGTTGAAGTTGGTGGGCAGGGTGACGGACGCGACGGTCTTGCCGGCCGCCAGCGGGAGCGCCGCCGAGTACACCGAAACCTGGTGCGCGCCCAGCGTGCTGCCGGGCGCCGGGTTCCACGGGACGGTCGCTACGATCGTCCCCCCGGCCACCGGGTTGTCGGCGTACCAGTCCGCGAAGGTCAGCGTGGCCGACTGCGTGGTCCCGTCGGTGTAGCCGATCGTGACGGTCCCGCTCTGCGTGCCGAACCCTCCGGATCCCAGGAACCCAAGCGTGCTCCCGGACCCGGACACCGGGATGGTCTGGCCCTCGGCTCGCATGTTGTCGAAGCTGCCCGGAGCGTAGTGCGGCCACGTGAAGCTGATCCCCTGCGCGGTCACGGCGGCGCCGGGGGTGAGCCCGGCGGCGGCCAGGGCGTCGGAGGAGAAGCTGTACCCGCCACCGTCGTAGTTGGCCTCTGACGGCGTCGCGGCGGGCGCCAGGCCAGTGTCGTCGGCGGCCGCCGCCACCGAGCCGAAGTTCGCCGCCGCGGGCACCCCCACATCGAAGAGGTGGAGCTGCGGATTGTCAGGCAGGGTCACCGACGCGATCGTCTTCGACGCATCGACCGGAATCTGCTGGTAATAGACGGCGACCGTGTGCGGGCCGAAGAACTGCGCCTGGGAGGGGGGCACGTTCCAGGGCCCGGAGGCGGCGATCACCGTGCCCGGGGCAGCGGAGTCGGCATACCAGTCGGCCAGGCTGATCGTCGCGTTCTGGCTGGTGCCGTCGGTGTAGGTGACCGTCACCGGCCCTCCCTGGGTGCCGAACGTCCCGGCACCGAGGAAGCCCAGCTCGGCGCCTGACTGACCAAGGTTCACCACCTGGCCCTCGGTGGTGATCTCGTCGGGTGATCCGGCGGGAACGTTCGGCAGCGTGAGGACCGCGCCGTTCGCGGCGACGCGGTCACCCGGGCCGAAACCATCCGCGGCCAGCTGCTGTGATTCGAAGCTGAATCCGCCGCCGTCGAAGTTCCCGGCCGAGGCGTTGCTGGCCGGCGCCGCGCCGACATCGTTGAGCGCCGCCTGAGCCGACGCGAAGGCGACCGACGCGGTGGCCGTGCCCGTGGCCGTCATCCCCTGCCCGGCCACCGAGTAGGCGGCGGTCCCGGTGAACTGGTACGAGCCGCCGGGCGCGGCCGGAGGCACGGTGACGCGGAACCGGACGGTTACCGAGGAGCCCGGGGCCAGCGTCCCTGTCCCGTCGCCGGTTTGGCTAACCGAGAGCAGCCGGGCCGCATCGGCCGCGGGCAGCGGGGCGCCACCGGTCGAGACCGACAACCTGAGCCGGACGTCGTGGTCCGCCAGGTCCGAGCGGTTGGTGAAGCTCGCCGTCACCGTCTGCGGGCCCGCCTGGAGGATCGACGGCGCGTGCACCGCAACCGACTGCGGCCCGGCACTGCGCGCCACGCGCAGCGATCCGTGCAGCGGCAGGTTCTCCAGTGCCGACGAGTCGCCCACGAAGACCGAGAAGCTCCCATCGAGCACGACACCGGCGTTGGCCTGGTCGTTCCAGTAGGACAGGGAACTGGCGTCCAGCGGGAACCGCACCGCCGCAGACTGCCCGGGCTGGAGCGAGACCCGCTGGAAGCCCTCAAGCTGGCGTGGAGGCGCCCCGGCCGCGGCGGGATCACCCACGTACAGCTGGGCCACATCGGCGCCGGCGACCGTGCCGACGTTCGTGACCCGCGCGGTCACCTCGGCCAGCGGCCCGGGCCGCCCGTCCGCGGTGACGCTGTCGGCCGACACGTGCAGGTCCGAATACCGGAACCGCGTATAGGACAATCCATAGCCAAACGGAAACAACGGGGTGACTCCATTCCCGTCATACCAGCGGTAGCCGACACTGATCCCTTCCGAGTAAGCGACCTGGCCGCCGGTTCCGGGGAACTGCTGTGGCGTGGCGACGGGCGTCTGCGATTCGCTCGCGGGGAAGGTCACCGGCAGGTGCCCGGAAGGGTCGGTCTGGCCGAACAACACACGGGCGATCGAGGTCCCGTCGTCCTGGCCCGGATACCACGCCTCGACCACCCCCGCTACCTGGCCGAGCCACGGCATGAGCACCGGGGCACCGGTGTTGAGCACCACCACCGTGCGCGGGTTCGCGGCGGCGACCGCCGCGATGAGCGTGTCGGCGTTGCCCGGCAGCGCGAGGCTGGAGCGATCCGCGCCCTCGGTCTCGAAGTCGCTGGCGAACACCACCGCTTCCTGCGCGGCGGCCGCGGCCGCGGCGGCCGCCTGCACGTCGCTGCCGTCGTTGTAGCTCACGGCCGCGCCGCTGGCCGCCAGCGCCTTGATCCCCTGCAGCGGGCTTACCACCGCGGACGGCACTACGCCCGCGCTGCCTCCGCCGTCAGTCATGGGCGAGGTGGACGCGTCGGCGCCGATGACCGCGATCGAGGATGTCGCGGACGCGTAGGGCAGCACCGCAGAGCCGCCCACCTGGGCGTTCTTCAGCAGGGTGGTGCCGGTGTCAGCAATCGTCAGGCCGGCCCGCTGGTTCGCCGTCGTGGTCACGGTGTCCGCCATGGTGCCCGTGGGGTAGTTGGTGAACAGCCTGAACCGGTACATCTGGGTCAGGATCCGGATCACGGCCTGGTCCACCGTGGACCTGCTGACCTGGCCGCTGGCGACGGCCTGCTGAAGCGCGGCGCCGAAATAGATGGACTCCGGCTGTTCCTGGGCGAGCCCCGCGTTGGCCGAGGCCACCGTGGAGTGGGTGGCGCCGTAGTCGGAGCCGACGAACCCCTGGTAGCCGAACTGCCGGTCGAGTATGCCGGTCAGCAGGGATGGGTTCTGGCAGGCAAAATTGCCGTTGATCGCGGAGTAGGAACACATGATCGAGGCCGGGTTGGACTGTCCGATGACGGCGGACCAGGCGGAGGTGTAGATCTCCTCGATGGCCCGCTGCGAGACGATCGCGTTGTCGGCCGGGGTGTTGCGGTTGGTCTCCTGGTTGTACACGGCGTAGTGCTTGACCTGCGCCATTTCGCCCTGGCTCTGGATCCCGTTCACGTCGGCCGCGGCGATCTGCCCGTCCAGGTACGGGTCCTCGCCGAGCGACTCGAAGGCCCGCCCCCATTGCGGCACCCGGACGATGTTGATGGTGGGGCCGTAGGTCTCCTCAACGCCCTTGCCGCGCTCCTCCGCGCCGAGGACTTTGCCATAGCAGGCGGCCAGTCCCTTGTCCCAGGTGGCGGCCAGGGCGACTGGCGCCGGAAGCTGGGTCACCCCGGTGACGCCATCACCGACACCGGCCGGCCCGTCCTGCTGGTTCACGGCGGGGATGCCCAGGCTCGGGATGGCCGCCGACCGCGCCGTCCGGGGTGGAACCCGGGGAAACGCCATGCATCAGCGTGAGCTCCTGGCTCAACGTCATCTTCGCGGCCAGAGCCGTCGCCTGGTGCTGCGCCTGCGCGAGCGGCTCGGGCGTGAAGCCGGCCGAGCCCACACCCGGGCAGCCCGCGCCCGGCCGGTCCGCGGCGGCCAGGCGGGAACTGGCGGTCAGCTGGGAGCGGGCGGCCTGGCTTGCTGACGCGGGGCCAGTGCCCGTCGCGAACGCGCTCCAGCCGATGGTGATCGCCGCAGCGAGGAGAATGAGCGCGCGCCGGCCGGACCGCCACGCATGCCGGCTCGGTGTCTGTTGCTGTCTTGGCTGCCACCGGGCTGCTTGCGCCATCGCAATGACCTCCTCGCCGGGCGGCCGGTCACCGCGTACGGGCCTCGCCGGCGCCCTGCCGAGTCCGCCCGTCCTGGCCGCCCAGAACCAAACGCGACGGTACGCCGGGACGGCAGCAGCCCAAAGATCGCGTTCGGGTTTAAATGGTTTTTTAATGGCGCCGGGCGACACGCAGGCCGAATAGGTAACGCTTGGTGATCCGGCCGCTGTACCGGGAGTCGATGAGGCGGGTCAGGCAGCTCAGCAGCCCTTCACGCGCCCCACTTTCCATGGCGGACAATGATCTCCTCCTGCCTCTGCTGCCGACTGCAGATGTCCGGATGGCAGTCCTGCTCCTGCCAGCCGCCTGGGCACGCTGCTGAACGGGACGGGTCCATGGGGCTTCGCAGCAGCGGTGTCAGGTGAGTACGTGCTGGTAGGCGTAAGTGACTGCTTGGGCTCGGTCGCGGACGCCGGTCTTGGCGAAGAGGTGGTTGATGTGGCTTTTCACGGTGGTTTCGCTGATCGTTAGCCGCTGGGCGATTTCGGTGTTCGACAGCCCATGGGCGATCAGTGAGAGCACTTCGGCTTCGCGTGCTGTCAGTCCGTCGGGGAGCTGCGGCACGGGTTCGGCGGGTGGGCTGGCCCGGCTGGCGGTGATGGCGTCGAGAAGGTGCTGCTGGACTGCGGGGTCAATGGCGGCCTGGCCGCGGGTGACCCGCTGGAGTGCTTCGCGGATTTCCCCGGCGCCGACGTCTTTGGTCAGGTAGCCGCGGGCCCCGGCCCGCAGTGCGTCGATGACGGAGCGGTCATCGGTGTAGGTGGTGAGCACGAGCACATTGATGCTGGCGTCGTGTTCGCGAAGGCGGCGGGTGGCCTCGACCCCGTCGCAGTGAGGCATCCGGAGGTCCATCAGCACGACGTCTGGCCGAAGCTGTATCGCCAGGGCCAGTGCCTGGTCGCCATCGGCTGCGGTGCCTACGACTTCGATACCCGCTAGAAGCCCGAGGAGGGTGGCGAGTCCCTCGCGGACCACGCGCTGGTCATCGGCGACAAGGACGCGGATGGCCCCGTTCATGCCGGCACCCACAGTTGGACCTGGAACCCGCCCTCGGTGGGCTCGGCTGTGAGTGTGCCGCCGAGCAGTTCGGCTCGTTCTCTCATGCCGGTGAGCCCATAGCCGGTCCCATCAGAGGGAGCCTGGGGTTCGCCGCACCCGTCGAAGTCTTCAATTGTCAGCCTGGTGCCAGATGGCTCATATGCCAGGCGGATCTCGACCCGGTCGGCGCGGGTGTGCTTGCGGATGTTGGTCAGGGCCTCCTGCGCGACCCGGTAAAGGGTCAGCCGGCCGTCGGTGCCCAGGTCCCGCTCGCTGTCGCCGGTCACTGCGACCTTGCAAGCCACGCCGCTGTCGCCCTCGAACTCGGTGGCCAGGTCGGCCAGCCGCTCAGGGCCGGGCAGCGCGTCATCGCGGAGCGTGCCAATGGCGCGTCGCGCCTCTTCCAGCCCGGTCCTGGCCAGCCGGTGGGCCCGGGCGATCACGTCGCCGACCTGCGGGTCCGCCCCGTCCTGGCCTGCGAGCAGCATGGCTCCCTCCAGGTTCAGCACCAGGCCGGACAGCGAGTGGGCGAGCACGTCGTGCATCTCACGAGCGAGGCGCTGGCGTTCGGACAACGCGGCAGCCTGAGCTTGCGCGGCCCGGGTCTGCTCCAGCTCGGCGAGCAGAAGTTCTGCCCGCTGGTTGCTCTCCCTGAGCCGCCTGGCGAACAGCGACAGGAGGAAGAAAGCCAGTATCCCGAAATCATTCAAAACGATGCCCGCGATGGGTGCGCGTCCGTATGACAGCCATGCCACGGAGACCACCCCGACGGCCACGCCGGCTACGACGGCGCTGAGACCGAACGGCAGTATCAGGGCGGCCAGGCAGACGGCGGGGAACACCCCGAGGAACCCTGCGCCGTTGCCCTGCAAGCCGATCAGCGCCGCTGCGCTGACGACGGCAACGAGCAGCACAGCTAGCTGCACTTCGGGCCGGGTCGGAGTCAGCCACATCGCCACGATGGTGCCGCCGCAAAACGCAATGAGGGCGACCGCGACGCCAAGCGCTGCACCGTGGCCACCCGGAGCCGGCCGGGCCTGAAGTGACGTTGTCACCACGAACGCGATCGCGGCCACGGCGAGCACACGGATTGAAAGGTAGGTCGCCCGCTCGCGACCCTGCGCCCGGTCAAGCTCAGATATGCCAGCCGGCGCGGCGGCCTTGGAACTCACCCCTAAACCGTACGGCGGGATCTTGCCGCCGTCTCCTCCCCAGCGGGTGGATTCGCGGCCGGCGGGCCTCCACCCGTGGGTGGAGGCCGGGCCACCCACAGGTGAGGTTGTGGCGGCCAGCAAATTCCACCGCTGCACCGAAGACGACCAGGCCGTCCCGCAACAGGCTTGAAGGCCAGACCCACCAAGCCCGGGGAGCGAGATGGATGGCATCGGCGAGGAGCGCGGCACTGACCAGACAGGCACCGTCTCAGCCCAGGCGGAGCCGGTGGTAAGCGTCCGTGGCCTGGTGAAACGCTATGGCAGCCACGAGGCGGTCGCAGGCATCGACCTTGATGTGCGGCGCGGCGAGATCTTCGCCTTCCTCGGCCCGAACGGGGCCGGCAAGACCACGACGGTGGAGATCCTCGAAGGGTTCCGGCAGCGCACTGATGGCCAGATCTCCGTCCTGGGCCACGACCCGGCGACGGCGGGCGGGGCCTGGCGCGACCGGGTGGGCGTCGTCTTGCAGGAGTCAGAGCCCGAGCCCGGCCTGTCGGTGCGCGAGTGCTTGGCCTTGTACGCCGGCTTCTACCGCGCGCCGCGGGACATCGACGAGACCATCTCCCTGGTTGGCCTCACCGAGAAGTCGGGCGCGCTGGGCACCCGCCTCTCCGGCGGTCAGCGGCGGCGACTCGATTTCGCGCTCGCGCTCATCGGCGACCCCGAGCTCATCTTCCTTGATGAGCCGACCACCGGTTTCGACCCGTCCGCCCGCCGGGCCGCATGGGAAGTTGTCGCCGGGCTCCGGCAACTCGGCAAGACGATCTTCCTCACCACCCATTACATGGACGAGGCGGAGTACCTGGCCGACCGGATCGCCGTGCTGTCCGCCGGGCGTGTCGTGGCTCACGGCACTCCGCGGACGCTGGGCGGACGCGACCACATGACTACCGTCATCAGCTTTACGCTCCCGGCCGGCCTGGCGGCGCGTGATCTGCCCGCCGGGCTGTGCCCGCTCGCCGAGCCAGGGCCGCGAGGATCGATCGTCGTGCATAGCGAGAGCCCGCTCATCCACCTCCAGATGCTCGGCAACTGGGCGCTCGGCCGCGGCTTCGACCTCCCCGACCTCGACGTCCACCGCCCGACTCTGGAAGAGGTCTACCTGTCCCTCACTGGCTCTACGGGTACAAAGGATCACCAATGATCAGGATGGCCCTGCACCAGTCCGGTTACGACCTGCGCGCCTTTCTCCGCAACCGCCAGTCGCAGTTTTTCACCCTGGCCCTGCCGGTGCTGTTCCTGGTGATCTTCGCTTCGCTGTTTGGCGGCGGTCACCACACGGAGCCGGTTGCTGGCGGGCGGATGAGCACGTCGGTGTACTACGTGCCTGGCATCATCGCGCTCGGAGTGATCGCGGCGTGCTTCGGTAACCTGGTGGCCTCGGTGACCGCACAGCGCGAACGCGGCGTGCTGAAACGGCGGCGTGCGACACCGGTCCCGGCCGCTGCCATCATCGCCGGCCGCGTGCTCACAGCAGTCATCATCGCGGTAGTCATGGCCGCAGTGCTGCTTGGCATCGGCTGGGCCGCCTACGGCGCCCACGTCCCCGGCCACACCGCCTTCGCGCTCGCGGTCACCGTGGTGATCGGCGCCGCCTCGTTCTGCTGCCTTGGTTACGCGCTCACCTCACTGATCCACAACGAGGACACCGCGCTGCCCACCACCCAGGCGCTTCTGCTGCCGCTCTACTTCATCTCCGGCGTCTTCGTCGCCGTCACCATACTGCCGCACTGGCTAGCAGACGTGGGAGAGATCTTCCCGGTCCGGCACCTGGCCAATGCGCTGCTTGTTGCCTACAACCCGCACACAACAGGGCTGGGTTTCGCTGGCCAGGATCTGCTGATCGTGGCGGCATGGGGAGTCGCAGGCTTTCTTATCGCTCTCCGCAGGTTCAGCTGGCTGCCGCTCGGGCGCTAGCCCGGCCAGCCGTTCAACGCGATCAAAGGAAGAAGATCATGGCCACAGAACTCCAGACCCAGACCGGGCGATGTGCCACCCACGGAACGGTCCAGGCGACACGAGAAATCCCGAAGATGGGATTCCCCTTCATCGTCTTCGGCCCCTGGCGAGCCATCGCCAAGCGACGCCCATTCCTCTGCCCACAGTGCGGAGCCGCGGTCGAGGCTGACTGAGCCGTGCAGAGCCCGGTGAGAGCGCCGATGCGCGTCCCGCCTGCGCGCCCCGTCACTCGCCGAGCAGGGAAACGGCGATGTTTGAGGCGTCCTCCTTCCGCAGCCCGGTGAGCCACGTCACGGTGACGCTGAGCACGGTGAGACATCCGGCCGCCACGAATACGGGCCTGGGATCGTTGCCCCCCAGCCCGGCCAAGGCCCCGGCGAGAACGCCCCCGAGGAGGGTGACCGCCTGCCCCGCCAGCCGCCAGGAAGCCGTGACCCGGCCGAGCAGTTCCCTGGGGACAAGGACCTGCCGCAGGGCGCGCATCGTAACGCTGGCTGCGATGATCGCCCACGTATAGAGCAGGTTCCCGGCCAGGAGCACGGGCATTGCCGTGGCCGCGCTGATCAGGATCAGGGCGATTCCCGACGCCGCCGAGCAGAGCGCGACGACCGGCAGTGGGCCGAGCCACCGGCACAGCAGGCCGGTGCCGGCCGCCCCCAGCAAGCCGCCGGCCCCCCCAGCCGTGATGACGAGGCCGACCTGCCCGGGCGGCAGGTGAAGGGTGTCCCTGGCGAAGAAGATGATGAGCTTGTCAGCGCCCAGGCACAGGTTCAGCACCAGCAGGAACAACAGCAGGGTGAACAGCAGCCGGGTGGCGGCCAGGTACTTGATCCCTTCGCCTAGCTCGCGCCGCAGCGCCCTCCACGAAGCAGCTGACCATCCCGGCTGGTGCGCGGCCTGGTAGGCCCCCCGGACGACGGCCAGCGTGGCGAGCGAGACAAGGAAGGTCAGCGCGTCGATCAGCATCGACACGTGCAGGAGCCCGGCGGCGGCCAGCAGCCCCGCTGCGCTCGGCCCGATGATCTGGCCGCTCTGATTGGCTGACTCCAGCCACGAGTTCGCCATTACCAGCCGGGGACCAGCGAATACATCACGCACGGCGACGGCCAGTGCGGTGTCGGAGAACACGGTCACCGCACCGGCTGCGAACGCCAGCGACAGGATCAGCCACGCGGAGACCGGGCGCGAGCCCGTCAGCGCGAAGAGCGCGAAAAAGATCACCATCCGGATGACATCGCCGCTGATCAGGAGCAGCCACGGATCGAGCCGATCGACCAGGATGCCCGCCGGGATCCCGGCGGCCAGGTAGCCGACGCTACCCGGCAGGGACGCGAGCACCGCCACCACCGGACTGCGGGTCAACTGCAGTACCAGCAGTGGCACAGCCAGGATGGCGAGCCCATCACCCAGCATCGACACGGCCTGCCCGCCCAGGAAGACCCGCCGTCGCAGCATATGTTTCATCCTGGCCCGGCACGCGGGGGCGTCAACGGCAGCGGCCTAAAGATCGCGTTCGGTTTATATGGTTTTAATGGCTTGCCGGCCGCAGCCGGGCGACACACAGCCCGAACAGGTAACGCTTGGTGATCCGGCCGCCGTACCGGGAGTCGATGAAGCGGGCCAGGCAGCTCAGCAGCCCTTCGCGCGCCCCACTTTCCATGGCGATCGTGGACGAGCACGTCCGCAAGGTGTCCATCCAAGCGGCGGCCGAGTACGCCACCTCGGTTTCGTGATGGCTGAACGTGAAGGTCTGCCGCAGCTGATCGCGGTCGGCGCTCACGCCCGGTGCTTATGGCACGGGGACCAGGAGGCGGTCCGCGCCGGTGTAGACGTTCATCGAGCCGCCGCGCAGGAAGCCGATCAGGGTCATCCCGGACTCCTCCGCAAGCTCGGCGGCGAGAGAGGACGGGGCCGACACCGCGGCCAGCACCGGGATGCCCGCGACGAGGGCTTTCTGGGCCAGTTCGAAGGACGCGCGCCCGCTAACCAGCAGAACGCATCCCGCCAGCGGCAGCCGCTGCTCGCGCAGGGCCCAGCCAACGATCTTGTCCACTGCGTTATGCCTGCCCACGTCCTCGCGCAGGGCGAGCAGGCGGCCATCGGCCGTGAAGAGCCCGGCCGCGTGCAGTCCGCCGGTCCGGGCGAACACTCGCTGCGCCTCGCGCAGCCGGTCCGGCAGCCGGGCGAGCATCTCTGGGGACACCCGCACCTGGTCGGCGGACACGTCATAGCTGGCCCGGACCCGGATCGCGTCGATGCTGTCCTTGCCGCAGACGCCGCAGGCGCTGCTGGTCAGGAAGTTCCGGCGCAGGCCGGCATCGGGCAGCGTGACGCCGGCGCCCAGCGTGACGTCGGCGACGTTCTCGTCACACATTTTGATCGACGTGACATCCGACGGTGACGCGATGACACCTTCGCTAGCGAGGAACCCCGCGGCCAGGTCGATGTCGTCGCCCGGGGTTCGCATCGTCACGGCCAGCGGCTCGCCGTCCACCCGGATCTCCAGCGGTTCCTCCACCGCGAGCAGATCCGCGCGGGCGTCCTCGCCCGGCCCCGGGGGGACCCGGACCCGCAGTACCCGCCGCCTGGCCGTCCTGCCGGTCATGACCGCCTCCCGCACATCTCGCCCCCATGAGGCTAACGGCAAGGCCGCCAGGCTAGCGCGGCCGACCCGACCATCATGGCGAACAGGACGAGCCCGGCCAGGATGTAGCCGTCGCCCGCGAGGAGCGCCAGTCCGTGCCAGTGGTATTCGCTCGGCCGGACATGACTGTACGCGGCGGCGTGCGTTCCGGGGGCGTACCAGATGAGACCCCACGGGACCAGGGGCGCATGGCTGCGCCACAGGCTCGGCCACGCGCCGAAGAGCAGAGCCACGGTGGCCAGCAAGGCCCACCCGGACCAGCGGGCCACCCCGCGGGCCCGCACGGCCTGGTCCGCGAGGACGGCGAGAATCGGCGCGATCCAGACCCAGTGATGATCCCAGCTGACCGGCGAGACGAGCAGGCCAGTCAGCGCGCAGGCGGCCCAGCCCTGGGCCGGACGCCCCGAATGATGCAGCAGGGCCGCGGCGGTCAGCCCGAGCACGAAGGTGGCGGCCGAGATCGCCAGCCACGCTGGCGTGGCCGCATTCACGTCGCCGGCCAGCCGGGTGATCACGCCCCGCAGCGACTGGTTGGCCACGAATCCGACGAATCCGGTCCGGCCAGCGCGCAGGAAGTCCGGCCCGAGCCACCACGCCGCCGAAGCCGCGGGTAGCACGGCCCAGCCTGCCGCGACCGTGACGGCGAGCGCCGTCACGGCCACCGTGGCCTGGCGGAACCTGCCGGTGAGCACGAGGTAGGGGATGAAGATGAGCGGGACGAGCTTGATGCCTGCCGCGAGGCCGATGCCCGCACCCTGCCACCATCTCCGTGACGGCTGGCGCAGATCCCAGACGACGAGGACCATCAGCAGCAACTCCACCTGGCCCAGATGGAGGGTGCGCTGGACGGGCTCGGTCCAGAAGGTCACGGCCCCGATCGCGCAGACGATGCCGAGCCGGGCCCGGCCGGGCCAGCCAAGCGCGCCGAACGTCATCCAGACCGTGACCGCCAGGGCCAGGATGCTGACCCCGGCCATGATCCATTTCAGGGCGATCCAGGGGAGCACCGTGGCGGCTGCGAAGAGCAGCGCGGCGAAGGGGGTGTAGGTGAACCGGATCCCTGGAGCGAGCTGCCAGCTGTAAAGCGTCGCGGAGTGATGCCGCGTGATCAGCCCCGCATCGTGGTAGACGCGAAGGTCGTAGCCGCCGAGCAGCGCGCCGGCCGGATGGGCGGCCACGGTGAGCGCGTAGGCGGACACGGCGACCGCCAGCGCCGCGACCCCGATCAGCAGCAGCAGCTTGCGCCGTCCTCGGGCGGCTCGCGCCGTGAGGCGCAGCGGCGCCAGCGGCTGGGGAGTGAGGCACGGCGAAGCGGGCTGCGGGACCGCGGGCTGCGGCGGGGCGACCTCCGGCTTGACCAGCGCCACGAAACGATTCCTCCTGGTGCGCGAATCCGGAGCTCACATCCCGCGCCACGCCCGCGTTCCAGTTCCGCGCTGGTCGTCCAGCTCCGCACCGACTCCGCTGTATCACGTAGCGCACTCAGAGAATAACGAGAAGTAGCGGCTGAGGCCCCCGCTTAGTGGCCGACTCGGCCACTTCTTGGCCAGGACTGGCCCGGCTCTCTCAGTCTCTGACCAGCTCCGGGTCCACTTCCGCCTGCTGTGAGGAGGGAAACGGCTCCAGCCACCGGCCAAGCCGGGGAAGGGCCCGGGATTGCCGTGCGAACAGCGCGGCCGCGATCATCGATGCGAACAGGATGAGCCCCGCAAAGACGTACGCGTTCCCGAATACCATCGCAAAGCCGTGCAAGTGGAACACCTCACGGTAGGGCTGCTCGCCAGGCCCTTCGATAAGCGGCAGCAGTCCACGGGGGGCTAGCGGGCCCTCGCCGGTTACCTGCCCCGGCCAGTCGAGGAACACGGCCACCAGTGCGGCTGCTGCGATGCCCAGCAGCCACCGGTGGGCTCGCTCGGCGCGCACCGCGGCGTCGGCCAGGAGTACCAGGACCGGCACCATCCATACCCAGTGGTGGTCCCAGCTGATGGGGGAGATGAGCAGGCCGGTCAGCGCGCACAGGACCCAGCCGTGGACCGGCCGTCCGGAGCGGTAGAACGCGGCCGCGGCCAGCAGGCCGATCACCCCGGCCACGATCGCGACGCCGAGCGCCCCGGGCGCGGCGGCGTGCGCGCTGCCCGCCGTGCGGGTCAGCAGGCCGCGCAGGGACTGGTTGGCCAGGGACGCCACGCCGCCGGTGCGGCCGGTGTTCAGGAAGTAGCCGGTCAGCCACCACTGCCGGGAGGCGCGGGGGAGGACTGCGAACCCGGCGATCATCGTGCCGGCCAGCACCGCCACCGCGACGCCGGCTTGCCGGAATCTCCTGGTCAGCAGGAGGTAGGGGATGAAGATGAGGGGGACGAGCTTGATGCCCGCGGCCAGGCCGATGCCGGCCCCCTGCCACCACCGCCGGGAGGGCTGGCCCAGGTCCCACACGATCAGCGCCATCAAGAGCAGCTCGATCTGGCCCAGGTGCACCGCGCGCTGCACCGGCTCGAACCAGAACGCCGCCGCGGCCAGCAGCAGCACCGCGCCCAGCCGCCGCCGGCCCGCCCAGCCGAGCTGGCGCAAGGTCATCGAGATGGTGGCCACCAGGGCCGCTATGCTCGCCCCGGTCATCAGCCACTTCGCCACAGTCCACGACATCAGGGACATCGCCGCGAACAGCGACGCCGCGAACGGCGTGTAGGTGAACCTGACCTTCGGGCCGAACTGCCAGGAGTACAGCGCCCCGGGAGAGCGCCGGGCCACCAGGCCGCCATCCCAGTAGACCCGGAAGTCATACCAGTTGACCAGCGAGCGTCCGGGGTGGGCAACGATGTAGTAGAGAGCGACGGCGAGCACGCAAGCCAGGGCACCGCCGAGGACCAGCCGGGTACCACCCGGGCGGCTGATCCGCCGCACGAGTTCGCCTGGACTCGGCCTTCCCGTAAACACCGTTATTCCTTTCCTGGAGAAAATCTACACGCTCCAGGACGCCGTCCCGGGTAGAGCTGATGTATGTCCCTTTGCTAGGACGAATGCCCCCACACAGAAGATGCCCGACGGAAGGTAAAAAAAGCGCCCGATAGGCAAAGATTTGACAGGTGACCGTGGCCGGGCTGCCGCTGGGCTCCGCTTGATGAACGACTTTGCGCACGTCATCGTGCCCCACCTGCTGAACAAGCTCCCGTGCGCGGCCGGAGCCCGAAGGTGGCCACGCCTGGAGCCGGCCCGAGGTGAGCTGACCCGCTGCCGCGCCGCGCCTGCCGGAGCAGGAGCAGGCCAGGTTCCCCCGAACAGGAGCAGCGCAGGGGGGTGCAGGAGCAGTTGCGCCCAGGTGGCCCGGCATTCTGGCGGCCTGGCCGCCGTCACCGCTGCTGACCTGGGGATTGATGGCAGCTGGCCGCCATGCTAGGGAATCTAGCGGGGAGCCGCCTTGTGGCGGCGCCCGGCGCGAGGTAGCTTGCCCGGGCGGAGGTGCGAATGACCACCAAGACACTCCAGCAGCGAGCGGAGATAGAGGCGGCGATCGAGGGCCGGACGCTCTGTGATCAGCTCCAGGTCACCGCGGAGCGCTCGGGCGACGCGCCCGCCCTGTCCGACGTAGGCGAGAGCAGCACGCAGACCATCACCTGGGCCCAGGCCAGGGAGCAGGCCCTGCGGCTGGCGGCCGGCTTCATCGCCCTCGGCCTGCAGCCCGGCGAGCGGGTCGCCCTCATGCTGCCGAACCGGTCTGAGCACGTGCTCGCCGACTTCGGCGCCGTACACGCGGGCGGCGTGCCGGTCACGTTTTACGCCACCCTCGCCGCGGAGCAGGTCGGCTTCGTGGCCGAGGATTGCAGCGCCCGGATCGCGGTGCTGGACGGCGCGGCGGAACTTGCCCGCTGGCAGCCAGTCCTGGGCCAGCTGCCCGCGCTGAAGAAGATCATCGTCCGGGACAGCGCCGCCTGCCCCCCCGGCGATCTCTACCTGTCGTGGGCCGACTTCGCCGCGCTGGGCAGCGAGCGGTACGCCGCCGAGCCCGAGGCGGTGGCCGGGCGGCTGGCCGCCATCACGCCGGATGACCCTGTCACCCTGCTGTACACCTCGGGGACCACGGGCAACCCCAAGGGAGTGCTGCTCACCCACCGCAATGTGCTGTACGAGGTGACCGCGGCCGAGACGATGGGCACTGTCGAGTCGGGCGTCCGCTGGGTGTCTTACCTGCCGCTCGCGCACATCGCCGAGCGCATGTTCAGTATCTACCTGCCCGTGATGACCGCGGGCTACGTGAACTTCTGCCCGGACCCGACGCAACTTGTCAGTGCGCTCGGGGCAGTGCGCCCGACTGCGTTCTTCGGCGTGCCGCGGGTCTGGGAGAAGGTGCAGGCAGGTATCCAGGCACTGCTCACCGGGGAGCAGGACTCGGGCAGGCGGGCGGCCGTCCAGGAGGCCATGGATGTCGGGCGCAGGTACGTGGAGAGCGGCCAGTTCGGCCGGACCACGCCGCCCGAGTTGGACCGCGCCTTCCGGCAGGCCGACGAGCAGGTGCTGGCGCCCATCCGGTCCCTGCTCGGCCTCGGCGAGGCGGCCGTGGTGTCCAGCGCGGCAGCGCCGCTGCCGGCGGACGTCGCGGCCTTCTTCGCCGGCCTCGGCATGAAGATCCTCGATATCTACGGGATGACCGAGACGACCGGCGCGTTCACCAGCAACTCGGCGTCGGAGTTCAAGGTCGGTACCGTCGGGCGGGCGTTCCCAGGGATGGAAATCCAGATCGCGGCGGACGGGGAGATCCTGGTCCGCGGCCCGCTCCTGACCCCCGGCTACCTGAACCGGCCCGATCTGACCGCCGATCTGATCGACGCCGAGGGCTGGCTGCACACCGGGGACATCGGGAGCATGGATGAGGACGGCTTCCTGTCGGTAGTGGACCGCAAGAAGGAAATCATCATCACCGCCGGCGGGGAGAACGTGCCGCCCGCCGCCATCGAGAACCTGCTCGTGGCGCACCCACTGGTCGGCCAGGCGCTGGCTTTCGGAGACCGGCGGCCGTACGTCGTGGCCCTGCTCACCCTGGACGGCGCCGTCGCACCGGCGTGGGCTAAGGCGCGGGGTGTTCAGGCGGGTTCGCTCGCGGAACTGGCCGGGGACCCGGCCGTGCTCGCCGAGCTGGGCGAGGCGGTGGCCGCGGCCAACGACCGGCTGGCCCGCGTCCAGCAGGTCAAGCGGTGGCGGCTGCTGCCCGTCGAGTGGACCGCGGAGAGCGAAGAACTCACGCCGACGCTCAAGCTCAAGCGCCGCGTCGTGCACGCCAAGTACGCCGACGACATCGACACGCTCTACGCCGGCGGACGCTATGTCGACTAAAGAGCGCCCGGCAATAGGACTGCTGGGCTCGCGGATCCAGCGCCCTATTGCCGGGCGCTCTAAGCGATATTCGTCCCGTTGCTGAGCACCTGGAGTTCGGCGATCCGCAGGAAACCCGTCCCGGTCCCGGGTGTCGGGCTCGTCATGGTCAGCCTGACCTGACCGGTGTGGACGCGGTCGAAGGTCAGCGTGGTCGGCTGGTTGGACGCGGTGGCCATGACGATCTGCAGATTCTTCACCGGGACGAAGTCATGGCCGTCCCAGTACGTCACCGAGATGGAGGCAGGAAGGCTCAGCGTAGAGCTAAGTGTGAAAAACACCGTGATCGCCGAGAACTCCTGCCGATCCGGCCACGAGACCGACACCCATTCGCTGGCATGCGACACGCTCACCGCGTGCAGGTTGGCCGTGCCCGACTTGTTGTAGTAGTTCGACCATCCCGTGGTCAGATCGCCATCCAGCATCGCCGCGGGCAGCGTGTCCGGCGCGCCCGAGTAGCTCGCGTCGGCCATCGGGGTGGCCGGGCTGGCGGCGTCGGCGGTCAGGGCCGCCGGGGCTCCAGCCGCCGCGCCTGCCGAGACCGACGAGATCACCGCGGCTCCCCGGTCTCCGGCGGCTACCGAGCGCAGTGTCGCGCTGGCCCGGCCTAGCCCGGGAGAACTCGCGGTGACCGTGATGTGTCCGGCTTGCCGGGTGGACCGGACGACAACCAGCGCCTTGCCGTTGAAGGCGGGCACGGATGGCGCCTGGTAGCTCTGCGCGTTCTCCTGCTGGCCGTTGTCAACGCCGGCGAGCGTGCCAGGCCCCTCGACCCTGAACTTGATGAGATTGCTGGCGTCCGGGACCACCACACTGTCGTGATCGGTGACTTCGACGGTCAGGAACGACAGGGACTTCCCGTCCGCCGCGATCTCCTGCGTGTCCGGGGTGAGAGTCAGAGCCCGCGGCTCTCCGGCCGTGTGGATCTCGTCGCGGGCCACGACACGGCCATTCTGCGTCGCCACCGCCGTGAGCCGGCCTGGCTGGAAGGGCACGCTCCAGGTGAGGTGGAGCTTGCCGGTACTGCCGTTGGGGCTCGTGTAGCTGCCGGACGGATAGTTGTAGTCGTCCCCCGTGGGCTCGGTCGTCTCCAGGTACTTGCGCCCGAAGGTGGTGACCTTCTGATCGAACGATTTCGCGCCGAGCGACTTGCCGTTCAGGAATAGTTCCACCGTGGCGACGTTGGCGTAAACCCAGACCGCGACATCCTGGCCGGGGGTGTAGTCGGTCCAGTTCATCGGCAGGATGTGCACCATCGGATCCCTGGTCCACTGGCTTTTGAACAGGTGGTAGAAGTCCTTGGGGAACCCTGCCGTGTCGATCGCGCCGAAGAAGGATGCCTTGACCGGGAAGACGTCGTAGGGGGTCGGCTCGCCGATGTAGTCCTGGCCGGACCACAGGAACCCGCCCGCCCAGAACTCGCGGTCGCGGTCCTTCTTGAGTTCGTATTCCCCGCTCATCGTCCAGGACGCCAGGTTGTTGTCGTAGGACGAGGTCGCGCGCTTGCCCGGCGTGTAGTTCTCTCCCGTGTTGAGCAGTTGCGGATCCTGGTAGACACCCCGGGTGGACTCCTCCGACGACGTCTCCGAACAGAAGAAGAACTTGCCCGGGTACCGCGCGTGCAGCCCGTCCATGGACGTGGCCGTGTTGTAGTTGACGCCGAGCCCGTCAAGCATTTGCAGGATCTGATCCTGCGGCGACCCCGCGCGGGGCACGCTGCGGTACTTATCCGAGCCCATGACGACGGGACGGGTGGTGTCGATCGACCTGATGTCGGCGATCAGCTTCTGCGCGATCCCCGGGCCGCTCGACCGCCCCGTGTCCGGAGTCTCGTTGCCGATCGACCACAGCACCACCGATGGCGAGTTCTTCGACGCGTTGACCATCTCCTTGATGTCGGAGTCGCTCCACGCGTCGAAGTAGAGGTGGTAGTCGAAGGCCACCTTCCCGCTGTGCCAGCAGTCGAAGGCCTCGACCATCGTCACGATGCCCAGCCGGTCGCAGACCTGCACGAGTTCGGGGGCAGGCGGGTTATGCGCGGTGCGCAGCGCGTTGGCGCCCATGCTCTTCATGAGTTCCATCTGGTGGGCCAGCGCGTCATAGAGCACGGCCGAGCCAACGGCGCCTTCCGTTGCGTGCAGGTCTACGCCATAGATCTTCATGGCCTGGCCGTTGAGCGAGAAACCGGCGTTGGGGTCGAAGGCGAAGTACCTGATGCCGAACTCCGTTGTGGTGCTGTCCACCACGGCGCCGCCGACCGAGAGATCGGTCTCCAGCCTGTACAGGCTGGGGGAGTCGGTCGACCAGAGCGCGGGATTGGTCACTTTCATGGTGATGGTGGCGCTTTGCGTCTGCCCGGCGGCCACGCTGACCGTTGAGGAGCCCCGCGCCACGGTCTTCCCGGCCGGATTCTTGATAGCGGTCGCTACCTGCACCGATGCGGCCGCGGAGCCTTCGTTGGCGACATCCGTCTGGACCTGGACACCCGCATACCCGGCCGCGATCGTGGTCTGCAGGTCCGGCGTGGTGACGAACGTGCCGTGCCGGGCGACATGGACGGGGTCGGTGGCGACGAGGTAGACGTTGCGGAAGATGCCGCTGCCCGAGTACCACCTGCTGCTCGGAAGCTGGTTCATCGCCTGGACCGCGATCACGTTGGGCGTGACCCCGTCGGTGTGCGCCAGGCCGGTGATGTCGTAGCTGAAGCCCGTGTACGCGTACGGATGGTTACCGAGCAACTGCCCGTTGAGGTAGACGTTTGAGTTCATGTAGACGCCGTCGAAGTCGACTGAGATTCGCCGGCCCGCCATCGACGACGGGATCGTGAAGTGCTTGCGATACCAGGCCAGCCCGCCCTGGAGGAACCCGGTGCCGCTGCTCGTGGTCGCGGTCTGAACGGGGGTGAACTCAATACTCCAGTCGTGCGGCACGTCGAGCGTCCGCCAGCCGGAGTCGTCGAAACCCGGGGCCTGTGCGTTCGCGTAGGCCCCGGTGGGATCCGTGATGCCGTCGGCGTTGACGAGGGCGAACTTCCAGTCCTGCCCGAAATCGACCGACCTGGTGCCTTCCGCCCGGGCCGTCATCCGGGCCTGGGCCTGGCCGGCGCCAGCCATCCCGAAGACCGGGGCCAGGGCGGCCACGCCCAGGCCCGCTCCCGCACCGCGCAGTACCTCACGGCGCGATGGGCCGCCCGCCTGGGCTGTGGCATCGTTCGCCGGGCCGGAGATCACAGGTTTGCTGCTACGTTGCCGCTCCATGGCTCCTCGCTCGTGAGATTTGCGAGAGTCGCCCGTCCACTAGATCGAACATGTTCGTGCACATCTCGCCACAGGACTGAACAGCTTCTGACATATCGTCCCGTTCCGGGATGGAATGTCAAGGCCTGTTGCCGCGAGCGGCGTGATGTGAAAGGGCCGTGCCTCCGGCCGGCCGGCTCCGGAGCAGGAGGCATGGACCCCGGGGGCGCCCCGCAGAAAGCCTGGAAGGCGCCCCCCGCAACCGGATTACAAGGGTCTAGCGCGGCCCGGCCCCGGCCCGCAGGGTCTAGCGCGGCCCGGCCCCGGCCCGCAGGGTCTAGCTCGGCCCGGCCCCGGCCCGCGCGGCGCTGGTCCCGCTGTCAGCCGGCGCGCCGCCAGCCGCTGAGTCATGACCGGCCTTATCAGTGGCTGAGTCATAGACGACTGGGTCCTCAACGGCGGCGTCATCGGTGGCTGTATCGCGGGTGGCACGCCTGGCGTCACGGCTCTCGGCGAGCCTGGCGTCGCGGACGGCGACGACGGACAGCCGGCCGATGACGACCCCGGCGACGACCGCGATGACCACGCCCAGGCCGGTGAAGAAGCCGATCCGCTCAGCGGCTCGTGCGATCGTCCCGCCCAGTGGCGACCCGATGCCGGACACGGCCCCCTTGTTCCAGAGCGGGCTCAGGGTGCTTCCCACCGCGAACCACGCACCGGCGCATGCGGCGAGCCATGCGCCGAACATGGCCACCGGACGGAGCCTGGTGACCAGCACGATGAGACCGCCGACGAGGGTGGCGGCGCCCGGCGCGATCTCCAGCCAGACCTGGCCGGAGGTGAGGGACCACGCGCGGTCGGGGGTGTAGGCGTAGTGGAAGTACGGGCCGACGAGGGGAATCAGCGCCCCCCACACGCCGAGCACGATGAGCAGCACACCGCTGAGGGCACCGCGGCTCCGGGGCACTCGCAGTATCCCAGCCATTTGGATCAACTCCCTGTGGTGCAGATGGCCTGTGGTGCAGATGGACGCCGCCTCTACCCGGGGATGCGACGGTTAAGCACGAACTTCGCGAGGTAAGGTCACGCAGGTGGATGCACGCCGCCTCGTGCCGCGCACCGATGCGGTGCTGGCCGACCCACGGCTGGCCGCGGCGGCGGTCAGGCTGGGCCGGGCTCAGGTGAAGGCCGCAGTCACCCGGGCGCAGCAGCAGGCCCGGGCCGGTCACATATCGCCGGACGCGGTGGCCGACACCGCAGTGGCGGCGCTGCCCGTCAGGTCCGCATCTCTGCATCCCGTGATCAACGCGACCGGGGTGCTGCTGCATACCAACCTCGGCCGGGCGCCGCTGTCGGAAGCGGCCATCCAGGCGGTGGCGGCGGCGGCCGGCTGGACCGACCTCGAATTCGACCTTGACTCGGGAACCCGCGGGCGACGGGGGAGAGGCGCCCTCGCGGCGCTGGCCGCCGCCGTGCCCGCGGCCGAGGCCGTGCACGTCGTGAACAACAACGCCGCCGCCCTCGTGCTGGCGGCGACCGCACTGGCGGCCGGCCGTGAGATCGTGGTCAGCCGCGGTGAGCTGATCGAGATTGGCGACGGGTTCCGCCTTCCCGGCCTGCTGGAATCGACCGGTGCGCGGATTCGTGAA
This sequence comes from Streptosporangiaceae bacterium, assembly GCA_036394075.1. Taxonomy (GTDB): domain Bacteria; phylum Actinomycetota; class Actinomycetes; order Streptosporangiales; family Streptosporangiaceae; genus JAWWPY01. The sequence goes on from DASWFT010000372.1 coordinate 21,127, forward strand.
GTCGGCACTACCAACCGGACGACCGTAGCGGACTACGCCGCGGCGGTAGGCCTGGCGACGGGGTTCGTGCTCAAGGTCCACCCATCGAACTTCCGCATCGAAGGCTTCACCGCCCAGGCCAGCATCGCCGAACTGGCCGGCCTCGGAGTGCCCGTGGTCGGCGACATCGGCTCCGGGCTGCTGGCTGCGCATCCGCTGCTGCCTGACGAGCCGGACGCCGATTCCTGGCTCGGCGCGGGCGCCGCCCTGGTCACCGCGAGCGGCGACAAGCTTCTCGGCGGCCCCCAGGCAGGCCTGCTGCTGGGCCGCGGCGACCTGGTGGCCCGGCTCGCCCGGCATCCGCTGGCCCGGGCCCTGCGGGTCGGGAAGATGACCATGGCGGCCCTTGAGGCGACGCTGACAGGCCCGCCGGTGCCTGTCGCGGCCGCCCTGACCGCAGATGAAGAGTTCCTCACCGGTCGTGCCGAACGGCTCTCGGCCATGCTGGCCAGCAGCGGCCTGGATGCCAGGGCGGTGCCGAGCCGGGCCGTCGTCGGGGGCGGCGGCGCACCGGGAGTCACCCTGCCGAGCGCGGCGGTCAGCCTGCCCGAGCGGCTGGCCCGGCCGTTGCGCAGCAGCGACGCCGTGCGCGGTGGAGCGCACCCCGCGGTCATCGGCCGGACGGAAGGTGGCCGCCTGCTGCTCGACCTCCGGGCGGTGCCCCACGGGGACGACGACGCGCTCGCCGCCGCGGTGATCGCCGCGGCGGCGATCACCGCGGCGGCGGGCGACGGCACGTCGAGCGCCTGATGGCCATGCAGGTCATCGCCACCGCCGGGCACGTGGACCATGGCAAGTCCACCCTGGTGCGGGCCTTGACCGGGATGGAGCCCGACCGCTGGGCGGAGGAGCAGCGCCGCGGGCTCACCATCGACCTGGGGTTCGCCTGGCTGACCCTGCCCTCCGGCGACCAGGTGGCTTTCGTCGACGTGCCCGGGCACGAGCGTTTTGTGCCGAACATGCTGGCCGGGGTCGGTCCGGTGCCCGCTGTGCTTTTCACCGTGGCTGCCGACGGGGGATGGATGCCACAGTCGGCCGAGCACCTGGCCGCGCTGGACGCACTGGGCATCTGCCATGGCGTGCTCGCGGTGACCCGCGCGGACCTGGCCGACCCGGGCCCGGCGTGCCGCGAGGCACTCGGCAGGATCGGCGCGACAAGCCTGGGCCAGGTAGAGGCGGTCGCGGTGAGTGCGGTGACCGGTGAAGGACTCCCTCAGCTTCTCGACGCGCTGAGCAGGCTGGTGGCGGGCCTCCCGGTACCCGACCCGGAAGCACCGGTGCGGCTCTGGGTGGACCGTTCGTTCAGTATGAAAGGCAGCGGAACGGTCGTCACCGGAACGCTGCCCGCCGGCACGGCACGCCGTGGCCAGGAGTTGCTGCTCACCCCTTCGATGCAGCCGGTGCGGGTCCGCGGGATCGAGTCATTGAAGAAGCCAGCGGACCAGATCAGCGGGGTGGCGCGGGTCGCCCTGAACCTGCGCGGGGCCGGCCGGGGGGCAGTGTCGCGAGGCATGGCGCTGGTGACGGCGATGCAGTGGACGCTGACCTCGGTAGTGGATATCCGGCTGAACACGGCTGAGCTGAACACGGCTGGGCCGCGGCCGCCGCGGGAGCTTGCGGTGCACATCGGGTCCGCTCGCAGCACGGCACGGGTCCGCCTGCTCGGCGGCCCGATGGCGCGGCTCACTCTTCGCGACGCGCTCCCGCTGCACGTCGGGGACCGCCTGCTGCTGCGCGATCCAACCGGCGCAGCCGGCCGGGCTCGGCCAGCCGGCACCCCGCCCCGGGCTCAGCCGGCCCAGGGTGCCTGGCCCGCCCTGGTCGGCGCCACCGTGCTCGACGTGACCCCGCCCCGGCTGACCCGGCGCGGCGCCGCCGCCGCGGCCGCCGCTGAGCTGGCGGACTGGCCGGACATGCCGGCCGCAGCCGATGTGCTGCGCCGCCATGGCCTGCTGCGGGCCAGCACGCTGCACGCCATGGGCATCACCGATCATCCGGCCCCGGTCACCGGGGACTGGCTCGCCGATCCCGGCTACTGGGCCGTGCTGCGCCGCCGCCTGGCCGAGGCGGTCACGAGCCACGCGCAGCACCGGCCGCTTGCGCCCGGCCTCCCTCTTGAGGCCGCCCGGGCGGCGCTCGGTGTCCCCGACCGCCGCATCGTTGAGGCGCTGGCCGGGCCCCCGCTCAAGGTCCGGGACGGCTCCATCCTGCCCGCCGCCGTGGCGGAGGCGGCCGGGCACGGGCTGCCCGAACGGGTGCTGGCGGCGATCCGCGAGCTCCGGCACGACCTCGCGACGGAGCCGTTCCTCGCCCCCGACGCAGCGCGCCTGCATGACCTCGGCCTTGACCCCAGGGCAGTCGCCGCGGCGGAACGTGCCGGGCTGCTGCTGCGCATCAGCGAGCAGATCGTGCTGGCGCCAGGCGCTGACGCCGAGGCCGCGCGCCTGCTAGCCGGGCTGCCTGTGCCGTTCACCGCGGCACAGGCCAGACAGGCGCTGCGCACCACCCGGCGGGTGGCGATCCCCCTGCTCCAGTACCTCGACCGGACCGGCGTCACCGAGCGGCTGGCCGACGACCGGCGCAGACTCAGCGACCGCTGAACCGGCGGGCGGCGAACCTGCCGCCGCTCCACGCGAGTGCCTCGGCCGGCGGCTCGCCTGAGCCGATCCAGCTGGCGATCGCCTGGGCCGTCACCGGGGCCAGCAGGATGCCGGTGCGGTAGTGCCCGGACGTGAGCCAGGCGTTGCCGAGGCCCGGGACCCGGTCGATGACAGGCTGCCCGTCAGGGTGGCGCGGGCGGAAGCAGCACCACTGGTAGGCGGCCCGAAGGCCGCGTAGCTCGGGCAGGGTTGTGTACAGGCCTTCGAGGATGCCGTCGATCACTTCCGGCTGGACCCGGGGGCTCTCGTCGCCGACGTCGAAGGTCCCGCCGACCAGCAGCCGCCCGTCCTCCAGCTGGGTGGCGACCGGTGCCACGGTGCCCGGCAGCCGAAGCGAGGTTGGTTCGGTAACCAGCAGATGGCCCTTGACCCGTTCCGAGGGGACATCCAGTTCCAGCCCGTCCAGCAGTGGCGGCAGGCCGGTCGCGAACACGACGGCGCCTGGTTGCACGTCACCGGCGGTGGTGGCCACCGAGACCACCCGGCCGGCCCGCACCGTGACCGCGGTAGCGGCGACGCCGGTCGCGACCGCGGGCAGCCCCGCGGCCAGCCGGGCGAGAGCGCGCAGCGGGTTGACCCGTGCCTGCCGCCTGACCAGGGCTCCGGCCATAGGCAGCGCCAGACCGGGGATGAGCTCCGCCACCTGGCTGGTGTCCAGCCACTCGATCGCCGGCGCCTGATGGAGGGCGAAGTCGCCCGGATCTGGCGAAAGGCCGATCCAATCGAGCGCCACCAGGCCGACCCCTCCCGGCCAGGTCTCTTGCAGCTGACCCCACCGGGCCAGGCTGGCCCTCGCCAGGTCCACGAACGGCGCGGGATCACTCCACTCATGAATCTCGGGGGTCAGCAGGCCAGCGGCGCCGCCGGTGGCGCCTGAGCCCAGACGGCCGGCCTCGATGAGCAGCACCGAGCCGAGCCCGGCCTCGTGGCAGGCCGCAGCGGTGGCGACGCCCGCGATCCCCCCGCCCACGATGAGCACATCGGGGCGCGGATCCGGCAGTTCGCCGCCGCCGCGCGCGAGTTCCGCGCGCTCGGCGGCCGTGAGCTGGTGGAGCCAGACAGCGGTGTCAACGGCCATGAGCCCATTGTCTGTGACGACGGCCACCTCGATCACGGCCAGGGGGAGGCGGGATGCATCGCCGCTCGGCTCACGACGGACAAACTGCCCCTGCACGTAAGCTGTGTAAGATCGCGGACCGATGGGCTCGTCACGTCAGGGAGGTGATGTCCGTGCTCGCTGACTCCTACGGGCGCGTTGCAACGGACCTCCGGGTATCCCTGACCGACCGCTGCAACCTGCGCTGCAGCTACTGCATGCCGCCTGAGGGCCTGGAATGGCTGCCGAAGCCCTCGCTGCTCACCGATGACGAGGTGGTGCGGCTGGCGCGGATCGGCGTGCAGCGGCTGGGCATCACCGAGATCCGCTACACCGGCGGTGAGCCGCTGCTGCGCCGCGGTCTTGCGGACATCGTCGCCCGTACCGCCACGCTGCGGCCGAGGCCCGAGATCTCGCTGACCACCAACGGCATCGGGCTCGCCCGGATAGCACGGGCGCTGCACAGCGCGGGACTGGACAGGATCAATGTGTCGCTGGACACGCTCAGGCCGGAGACATTCCGCAAGCTGGCGAGGCGGGACAGGCTGGAAGACGTGCTCGCAGGCCTGGCCGCCGCGGCGTCCGCAGGCCTGGCTCCCGTCAAGCTGAACGCGGTGCTCATGCGCGGGATCAACGATGACGAGACGGTCCCGCTGCTGCGGTTCAGCCTGGAGCACGGCTATCAGCTGCGGTTCATCGAGCAGATGCCGCTCGACGCTCAGCACGGCTGGCGCCGCGCCGACATGGTGACGGCGACGGAGATCCTGGACGCCCTGTCCGCGGAGTTCTTGCTGACCCCGGACGACCCGGGCGCCCGTGGCTCGGCGCCGGCCGAGGCCTTCCTGGTCGACGGGGGGCCCGCGCGGGTTGGGGTGATCGGTTCGGTGACACGCCCGTTCTGCGGCACGTGTGACCGGGTCCGGCTTACCGCTGACGGGCAGGTTCGTAACTGCCTCTTCGCCCGCGACGAGAGCAACCTGCGCGATCCGATGCGATCGGGCGCCAGCGACGACGAGCTCGCGGGGATCTGGATGAAGGCGGTCGCGGCCAAGCTGCCGGGGCACGGCATCAACGACCCCGGGTTCCTGCAGCCGGCTAGGCCCATGTCCGCCATCGGTGGCTGAACGGGCCATCGGTGGCATTCGATGCTGTCGTGCTGGCCGGCGGCCGCGCCTCCCGGCTCGGGGGGACCGACAAGCCGGGGCTGGTTGTGGGTGCCCGGACCCTGCTCGCGTCCGTGGTGGCGGCCGCCGACTCGGCCGGAGCCCAGCGCATCGTGGTGGTCGGGCCTGCCCGGCCTGAGCTAGCGGACCGGGTAGCGTTCGTCCGCGAGGATCCACCCGAATCGGGCCCCGTCCCCGCGCTGCGGCGCGGCCTGGCCCAGGTATGCGCACCGACAGTAGCGGTGCTCGCCGCCGACCTGCCGTTCCTTCGCGCCCGCCATCTGCGCATCTTGCTCGGCGCCCTGCCCGTCGAACCGGCCCGGCCGACGCGGCTTGCCTCGCCGGCCGGCCCGGGTGGGCCACTGTCCGGGGTGATCATGGTTGATGACGGAGGGCGCCGGCAGTGGCTGGCCGGCTGCTGGCGGACTGCGGTGCTCAGGACCGCCATGCAGGCATATTCCGGCAACTCTCTGCACAGGCTGCTGGGACCGCTTGATCCGGCCCTGCTCACTCCGGCGCAGCTTGATCCAGCACAGCGGCGCTACGATCTGGCCCGTGGCGAGCCGCCGCCCTGGCTCGATTGCGACACGGCAGATGATCTGACCCGCGCCCGCCGTCTGGCGCAGTGGTATCCCTTGGGCGACACCCGGCCGGGTGACGTCGGGCCGCGGCAGACGCAGCAGGAACGGGAGACGCGCCGGTGAGCACGCTCGAACGCTGGACCGAGGCGGCCTGCGCTGAACTCGGCATCGACCCAACGTCAGCCGACACCATGGCGGTGCTCGACCTGGCCCGGGATGTCGCCCATAACGTGGCCAGGCCGGCCGCGCCGTTGACCGCCTACCTGTTGGGTGTGGCGGTGGGTCGTGGCCGGCCCATGGCCGAGGCGGCGGCGCGATTGCGGGAGCTCGCCGCCGCGTGGGCTGACCCGGCCAGCGACGGCGGCTGAGCGGCTGCTGATCGTGGACCGTTTCGGGTGGCCGACAGGCACCGCCGGGCCTGGGCGTACGGCAGCCGGGATACCTAGGCTATGGCGTCGGCGAGCAGCGCGACCTGATCGAGCCGCGACGAGCCGGGAGCGAAGATCAGCTCGTCGCAGCCGCTGTGCTCGAAGCCGGCGACATAGCCCTTGACCATCTCTGCGGTTACGGCGACGCCCGCCGCGATCTGGTCGGCATAGGGTCCGAGCCAGGCGTAGTAGGACTTGATGCTCGAGGCCGCGTCTTCCTGTGCGTCCGGCCCGAGCGCGAAGTAAGCCAGCGAAAGCTTGCGCGGCTTGCCAGGCCGGCCGGCCTCCTGCCAGACCTCGTCGATCGCGCTGCCCAGTTGGGAGAACATCTCAGGCGTGCCGCCACCCATGATCCAGCCGTCGGCGAGGCCGGCCACGCGGCGGAAGCCGGCCGGGGTGATGGCACCGACGATCACTTCGGGCCCGCCCTCACGCACCGGCGGCGGCCCGATCGGGCCGGCCAGGCCACGTTCCTCGCCGCCCCAGATCCGCTTGAGCTCCTCGATCTGCTCCGCGAGCCGCCGGCCCCGGCCTGCGGTGGGCAGCCCGCTGGCAGTGAAATCGTCGTCTCGGCCGCCGACCCCCACGCCGAGTACCAAGCGGCCGCCGGACAGCCGGTCGAGCGAGGCTGCTTGCTTGGCGAGCAATGCCGTATTGGCGTGCAGCGGCGCGAGCAAGACCGAGGTGGTGAGCCGGATCCGCTCGGTGACGGCGGCCGCCGCCGTGAGCGCGATCAGATCGTCGTAGTTCGGATAGACAAGCCTGCCCACCGTGCCGAGTGTGCTGAAGCCCGCCTGATCGGCCTGCACCGCCCAGTTGAGAAGGGTCCTGCCCTCGACGTTCGGGATCTGGGTCGGAAGACCGATTCCGATGTCCACGTCCGCACCTCCATGGTCGTTGCACCGTGTCGCACGAAAGCCGCGCGTGGATCATACCCAGCCGGTAGCCGCCGGATCGCCGCGGCGTGGGCTGCCCCGGCCGTGACAGGGCTGAGCGGCTACATCGGCTCCGCGAGCCGTTGACGCAGGCAGGCTGGGATACTCGGGCAACGTGACCGCGAACGTGCCTTACTTCTCGCAATGGGAATCTCCGGAGCTGGCCGCCGAGTTCATCGACGGCTCCCGGCGCGCTGCTGACGATCCGCGGTGGGCGGCCTCGGGAGCGAGCACGTCCGAGGAGTACGAGTTCTGGTCGCACAAGGTGTGCGGCCTGGCGTGCCTGAAGATGATCATGGCTTGGCGCGGGCTGCCGGTACCGCCCACCATGCGCCTGGTTGAGCGCGCTCTCGCCGCCGGCGCCTACCTGCCCGACGGCGAGCGGGTACGCGGCCTGATCTACCGGCCTTTCGCGGACTGGGTGAGCGCTGAATACGGCATCGCTGCCGAGGTGGCGGCGGACCTGCCGATGGACTCGCTGATCGCGCTCGCGGCCGCCGGTTCACTCGTGATCGCCTCCGTGCACTCGTGGATCCGCTGGCCCGGGCGCATCCCGCCGGAGCGCGGCGGGCATCTCGTGCTTGTGACCGGCGTCTCCGGCGGCGCGCTGAAGCTGCACAATCCCTCCGGGATTTACCGGGTCAGCCAGCGCAACGCCCTGGTCGGGCCAGATGACTTCGCCAGGTTCGCCGCCGGGCGCGGCATCGTGATCCGCGAGGCATGACCGGCGGAGCCGATCCGCCGCCGGGCGTGCGCCCGGGCAACCATGCGTCGTCTTGATGCGTGGCCAAGGTCATTGGCATTGGTGCTCAGCGGCCTGTCATCCCTACCGTGGAAGTGTCCGGAGCGACTCGAAGGGGTGAGCATATGGCGCTGGCTGGCGCACCATCGATCGCCAGGCCGACCCGGGGCAGGCGCTGTCCGGAAGGCCTGATCGCGGCCATCCGACGGGTCGTCGGCGAGCACGACGACTGGCAGCAGACGGCCCGGCAGGTCGCCGTCGAATTGCGTCGGCAGTTGCCCGGGCCGCAGATCCTCTCGCCGGAAGAGCGCCGCGGCGATCCGGCCGGCTACCAGTCCTACCTGCTGCACGCGGAGGCCGACGGATCCTTCTCGATCGTGGCCCTGGTCTGGCTGCCCGGCCAGGTCACGCCCATCCACGACCACGTCACCTGGTGCGTGTTCGGCGTGCTGCAGGGCGTCGAGTACGAGGAGATCTTCGCGCTGCGCCGCCACGGCACGGTTCTGGTGGAGGTCGCCAGGAACGCGAACGAGACCGGCGAGGTGAGCGGTTTCGCGCCCCCCGGCGACATCCACCGGGTGCGCAACCACGGTGACGACGTGGCGATCTCCCTGCATGTCTACGGCGCCGATATCTCGCGGCTTGGCTCCAGCGTCCGCCGCATCTACGACCTGCCGGTCGGCTAGCCCATCCCGTGCCAGCAGGCGCCGAGCGTGGCGCCTGCTCTTGAGTCCTGCCATCCACTCGCATGCCTATTGCTATTCGATCCATAACGATATATCGTTGAGCTAACGAAGAAGTAATAGGGGTTCCGTGGACTACCGGACTCCAAACCACGAGACACGCGGGGTGTGAAGCACATGCATGCAGGAGATGCCTGGGACCAGCCAGGTGAAGAGGAAGACTTGCGGCACCATCGGGGCGGCCGCGGCGGCCATGGCCGAGGGCCCGGGGGCCGGGGCAGGTCACGGTTTGCCGGGATGCCCGGATTCCCCGGCGGGCCTGGGTTCGCGCGGGGGTTCGGCGAGTTCGGGCCATGGATCGGCGGACCGAGGCCCGTGCGCGGCCCGCGCGTGCGGCGCGGCAACGTCCGGGCGGCGGCGATCTCGCTGCTCGCCGAGGAACCGATGAACGGCTACCAGATCATCCAGGAGATCGGCGAGCGCAGCGGGGGCGTCTGGCGCCCCAGCCCCGGATCCATCTACCCGGCTCTCCAGCAGATGGAGGACGAGGGCTTGATCCGGGCCGAGACAGGTGAGGGCGGCCGCAGGGCCTACGCACTCACCGACGAGGGACGCGCATATGCGGCGGCCCATCAAGAGGAACTCCGGGCGCCGTGGGATGTGGTGGCCGGGTCGGTCGGCTCTGAGGCCATCAAAATGCGCAGGCTGCTCCACCAGGTGCTGGCGGCCGCCGTCCAGGTAGCCGAGGCGGGAAGCACGTCCCAAGTCGAGCAGGCGCACCAGGTCCTGGCCGATACCCGCCGGCGGCTGTACGGAATCCTGGCCGCCGACGATGCCGACGACGACGCGGCGAAAGGCGAGCCGCGTGATCACGAGCCTGACGGGGGCCGGGATTAGGCTCTGTACTGGTCGCACAGGAAGGCGGTAGCGGTGGCAGCGCATACCGGCCCAGACGCGGGCGCGGGCGACACGGCCGTCCGGGGCAACGCAGATGTCGGGGACAGCGCGGTCGTGGGGGACAGCGCGGGGGCCGCGGGCATGGACGGTGCGGCGAGTCGGCCGGGAATGGGGCCGGCCGACTCGCTCGCACGTCCCCGGAACGGCAGCGAGATCCCGCCGACCATCAAGGTCTCGGGCCTGACCAAGAGCTATGGCGAGATCGAGGCGGTTCGCGGGATCGATTTCGAGGTCCGGGCGGGGGAGACGTTCGGCTTCCTCGGTCCCAACGGTGCCGGGAAGTCGACCACGATCAAGATCTTGTGCACCCTGGCCAAGCCGACCTCAGGGGACGCCTGGGTCGCTGGCCGCAACGTCAGGACCGAGCGGGACGCGGTCCGGCGCAATATCGGCCTGGTCTTCCAGGACACCACGCTGGACAACTACCTGACCGGTGCGCAGAACCTCCGTTTCCACGCCGAGTTGTATGGCGTGCCCGCCGCGGCGGTGGCGCCGAGGATGCGGCAGGTTCTTGAGATGGTGGATCTCTGGGACCGCCGCGACAGCCTGGTGATGACGTACTCCGGTGGCATGCAGCGCCGGCTGGAGATCGCGCGGGGCCTGCTGCACGCCCCGCATGTCCTCTTCCTCGACGAGCCGACGGTCGGCCTGGACCCGCAGACGCGCTCCTCGATCTGGGAGTACATCAACGACCTGAAGACCCGTGAGGACATCACGATCTTCCTCACCACGCACTACATGGACGAGGCCGAGCACTGCGACAGGATCGCGATCATCGACCACGGCCAGATCGTGGCGATCGACACGCCCGAGGCGCTGAAGGCCAGTGTCGGCAAGGACCGGGTGCAGATTCACACCGACAACGACGCGGCGGCCATCGAGGAACTGGCCAGCGCCTTCGGTATCGAGGCCGCGGTGCACGATGGCGCCGTCACCTTCTCGGTCTCCTCTGGCGAGCAGTTCGTGCCCCAGTTGTTCGCGCGGCTGACGGTGCCGATCCGCACGGTCAGCGTGTCACGTCCGTCCCTCGACGACGTGTTCATGTCTTATACCGGGACCACCATCCGGGACGCCGAGGCGTCGGGCAGCGATGCCATGCGCCAGATGGCCGCCCGCTTCCGAGGAAGGCACTGACCGTGGCAACTCAGACACAGACGGCTGAAGCCACTGCCTCGGCCGAAGCTGGCGTCCTCGCTGGCCAGATCAGGGTGTCGGTTCCCGAACGCAGCCTGCGCTCTGATCTGCGCGCGGTCAGCATCGTGTGGCGCCGGGAACTCATCAGGTTCCGCCGGGACAAGCTGCGCGCCATCACGTCCCTCATCCAGCCCCTGCTGTTCCTCCTTGTCCTTGGCACGGGGCTGTCGTCGCTGGCCAAGGGCAGCATGCCGCCCGGCGTAAGTTTCAAGGCCTTCATCTTCCCCGGCGTCCTGGCGATGTCCGTACTGTTCACCGCCATCTTCTCGGCCGCTTCCATCGTGTGGGACCGGGAGTTCGGGTTCCTGCGCGAGATGCTGGTCGCACCGGTCAGCCGGTCGGCCATCGTGACCGGCAAGATCCTGGGCGGCGCGACCATCGCGACCTTCCAGGGCATCGTGATGCTGGCTCTGGCCGGGCTGGCCGACGTGCCCTACAACCCGGTGCTGTTTCTCATCCTGGTGGGGGAGTTGCTGCTGCTGGCCTTCACGCTCACCGCGTTCGGGGTCATGATGGCCGCGCGGATCACTCAGTTTCAGGCCTTCATGGCATTGACGCAGATGCTGGTCATGCCGCTGTTCTTCTTGTCCGGCGCGCTTTACCCGCTGACCGGCCTGCCGGGTTGGCTTAGCGTGCTGACCCGCATCGACCCGCTGACTTATGTGGTGGGCCCGATGCGCCATGCGGTGTTCAGCCATCTGAACCTCAGCCCGATAGCACAGCACGTGCTCTCGCCCGGCATCACCTGGGGTGGCTGGGTCGTCCCGCTGTGGCTGTCGCTGGGTTTCGTCGCGGCCATGGGCTTGGTCATGACGACCATAGCGATCGTCGCTTTCAGTAAGACCGAGTAGCCCTTTCGCACTCCACCCGTCGCTACCTCCCACTATCCCCATGGTTAGCTAAAACTCTCGTAAAGTTACGAAACTGTCCCGACGGTGTTCCCACAAGTGACCGCCGACTACGACAGGCGCGCCGCCAACTGGTGGGCCACCCCCAGCGAAGTTCGGAGGGTCCGGGGGCATCCCCCGGGAAGGTACTGCGAGCCATGGCGAAGCTGACGGAAGGTCAGCGAAGTTCGGGCGACCCCGGGGGGGTCCGGGGAGTCGTCCCCCCGGGCTAGCACCGCGAGCGCGTAGCGAAGCTGGCCGGAGGCCATCGAAGATTAGGGCGACCTCGGGGGGTCCGGGGGGTCCCCCCCGGGAAGGTACTGCGAGCGCGTAGCGAAGCTGGCCGGAGGCCATCGAAGATTAGGGCGACGCCGGGTGGCTACGGGGGCAAACCACCCGGCGTCGCATTCATCGGCGTTCCGACGGGGGCCCGGAACGCCGGTCAGGTGCTCCGACGGGGGACCAGAGCACCGGTTTGAATGTTACTACGAAACCCACTCCGATGCATCAAACCCGGGATACAAACGAGCCGCAGGCGGATGCGCGGCGGGCGCCGTTCTACGCAGCGTGAACGCCTCCGGAGAAGCAAGCGGGAACAGTCACTGAGGGTTGCTTAGACTTTCATTCTTGACCGGAGCCAGCGGAGCCGTTGGCACCGGGCTGACCTGGGCCGGGGGGGCTGCCCGGGCTATCATGCCCGGTCGGCGAGTAACGCTGCGGCAGGTTCGGTTCGTATGCCCGGAAACCCCGGGTGCTGGTGGGCTCGCGTCCGCCGTTGGCGAACACCACGGCGAAGTACGGAATCACCAGGGCACCGACGGCGGGAATGGCCGCTGGCCAGCCTGCGCCCGCGGCGAACAGGGCCACGGTCAGGCCGAAACAGCCCACCCTGAAGGCCATCATGATCAGGTAGCGGCGCTCCCGGTAGGCAATGTCCTCCGAGCGCGGCTTGGCCGCCTCGGTCACCAGGTGCGCGGTTTCGCGTCTGCTCTTGGGCAGCGCTCTCACGCGTCCAGACTATGCGCTGCCGTCGGCACCGTCACCCCCTCGATGTCGGCGAGCGTGCGCGCCCCGGCGAGCGCCATCACGTGGGCCAGATCGCTGGTCATCCCGGTGAGCAGGTCCCGTACGCCGTCGGCGCCGTCGCACGCGAGTGCCCACAGCACGGGGCGGCCGAGGAAGACCGCCCGGGCGCCGAGGCCCAGCGCGGTGAGCACGTCCTCGGCGGTGCGCAGACCGCCGTCGGCGAACACCTGGCCGGGGCCGGTGGCGCCGGGAGGCGGGCCGAGTTCCGCGGCCACCGCGGGCAGCGCGAGCGCGGCGGGCACCGCCCGGTCGAGCTGGCGCCCGCCGTGGTTGGACACGATCACCCCGGCCGCGCCGGCGGCCACGCACGCCCGCGCGTCGTCGGCCCGCAGCACCCCTTTGACCAGCACGGGAACGCCCCCAAGCCGGGCCAGCCAGCCGATGTCGGCGAAGGTCAGGTCGGCGGCCTGCTCGGCCTGGGCCAGGTCTGCCAATGGCCCGGTGTTGACGACGAAGTCGGCCTCCGGGATCACGCCCTCGCCGCGGTCGCGGCGCTTGCGGCCGAGGACCGGGGTGTCCCCGGTGAGCACCAGGGCCCGGGCGCCCGCCGCGACCGCGCGGCTGACCATACGCGCCGTAAGCTTCCGGTCGCGCAGCACGTAGACCTGGAACCACCAGGCGCCGCCGGCGTCGGCGGCGGCCTTGCCGATGTCCTCGATCCGGCGGCTGCTGCGGCTGGACACGACCATGAGCGCGCCCGCCGCCGCGGCGCCCCGGACGGTCGCCAGCTCACCCTCCGGGCTGGCCAGGCCCTGGAACCCGGTGGGCGCCACCGCGATCGGGGTCGCCGCGCCGGTCTCCGGCGCGCCCGGCAACCGGACGCTCGTGTCGACCGCGGAAACGTCGCGCAGCACCCGGGGCATCAGCCAGTGCTGCTGCCATGAGTGGACGCT
>DASWFT010000373.1:0-3745 GCA_036394075.1 Streptosporangiaceae bacterium
TCCTCGGCCTGGGCCTCGGCCTGATCTTCGCCCCCGCCATCAGCCTGGGCACCGCCCGGCTCCGCGGCCAGGACACCGGCGTCGGATCCGCGCTGGTCAACACCACCCAGCAAGTCGGCGGCGCCGTCGGCATCGCCCTGCTCAGCACCCTGGCCGCCAGCGCCACCACCAGCTTCCTGCGCCCCCACGCCGCCATCACCCCGGCACTCCTGCAGCACGCCGCCGTCCACGGCTACGCCACCGCCTACTGGGCCGCCACCGCCTTCTTCGCCGTCGGCGCGCTGGTCACCGCCCTGCTCTACCGCTCCGGACGCCCCGACCCCGCCGACCTCACCAGCACCGTGCCCGCCTGACGACCGCGACCCCACAACTACGGACGCGACGCGGGACCGCGATGATCACACTCACGCCCTGCCCGGCCGGAGCCACCCCGCTCCGGCCGGACGCCGGCTCATATCGCCATATCCCAAGCGCGCAGCCCCCGGCCCGGCTGGCAGGACCAAGGCATACCGGCCCCGCATGTTAATGCCGGTGCCGCCGAGCAGGGACAGCCGGGCGACGTCCTCCCTGAGGATCGATCAGCAGCCCGCCACCACCAGCGCGCTAGTAACCAAGTGGGTCAAATGTCCTGTGCCAGTTGACCTGAGGCATGGTGAGCCTCTGATCTGGGGTGCCTCAGATTCAGTGGCGGGGCTGAGGTCGCGGATTGCCATCGAAGCTGGGGCAAGTGACCGGGCTGGCGCTCATCGTGTGCCGGATGGACGTTCTCGTTCGATCCAGGCACGCATGATCTCAGCGGCCAGCCAGTGCCCGCGTATCTCGGCCTCTGTCACGGCAGGCATGCCTCGGGGTCCCTTGCGCGCCGGGTCGGCTCCCCGGGCGAGCAGGAACACGGTGACGTCGGCGTGCAGGGGGCCGCCGGATTGGAGGTGGCCGTCGTGCTCGGCGTCGATGGCGTGGCGGAGCAGGGTCCATCCGTCGCCGTTGTCGTCTTCGATGTCGTGACCAGCGTCGAGCAGGTCACGCAGCCGCGGCAGGTCCTCGTGCCCGACTGCGAGGTGTGCTGGCGACCAGGCTCTGGCGGCGCTCCTCCTGGCTGGTTCAGGCAGCCGCGGCCTGATGCCGCGCCGGCCGGCGACGTAGCCGCGGACGACCGGGTAGGAGATGCCAGTCATCCCGTGCTCAGCGATCAGCCTTTCCATGATGGTCTTCACGGTCTGCCGCTGCCCGGGGGAGCATCGTGCTCCTCCAGCAGCATGTCCTCGATCGCGTCCTTGAACGGGTCGAGCCGTGACTTCCGGGCAGGGAGCGGTTTGCGCGGAGGCGGGACCGGCGATTTCAGCGCCTGGAGCACGACCCGGCGGCCCACTCCGTCGACGCCCGCCGCCGCGCCACCGAGCTGAAACTGCACCAGGTCCGCGACGCCATCGCCTGGCTGCGGCGCAGCAAGACACCCATCACCTATCCGTCGGTCGCACGGCGGGCAGCGGTCTCCCGCACCTTCCTCTACGAAAACCCCGGCGCCCGCGCGCTGATGGCGGCCGCCGGCACAGCGCATGCGGCCCAGCGGCAGCGTGACCAGGCCGAACAGGGCTCCCAGGCCGAGGCGTCATGGCGGGAGCGGGCACTCAACGCCGAAGACGCGCTCAAGGCCGCCCACGCCGAGATCCGCGCCCAGCGCACCCGGATCGGGCAGCTTCTCGGGCAGCTCCGCGACGCCGAACGCGAACTCACCCAAGACGCCATCCAGCGGATCACCACCGAGAACAGCACGCTCAAGCAGCGCGTCCGCCAGCTCACCGCCGACAACCGGACCCTCGGGGAGCGGCTGGAGGCCGCTCGCTCCAACGCATGCTTCGCTGACCGCCGCATCGCCCAGCTCGAAGCCCAGCTAACCGACGCCTCGGTGCCGAATGCCTGAATTGCTCCCCGACCAGGTCGCTCAGACCGTGTGTGGGCGGCACCGCTTAAGACCTGGCACGCTTACGCCATGTCCTACGACTTGGCGGTATTCGGTACCCGGTCGCTGTCGCTGGGCGAGGTAGCAGATGTGATCCGCGACGCCGAGGGACTCGACGTCGGAGAGCACGATCCCGGTGACTCCGGGCTGGTCGCCGTGCGCGGGAAGCAACGGTTGTATTGCTTCACGGTCGACGGCCCGTTCCAGGTGGAGCCAGAGGACGTGCCCGAGGAGATCACGGCCGTGCTCCTCGGCGCGACGCACATGTACACGATCATGGTCGAGGGAAGCGCGGCCGCCGCGGTCCCGCATGCAGTGCGCTTCGCGCGCCGCCTCGCCCGCGCTGTCGAAGGAGCCGTCCAGGATCAGCAGACCGGTGAGGTCTGGGCACGCGGAGCGAGCCGCAAGGCGGTGCGCCCGGCCCGCGCTGCGCTGATCGACATCGTGCAGATCCACTGGTACGCCCTCTACCGGGATATGCCGGCGGACATCGCGGCCAGGTACCTGGCCCTGAGCCGTCGTTACCTGCCCGAGGCGCTGCCCCGCCGTTTCGGTTCGTTCGAGCCCTTCCAGCGCAAACTCGAAGCTGACGGCGATCAAGCCTTTATCCAGGCACAGAAGGCGGAGACCTCGCTGCTGTTCTTTACCGGCCAGCCGCCGTGTTTCGGGGGTTCCCTTGCCGCGGGCCAAACAACGGCCTACAGCGGGCCGGTCAGTGCCTGCGGACTCAACATGGACCGCTCCGCGCTGCGTGATCGTCGCTGGCGCGGCGCGCTGAAGCGGCTCCTTGCCGGCTTTGCTGTCGAGTCCGGGAGTTTCTTCGCCTCGGCCGAGGTGGTGCGCAACCTCGACTGGACCGGGCGCGGCCTCGGATACGGGCCCGCCGCCGAACGGACCACGTTCGTTGCGCCGCGGGGCCAGTGGCAAGGGCTTCCCCCCTACCCTGTGTGGTGGAGCTGGTATTCACCGATGTACGCCGGCTTGGTTGCGCCGCATCTGCCCGCAAAGGGCGCGGAGTCCACCGCGAACGGCCTGTTCCACAGCTGGGGCGACGATCCGCTCGATCGTGACCAGCTCAAGCACGCCCTTCCCCGGACATGGACTCCGTTCCGGCGCAGGCAGCCAGCCACCTGGATCCCCGAGGAGTTGCTCGCTCGCCCTGAGCTGACTGATCCGAGGCTGCACAATCCGCCGGTCCAACCAGCAGCCGAGATGCCCGTCATTTTGCGCACCCCGTGAGAGCCGGCCCGAGACCTATGACAAGGTTTTCGCGCACACGCGTACGTGACTGACATGTACGCGACGTGAAACACCAGGTCACAGCACAAGTCGATCTTCAGACGGTCGGAAAAGACCGCGACGATCCACTCATCCAGGAGTTCCTGGAGCTCGGCCATCGGCCAGACCGCGCCCTGCCCGGCGTCCTTGCCGCGATTCTCGACACTGCTGCCGGCGTAACCGGCGACGTACTGGGCAAACAGCGACCCGACGGCGGAAAAACCCGTCCCGGCCGTGCCCTTCTCCCAGGGCGACCCCTTGTGGGAGGGCTGAACATTGACCCCCATCGCCCGGCAGGCGTTCCGGAACGTCTGGGACATGAACACCATGCCGTGATCCACGTTATGAAGACATCTTCATAACGTGGATTATGCCGATCCGCCGGTTATGCCGACCGGATCACTAGAACGCGTTCACCGCCCGGATTTCCAGGCAAGGATGTCGGCATAATTTCTGGCTGTTTCGGATAGCGACTTACCGGCTCCGTCTTGTGACCATCGTGAGTGC
>DASWFT010000374.1:0-3008 GCA_036394075.1 Streptosporangiaceae bacterium
GGCGCTCCAGCGACTTGGTGTCCTGTCTCATCCAAACCGAGGCACGTCCCGTGAAGGCGAGGCATCCATCGCACTGTCTCACCGAGATGAGGCACCCGCACCACTGACCTGGTGGGACGGCACGAACGACTTGCGGACTTGCCTCATGATCGTCGAGACGACCGACGGCGCCGACCGTCTCACGAACTTGAGGCACCGCAGGTAGTGGCGCTCGCCGTGCCTCATGTCGAACGAGACAGGACGCTTGAGGAGCCGAGCTGGCAATGCTCCCGCGCATCGACGCTACCTCGGCCTCCTGCTGGGCCCCGGCAGGCTCGGGCTCAGCCCGGCAGTTCCGCTGCCCCCACGGGCTGCTCGGAGAAAATTTCTTCTTGCCGCTTTCGCCGCGGCCATTATCGCATCACCATATAGCACCTTGTAATTTTCCGAGGTAATGCCCCCTTCCGTCCGCCCGATCAGCTGATCGCGCTCATAGCACCATATTATCGAGTCTTGCTATATAGCACCGTGCCATATAACGGCACTATTGGTTGCTCCCTTAAGGCCACCTACCGTCGTTGCCGTACGGTTCCCGCATCTAAAGGGAGTGGCCCGGTGGCATATACCAGAACCGGAAAGCATCACTCAAGCCCAAAGCTATCAGACCTGGCCGCAGTCATTCTGGCCGACCGGCAAAGCAGCCAGGGATTCGTCAAAGTCGTGGGGCGTGTTTAGCCTGGCCGGAGGGCTAGTAGCTGGAGCGGCCGGCGTGGGTTCTGGGCATTGCGGCGCGTCTCGGCGGTGATCTTGGTTACTCCTTGTAGCCGGAAGAGGGTGATGACCAGGTTGGTGAGGGCGGACATCACCTGGGGGGCGCTGCCGGTGCGGAGGGTGGATTTGTCCTCGTGCCAGATCACGTCGCGCAGCCAGTGCAGGTGCTCCACTTTCCAGTGGCCGCGGACGTAGGCGAGCAGGTCGGCAGGGCTGGCCTGGCCGGGGTCCAGGCTGGTGACGTACAGGACGGCCTCGCAGTTACGCATGACCCAGCGGCCGTTCTTCTTGATGGTGACATGCCGCTCGATCAAGATGGCCTGGCGGGCGTACGGGAAGCCCGTTCCTTCCGGGGCGGGCAGGACCCGGATGGTGCGGGTCTCGATCCGGCCGCGGTTGACCTCCATGGTGGCGGCGGCTACCGGGGTGTCTTCCCACGGCAAGGCGTCCAGCTGCGCGTACAGGCCGGGCTGGTTGCCCGGCACCGGCACCAGGTAGAACGCGTCCTTGTCTTCGGTCAGCCAGCGGGCATGCTCGCGCTGGGTCTGCATCGCGTCGGCCGTGATGACGACACCGGCCAGGGGCAGCGGCTCCAGCAGCGGCCTGAAATGGGTGATCTCGTTGGCCTTGCCGGCCTTGGCGACCCTGTCCTGGCCGATCACCAGCCCGGTCACATGGGTGATGGCGCCCAGCAGGTGCACCTTCTTCTTCCCGCCGGCCTTGGCGAGCTTGCGTTCCTTGCCGTCCACGCCCACCGCGGGCCGGGCCGGGCGGTGAGCGGGGTCGCCGGTGACGGCCGGATCCAGCCACGGGTGGCCGGGAGCCGCCCGGACCAGGCCATCGGCCCTGGTCTCGCGCAGCGCCTCGCCGGCTGGCGGCTTGCGGCGCCGCTTCTTCTTCCCGCTGCCGGCTGCCTTGCCCGCCGCGCGGGCGGCGATCCGGGCCGCAAGCCGCGGGTCCAGCGCCGCCGGCGCCAGCCACGCTGTCAGGCCGGCCTCCAGCTGATCGGCGTCCAGCAGGGCCGGCAGCCGGCCCAGCGTGGACGCGGACGGCGGCTCATGAGCGCCGGTCCGCGGGTTGCGGCGGGTCCCGTGCGCGGCCAGCACGTCCTGGTCCCAGCCCGCCGCCGCCCCGGCGATCGCCAGCGGGCTGGAGTACCCGCACGCCACCCCCGCCACCAGCACCGACACCAGCGAGCCCAGCGAGTGCCGGATCCCCCGCGGCTTGCGCGGGTCGGTCAGCCGGGCCGCCAGCACCTCGCGAAGCGGCGCCGGCTCCGGCGGCGCGCCCGCCGCCCCCAGATGGCAGCGGACCACCTCCATCAGCGATGATGCATACACGGGCACGGCCCTTCTGAGGATCATCCGGATTTCGACACCCAGATGATCAGCAGGGGCCGTGCCCCAGATCAAGCACATCCGGCCGGACAAGATCCCGTGTCGCGGGCGATTCCGCCCGCCCGCCACCGCGAGCGCTCACGCACCGTCACGGCCCCCGGCACCGGGCAACCCGCCGCAGACCGGCCCGGCACCGCGAAACCACCAGGCCATCCGATCACGCACAGTCACACCGACTTTGACGAGTCCCTGGCAAAGCAGCAGGCGCGTGACGCAATGACATTCACCATCGCGCTTGTCGCTATCGCTGCTTTCCTTTCCGGATCGGCAATCGGCATCTTTGCCGTACTCGTCGCCGGGATCCGCAGCGACGACCGCGCCAAGAACCTCACCGGCATCCCCCGCACCGGCACCGAAGCGGTAATCCGCCGGCTGCTCGGAGTCGGCGTCCGCAACCCCGAAGCCGGCCGCGGCAAAGACCAGGACCCCGATTCCCCGAAAGCGATCTGACATGACTGTAGCGATCCCAGCCGTTTCCCTCCCTGGCGCCGGAACGAGCCAGGACATGACTGGCCACCTCCCGACGTCCGGCCTCCTGGTGATCATGGCCCGTCCGGTCGCCCCGGCACCCGGCCACAGCAGTCAGCCCGCCCCTCCCGGGTGGTCCAAGGACCGGTCGGGCCTGTGGCTGCGCCACGCAGCCGCCGGGCTGTGTGTCCTGGCCGCGGCCGCCGCGACGGTGAGCTTCACCGCCCAGTACCGGATGGTCGACGCGGTCCGACACCTCCCGGTGGCCGCCGCCCTGGAAGCCGCCATCCCCGACGCCGCCGCGCTGGTGTTCGCCTGCCTGGGCATCGCGCTGGCCGTGCACGGCCGCCGCGCGCTGCGGGCCCGGGCGCTGAACCTGGCCTCGGTCGCCGC
>DASWFT010000375.1:0-4250 GCA_036394075.1 Streptosporangiaceae bacterium
GTTGGTGCCCTCGTAGATCTGTGTGATCTTGGACCGGCGGGCAGTTTCCGCAGGTAGATGACCTGATGGGCGGACGGGTCGTCAGCACGGATTCAGCACCGGTTCCGCCGCGCCAGGCGAGTTGAGCGCGCCAACCCAGGCAGCCAGCCCGGGCATGCTGGCTCTGGCGGCGTGACCGGTACAAGCGCTTCAGTTGACGAATCCTTGGCCCGTGTTCCGTTCCCGGAACCAGCCCTTGCCTTCGGCAGCGATGCCTTCCAGGACATGCAGGGTGTTGGCCACGCTCGCCGCGTCGAGCGTGGCCTCGGAGAGCGAATATTCGTCCTCTCCCTGCTGGATGTCCTCCGGGTCGAGGTCCGTGATGATAACGCTGATCGGGTCGCCGTTCACCAGCGTGAGCGTGAACTTCTGCTGGATACGAGGCTTGGGCGGGCCACTTCGCGTCAGCGAAACGTGAGCGGAGGCGACGGCGTCATAGCGATAGCTGATCCGGTTACCCAAACGGAGGGTCACTGCGACGAAGCCGAGATCGGCTGACATCTGGCGCACTCCGTCCGAGGTCAGCACGAACACGATGAGCTTGTACCTGGAGTACCTCATCGGGCCGTTGCGGAGCCGTGCGTGCTTGGCCCTGCTGCCTGGTTCTTCGAGGAACGCGTACGTGATGACCTGTCTGCGCGCCAGCTTGTAGTGATCCATCGCCCGCGCAAGCAGCACGGTCCGGTCGCGGTCCAGCCAGGCCTCCATCTCCGCGTCGCTCGGACGGTCCTTCAGCCTGTCGGCCCATCGCGCGAATTCCGCCTCGATCTCCGCCTTCCGCTGTGCGGCCTCTGCCGTGTCCGCCGCGTGCCGCCTGTCCTCCAGAACAATCCGGAGCCAGTTGCGCCTTGCAGGGACGCCGCTTAGCACCCCCGCAATCACGCTGGCCGCGTCGGTGAGCGGGGAGGTCCACAGCATGGCGATGGCCACGACGACGCCGCCAATGGCAATGGCGGTTCCAGCCCGGGTTTTCCTTATCGTGCCGGGCTCAGGGAGAAGCTGATTCTGGTAGTCGTACAGCGTCCCATCGCGCCAGCGGTCCCTAGACTGGCGGATCCGGTACCGGATGGGGTGCGTCTTTCTGAGGGGTGTGTCTTTTCGGGGTGTTTCGGTCATGCGGTGAGACCGAGGTCGCCGATGCTGGCCGGGTCGTAGCGGCTGAGGTGGATTTGGTTGCGGTAGCGGGTTTTGTAGTAGTTCATGTAGTCGTCGAGGTCGCCGTTGACGACGATGGCCCGGAGTTTCAGGATGACTTCGGCACCGTCGGGGGACCATCTCGCGCCGGTGATCCCGAATCTGTCTTCGATGACGAAGCGGCATGCTCCCTCGATCATGCCGGTGGCGATGGGCCAGCCGTTAGCGAGTGCCTTGCCGTAGCGCATGTGCGTGTGGTTGCTGGTGAGGTAGGTGACGGCCTTGTCCATGCCGGTGAGGTCGAGGTGGCGGGTGCGGGGATGTGCGCGGGCCTTCGCGGCGACGGACGCGAGGGTGGCGGCGACGGCTTTGGCGCGGCCGTGCAGGACGCGCAGCCGCTGCCCGCCGGCCCACTGGCCGGCGGCGGCGGGGTCGCCGGGGTGCAGGGCGGTGGCGGCCTTGCCGAGGTAGCCGCTGACGTGGATGAAGTCGATCAGCACCGGCACCTTCAGGCCGCGGTCCGCGGCGCAGGCCTCGATCGCGGTGATCTGCTGCTTGTTCCCGTCTACGAGGAACACCCGCTGGCGGACCCGGAGCGGGTCACGGCGGCCGGCCTCGCCGGACGCCGCCGCGATCATCGCGGGGATGCCGGCGGTGATCGAAGCCGATACCTGCTTATCGCGCGCGACCGGGCCAGGGTGCGCCTTGCGGCGGGCCGGCGGGGCGGCGATGTCCTCCGGTTCCCGGACGGCGGGGGTGAAGCCGGCGACCGCGACGATCCCGGCCATCTTCTTGATCCCCGGATGGGCGGCATCAGCTGCCTTGCCGGGAGAGCCGCGGTGCCCGGGGCGCAGCGCGATGCCCTTGCCGCCGGCCTGCATCATCAGCACGTCGCTGGCCGGCAGGCCGGCTTCGGCGCCGCGGGCCCGCTGATCGTAGAAGTCACCTGTCCAGGCGGCGAGGTCTTCTGCCAGGCCGGTGAGCTGGGCGCGGCCGATCCGCACCCCGGTCCGGGCCTCGATCACTTCCTGGGCCTGGCCGAACCCGCCTCCGGCCAGGTGATACGCCGCCAGGGCCCTCATCCCCAGCGAATAGGGATCATCGGGCAGCACCCACCGGGCGTCCGCCGGGCAGAGGTTCGTCTCACGCCGGTTGCGGTAGGCCAGCCGGGTCGCCCGGACCGGCCCGAAGATGCTCAGCACGCCCCGGTCATGACCTGTTTCCACGCTGCCGTGCCGGATCCCCGCCGCGCTGACGAGCGGCCGCGTCCGCTCCTCCCGCGCGCTGTCGATCGCGAAGGCGGCCTCCAGCAGCCGCCGCTGCAGTTCCCGGCCCGGCTCCGCGATCACCGCCTCCCGCTCCCCGTGATCCAGGGCGGCGGCCTCCCGTGCCGTCCAGGCGAGCATCGAGGAGAACTGCCCGACGGGGCCGGCCAGTGCCGCGGCCAGCTCACCGTCCACCGGGACCTCGCTCCCGTCCTCCCGGATCTCCGTCACCGTCACTGAAAACGCCACCGCCGGGCCTCCGTTGCCTGCCGGGAGTCAATTCCGCCCCACGATCCCAAAACCGGTCCCGGGACCGGCGGACCCGCCAACGCTGCACCGTCCCGGACCCGCCCTCCGGCAAGCCCCTCCACCACCAGTGACCAGCAAAGATCACCTTCGGTGACGCCCGGGATCTCCGGAAACACGCGGACACTCCCATATTCGACAGGTCCAGGCTGGTATCAGCGCAAGGTCACGCCCTTTAAAAAGATGCACCCGATGCGGGTGCCTGGCGGCAGATTCCGGACTTGCTCGTGCAGCTGGCCGAGGATGTTGAGGCTGACTACGAAGTCGATTGCTTCGACGTTGCCGATGCCGATCTCGCCTCCGAGGACGGGCGCGATCTTGAACCCGTATACCTGTGCGGCGGCAGGGATGATGCCCTGGCGTTCTGCACTCGCCGCTAGGCCTGCGAGAAGGAATTGGTCTTGCCGTCTGTGGTGCCGAGCACTGCCCTCAGTTCGTCGGCACTCGCCCACGGCCGGGTAAGTGTGGCTTCGAGCGTGTCAAGCAGCCAGAAGCCGTCGTGTGATCGGAAGAACACGTCACCGAACGGCGATGTGAAGATGGGGCTCTTGTCATCGACCCCGAGCCACTGCCAAGACTCCAGGGCCCGGTTGAACTGGTCCGGGCTGAAGCTCCTTGTCAGGTCCATGCTGGCATCTAACTGCGTGCGGACGTTGTGCGGCTAGTGCCGGAACGGAGACATCGAGGCATGTGACCCCACCGTCGTTGACCCACGGTCAAGGTGCGCCCAAGACGCAGCAATGATCTTCGATCTTGGTCCCCAGATGCACAGAAGGCCGATCCTAAACTCGGATCAGCCTTCTGACCTGCGTCGGGACGGCGGGATTTGAACCCGCGACCCCTTGACCCCCAGGCACGAATAGCAGGTCTGAGCAGGTCCGACGGAGTCGGACGGGGAGCCCCTCACCAGCACTAACGCCCCAGGGTGGTCGCGGCGAGTCCGGGGGAGTCTGAAGGCATTGGCTCCCCTGATTGGCTCCCGTGGCTCCCCTGGGCGGGAGGGGTTACCCCATGTCAATCAAGATCAACGAAGACTCCATGACACTGGAGATCAACGGCGCGGCTGTCGAAGCAGCCGTCCGCCTGGACACCCTGTGGCGCGTGACTGGCTGGCCCAGGCTCCTGACCCGCAACGAGGCCATCACGGCCTTGGTACTCGCTCAACGCCTGCTCGCTGGATATGGCGACGATGACCCGTTCGTGGCGGGGTGGCGGGAGGAGTTGTCTCAATGACGGACAAGCTCATCAGGGTCACGACAGCTCTCGCTGTTGCCGCGGTCGCTGCGGTGATCTCCTACCGCCACGCCTACGAGCTGGTTCGCTCGCACGGGGAGTCGGGCCTGACCGCTCGGCTCGTCCCGTTCACGGTGGATGGGCTCATCTGGGCGGCAAGCATGCTGATCCTCGACGCCAACGGCAACCGCCATAGCCGGCCGCACAACCTCTGGCGCGGTGGTGCCTTGGCGCTGGCATAGTAGCCAACTCGGCGGGCGGTCTCGGGCATTG
>DASWFT010000376.1:0-12211 GCA_036394075.1 Streptosporangiaceae bacterium
GACCCCGCACCCCCGGCCTCCTGACCTGCGCGAACGCCAGAGCCTAGTGACACGCCCCGTCACTGGGCTCTTTCGCGTTCCCGCACTTCAACGCCTATTTTTCGGTCACTAGGCGGACCGTCATCTGCGGAACCCAGGTTATCGGGCGACCGGAGTCAGGGACATCGCCATTCCTACGCCCGCGAGAGGTCAGCCCCTCGCTCCATCGACCGCAGATGTTCCAGCAGCCCCGGCTCCGGGGCGAGCTGGTATTCGGCCAGGTAGTACGCGGATGCCATCCGCCAGATCCACTGGCCGTCGGTGCGGTACGACAGCGGCACGATGCGTCCCCGCCCCGGATCGACCGCGTCGACGGCGAGCGCGTCGGTGCCGACCACGATGTCGCCGACCTGCATGCGGGCCGCGAGCCGGTCGCACTCGGCCGGGTCCGGCAGGCGCTGGTGATCCGCGCCGAAGCGCGGCTGGCCTCCGGCGTCCACGAGATCGTGGACGGTCGCGGCACGGACGCCTCCGGTGAACGGTGATTCCTCGACCATGTCGATCCACAGCGGGTCGGCGACTTCGAGGGCTGACGCCTGGTAGGGCAGCAGCACGTCCCCGATCCAGAACGACTCGACGACGACGGTTCGCCCGGACGTGGACAAGGCCAGGTGCCCGTCGAACGCTACATCCCAGGCCGCGAGTCCGGGGTCGACCGCGACGAGGAAGACGGGCACGCCCGCTTCGCCGGCGGCGCCGTCCTCGCTCGCGGACCAGGCCCGCCACACCTCCGCCACGCCCGGCTGGGACGCGAGCATCAGAACTGCCGAGTCCGAGGCGGCCGCCATCGCGGCGTCCCAGCCGCCGGGTGGCGCGGCCGCGAACCGGTGTCCGGCCGACGCTCGGGCCTCGGACGCGGCGAGCGCGTCGGCGTCCTCAGCCGCCGGCACACGGTCAAGGGCTGAGAGATCGACGCCGGAGGCCCGGATCTGCTCGGGGATCGCCCGCAGCAGAGCGGACTCCCGGGTGGTCAGCGGCATACCGGCTTCGGCCGCGGCCGAAGCCAGCGCCGGAGCCAATCTCCCCAGCTCGGCGAGCCCCAGCATCCTGCGAAGAGCGAAAAGCCGCTCGGCGGGCAGCCGCGGGACCAGTCGCTGCACCAGACGGTGCAGGCCGGTCAGCGTATTCCAGACCTCTTCGCTCCACCGGTGCCACTCGGCGACGTGCTTGGCGCGGTTCGGGTCGAGCGCGTTGCCGAACATCGTCGCCCCGCGACGGGGAAGCGGCGGCCGGGCCCACAGCACTGTCGACGCGTCCAGCACAGCTTGCTGATAGGGCGACAGCGGATCGCCGGTCCAGTACGCCTCGACCTGAGGCGCCTCCTGCCCGAAGGTTCTGAGCATCTCCTGGGCCGCGGCCACGTGCCGCCACACCCGAACGCCGGGATCAGCTTCGAAGAGATAGACGCGGCGGTCCGGCTCACCGCCGGCCGTGCGCACAGCGCGCCGCACCGAGACCGCGTGCGGGTCCCGATACAGCGCACTGAGGGCTGCGTGGTCCGCCGGGTCCGTGAACCGTCCCGCGGTTCGAATCGCTGGCGGACCGGCCTCGAAACGGTGGCCGACAGCGGGCACTTCGTCGGTGACCGTCAGCTCCGGCGGCAGGCCCGGGCTGTGCTCCGCCGCGGTGGGAAGGGATGCCAGCAGCCGTGCGTCGGCAGACGTCATGCTCACACCCTTCGCGATCGCCGCGCCGACCAGGACCTCGGCCAGGCCGATCACGTCCTCGGCGCCGAGCCAGTCGCGGATCTGCGTCACCAGGACGTCCGGCAGGCGGCCGGCCAGACGTGCCACCAAGCCCTGCAAGTCCTCAAGGACCCGCTGCCCATCCGCTGCTTCTTCGGTCATGTGTCAGACCTCCTCCAGCACAATGATTTCGCATCCGGGCGGGAGGTTTGTCCCAGAGCGGCGCGCGGCGCCCGGGCCTGCTGCTGGCCGACCGCGGCTACGCGCATGATTCCACCCGGGCCATGCTGCGCCGGCGCGGCGTTCGCCACGACATCCCCGAGCGCCGCGACAGGGATGGCAGCTACGAGGAGGACGGGAGAGGACCAAGAAACGGCAGGTCAGACGCGGTTTTCGTGGCCCTAGGGCTGGCCCTACGCTGGCCCTAGGGCGGCCAGGACAACCGGGGGGAATGCGGGGGAATCGGTAGGGGAACATCCGGACTGCACCGCAGGTCGCGGCACGGATAGCGCTACCTGGGCGGGCAGGCCGACACCTTGACACCGAAGAGGTCACTGGTTCAATCCCAGTATCGCCCACCAGTTTAGGCAGGTCAGAGGCCGGTTCCCGGAGCGGGAACCGGCCTCAAGATCATTTGCCATCAATTTTGCGCCGGTGATTATTTGCCCGCGGTCACGGCTTTGAGCTCGTCGAACGACTCCCGGATGAGTTGCGGCAAGTCTGCCTGGCTGGCTTCGCTGACCCAGAGTTCGAACGCGATCCTGAAGACAGCGATCCCTGCTTCGGCAGCCAGGCTCGCGGCTGGGTCCCTGACGCCGCGCTGGCGCAACGTCCCGGCGAGCGCCGAGGCGAGTGAGGCGAGCTTGATCAGCTCGCGCTCTTGCAGATCTACGTTCGCAGCGATGACGGCCTGGCGCTGCCGGGCATAGTCGCGGCGCTCCTGGAGCAGGGCGCCGGCGGCCTCGAGGGCCGCGGCGACCGCGTCGATCGGCGCTGCGGAATCAGGCGTGCTGGCGAGGGTGCTCACGAGGAGGTCCTGGAGTGTGCCCGCGCCCGCGAACAGGACCTCGCGCTTGTCGGCGAAGTGCCGGAAGAACGTCCGCTCCGTCAATCCGGCGCGCGCGGCGATCTCCGCCACCGTGGTCTGCTCGAACCCGCGCTCGCCGTAGAGCTCCAGTGCCGCCCGCTCGAGCCGGCCGCGCGCGTCTGGCTCCCACCGGCTCATGCCCCTGATCCTATCCGACGGCAGCGGCTGACATCAGGTGCTATGGTGATGACAGCAACTGACATCGACTGCCCAGCGCACACCCTGTTCCGAGGACAGTCGATTACCTGGAGGTTTCTCATGCGTGTATTCGTTACCGGTGCGTCCGGCTGGATCGGCTCCGCCGTCGTCCCCGAGCTCACCGGCGCGGGCCATCAGGTCACCGGGCTCGCCCGTTCGGACGCCTCGGCCGCCGCTCTCACCGCGGCCGGGGCCCAGGTGCACCGGGGCACCGTTGATGATCTCGGCAGCCTACGGGATGCAGCGGCCGCCTCCGACGGCGTGGTCCACCTCGCGTTCAAGCACGACCTCGCCTTCACAGGGGACTTCCAGGGCGCCGCCGACGCGGACCGCCGCGCTGTCGAGACCTTCGGCGACGCGCTCGCGGGTTCTGGCCGGCCGTTCGTCATCGCCTCCGGGACCCTCGGGCTCACACCAGGGCGGGTGGCGACCGAACGCGACGGGCATGGTCCCGGCCCGGCGATAGCCGCTATGGGCGCCGGTCCGCTGACTCGGCTGGCCACTGCCGAGCTGGTGCTCTCCCTCGCTTCCCGCGGCGTCCGCTCCTCCGTCGTGCGGCTCCCACCGACGAATCACGGCGACGGAGATAACGGCTTCATGGCAACCCTGGTTGGCATCGCCCGCGACAAGGGCGTCTCCGGCTACATCGGCGACGGGTCCAACCGCTGGCCCGCTGTGCACCGCCTCGATTCCGCGCACCTCTTCCGCCTGGCGCTGGAGAACGCCCCGGCCGGATCGACGCTGCACGCGGTCGCCGACGAGGGCGTGCCGATCCGCGACGTCGCCGAAGTGATCGGACACCACCTCGGCATCCCCGTGGCCGCTATCTCTCCCGAGGACGCAGGCGAGCACTTCGCGTGGCTGGCCGGCTTCCTCGCGGCCGACTCCCCGGCGTCGAGCACGCTGACCCGCGAGCTAATGGGATGGCACCCAACCCAGCCCGGCCTCATCGACGACCTCGACAAGGGCCACTACTTCCACAACCCGTAAGCACACACATCATCACCGGCGCGGCCCGGCCCCGGTTGGGCGCGCTCTGGGTCGGGGCTGGGGCTAGCGTGCTGGTGCGGTCCGGTAGGGCTGGGATCAGCGGGGAGCGGCTGCGCAGGCCGTAGTGGCACTGGGAAGCCGAGACGGACGATGTCCCCTGGCCTCCGGTCCGCGCAGGTGTGCTCCGGCCGGCCGGATCTGGCCAGCGCGGCCGCGCCTGCCTTCGTCTGGCTGAGCTGGCGGAGAGGCGCTCAGCTGCCTGGCGGGCGGCTGCAGCCTGCGCGGCGTGCTGCTGCGCCGGGCGGGCGCTGTGGATGATGTGGCTTTGGCTCAGTCCGGCGGCTGCGGTTCGGTGCCCGCGGCGCGGGTGAGGCGGGCGCCGAGGATGCGCAGGTACCGGGCGAGTTCTGGTGGCTGGTGCACCTCGAACTCGCAGTCAAGCCGGATCAGGCGGAAGGCGAGCCATTCGAGGGTGTCAGCGTGGCTGTGTAGCCGACAGGCCTGCTCGCCGATCGGGGTGAGCTCAGCAGGGGTGTCTCCCAGCCGCCGGGCCACCTCGGCGGCGGGCGCGTGCAGCGTGACGATGGCCTGGTAGGCCGGGGCGAGGGAGTAGAGCTTGCTGGCGACGTAGGTGACGGCGTCAGCCGCGGGCAGCTCTCGTGGCGGGGTCCGCACTCCGGTGGGCTGGAGGCGGCGGATCCGGTCGATGCGGAAGATCCGCCAGTCCTGGCGGTCGTTGTCATAGCCGAGCAGGTACCAGCGCCGTCCGGCCGGGACGAGGCGGTGCGGCTCCACCAGGCGGGTGCTGGCGGTCCCGTCGCTGGCGGTGTAGCCCAGGCGCACCTGTTCGTGGCGGGCGATCGCTGAGGCCAGCGTGGTCAGGTGGCCGGGGTCCACGCCGGGTCCGTCGCCAGCTGGCAGCGGGATTGTGGCGGCGTTCAGGGAGCTGACCCGGTAGCGCAGCCGGGACGGTAGCACTTGTTCTAGCTTGGCCAGGGCCCGCAGCGACGCCTCCTCGATGCCCCGTACCGGATGCCGGGCAGCCGTGGCCACGCCGACGGTGATGGCTACGGCCTCCTCGTCATCGAGCAGCAGCGGAGGCATGGCCTGCCCGCCACCAGGCGGTAGCCGCCGTCAGCGCCCATTGTCGCTTCGACCGGGTAGCCGAGATCGCGCAGCCGCCCGACATCGCGGCGGATCGTCCGGCCGCTCACGTGCAGGCGCTTAGCGAGCTCGCTGCCCGGCCACTCGCGCGGGGCCTGCAACAACGACAGCAAAGCCAGCAGCCGCGATGGCGTATCACTCACCGAACCAGCATGCCTCACGTATAGGACAGGAACTGTCCTATACGCGGTCTAGCGTCGCTGGTACCTGCCCGCACCGCATCCCAGGAGGCACGCCGCATGACCGCCCAGCCAGTTCATCCAGTCCCCGAGGGCTATGCCACCGTCACGCCATGGCTCATTTCCCGCGACACAGCCCAGCTCATCGACTATGTGACCGAGGCATTCGACGCCGAGGAGATCGCCCGCGTCCCCGGGCCCGGCGGACGCATCGAACACGCGGAGGTACGCATCGGCGACTCGGTCGTGATGATGTTCGACACCAGGCCAGGCTGGCCGCCGACACCCGGCTTCCTGCGTCTCTACGTCGCCGACGCCGACGCCGTCCACCGCCGGGCCGTCACGGCCGGCGGCACCAGCGTGACTGAGGTCACCCACCTGTTCTTCGGCGACCGTGTCGGGCGCGTCCGCGACCCGCTGGGCAACCTGTGGTGGATCCAGGCACACATCGAGGACCTCACCCCCCAGGAGATGGAACAACGCCTCAGCGACCCAGCGTTCACCAAAGCCATGGCCTACGTCCAGAACGCCAACTTCTTCCCCAGCCAAAACCGCTGAGCCCGGGGTTGGCCCCAACCATCGATGACTGTCCTTACGGGCACGAGCATCTTCGTCCTGAACTAGCGGCACCGGTGGGGCGGCCGTGGTCCCGGACAAGGTTCTCCATGGGTGCCGCGGGCCGCCCAAAGCGCGACCATGATGTCAGTAACGCCCTACGGGGCAGTAACAGGAGCAGAGGAGCTGAGATCGTGGACGGCGCGACTGTGTCTGTGGCGGTCGTTGTAAGCCGCACGGAGGCGGAACTGATCGTCGGCATGCTGCGCAGTCACGGCTTGAGAGCAGCCGTGGCGGCAGACGATGCCGGAGGGCAGGAGCCGCAGCTGCAACTGCAGGGTGTTCGCGTGCTGGTTGCCCCCGCCGATGAAGCCTCGGCCCGTCGGCTCCTAGCCGCCGCCGATGACACCCCCCCGTAGGCCGGTCAACCGGCGCGACCGGCATACGATCTGCCAGTAATTACTAAGGAGTGCGTAAGTAGGCCGACCGATTCCTGTTATGCGGTGATGTAGCGCAGGTGCGGGTCGGCGAAGAATGCCCGGACCAGCCCGGCACGCACCCGCCGATGACGATCACGTCGTAGTCGCTCACGTCGGCAGTTCCGTCCCGGCCTGCTCCGCCACCATGTACGCGGCGTACCAGTCGGGCCAGTCCCCCAAGTGACCGCGAAGGGCCGCTTGCATGTCGTCCCCGAACTCGATTCCCGAGCCCATGGACTCACCGAAGCCGGACCGCCAGGTTAGGATCAGCAGCCCAGCGTGAGAAATTTTCTCAGATCCTATCAATGGAAATGATGGTCCAGCTGTCTCCGTTCCGCGCCATCTGAAGATGCGCGTGATACAGCCCGCCTTTCTTGCGATTGATGGTCATTACGACCATGGACTGAAAGGCCCCCGCGGAAAAATTGGTCACCGGTCCCTCCTCACCATCAAACATGCGTGCGAGCTGGAGGAACGCTGGCAACGTCAGTCTCCGGCCATCCTGGCCGGTCGCATTGGCAGCGAGATAGGTAAAAGCCAGTCGATAGTTCTGGGCGACAATTGCCCGGTAATAATTCGTCGCCACTGCTGCCGCACTCTTTCCGGATGGTGCGGTGGTGGGAGATGGTACCCCTGAAGAGCCAGAATTCGGGGTAACCGTCACTTTTGCCGACGGGTCGGGCGAAGATGCAACGGTACTCGTTCCAGAGCAGGCGACGATTCCCGCGGTCACGCAACCGGAAAGACAGAGAAGCGCCAGTCGTTTCATGCGCACCAGGCCCATTGAGGTTGGTCGGGCAGCCGGCGAGCGACGCCAGTGCGTCGCTCGCCGGCTGCCCGATTGGTGACACCGTTCAAGATGGATGGGCTGGCTCTCCTCGTTTCCTCACGACAGGATCTCGATGCCGTTGACCTGGGCGTTGTCCTTGACGGTGGTGAACTGGATCGTCATCTTCCCGGTGCTGTCGGCCGCCGCGGTGAACTGCTCGACCACCGCCTTGTACTCCGCCCCGGCGGTGGCCAGGATGTCGAAGTTGGTCAGCACCTGCTTGCCGTTGATCGTGACGTTGAAGATGCGTGAGCCAGCGGTCGTCCAGTATTCCTCCGCGAAGTGCAGGCGCACCGTGTAGTTCGCGCCCGCGGTCAGGCCGGGGACGGTGTAGGTGAAGTTGCCGTAGCGGTTGCTCTGGTAGACGGCCTGGGGCGCGGGGTTGGTCACGCCGCTGGTGTTGATCGCGTTCGTGACGGCCGCGGTCGCACCGCCGGTGAAGTCGGTGTCGGCCGCGAACGGCGAGACCGCCGGACCGCCAGCGTTGATCTGCACGCCCGTCGGCGGCGGCGTCGTGGTCGTCGGCGTCGCGTGCACCTCGCTGGACTGCGCCGACGTGCCTGCGCTGTTGCTCGCGGTGACTTTGTAGTAGTACGTGGTCCCGTTGGTCAGGCCGGTGTCGGTGAAGCTGTTCGACGTGGCCGTGCCGACCGGCGTGGTGCCTTCGGCGCCTGACGCGGTGCCGCGGTAGATGCTGTAGCTGGTGGCACCTGCGCTGGCGGTCCAGGTCAGCGCCACCGAGCCGTTGCCGGCGGTCGCGACGAGGCCGGTGGGCGCCGGGGGTGGCGGCGGCGGCGTAGTACCCGACAGGACCTCGATGCCGTTGACCTGGGCGTTGTCCTTGACGGTGGTGAACTGGATCGTCATCCTTCCGGAGCTGTCCGCCGCCTCAGTGAACTGCTCCACTACCGCCTTGTACTCTGCCCCGGCGGTGGCCAGGATGTCGAAGTTGGTCAGGACCTGGTTTCCGTTGATGCTGACGTTGAAGGTGCGCGAGCCCGCCGTCGTCCAGTATTCCTCGGCGAAGTGCAGGCGCACTGTGTAGTTCGCGCCCGCGGTCAGACCGCCCAAGGCATAGGTGAAGTTGCCGAAGCGGTTGGTCTGGTAGACGGCCTGGGGAGCGGGATTGGTCACGGCGCTGGTGTCGATCGCATGCGTGGTGCCCGCGGTCGAACCGCCCGTGAAGTCTTCATCGGCCGCGAACGGCGAGACCGCCGGACCGCCCGAGTTGATCTGGAAGCCTCCCGGCGGCGGTGGCGGCGGCGGGCCGCCGCCCAGCTCACCGAAGATGGCCAGGCCGGCTGGCAGCCCGACGAACACCTCGCCGTTCGCCACGGTGGGCGTCGCGAACTTGACCTCGCCGGGCAGGCCGTCGCGGCTGGAGTTCATGCCGCTGTTCCAGAACTCATGGGCCAGGTTGGTGGGGTCGTAAGCGTGCAACTCCCCGCCGTAGTCCTGGTCCCAGACGATACCGGTACCGGCCGTGGTCCCGTTGCTTGAGACGATCGGGTCGCCGCCGTTCCCGGACGAGGAGGAGGTCGCGGCGGTGGACAGCTTCCCGCCGCTCCAGGTGAACGCCCTGGTGGGGCCGTTCACCTGGGTCCAGTACACGTCCTGCACCCCGCCGGGACCGGTCCAGAGCGCCGGGGTGCTGAACAGCGATCCCACGGTGCCTGGCGGCAGTTCCTGCTGGATCTTGTCTATGGTCGTGCTACCCACCGATCCGCAGTTGAGGCCGCCGGGTGCGGCGGTGAATCCTCCCATGCTCGTGGTACTGACCACGTAGGGACGCCCCTCCTTGCCCGCCGACATCACCACGTTGGCTGACGGGATCATGAGGAGTCCGCCCGCGCCGAGATCCTGGTCGCCTTGGCTGAGGCACTGCTGGTTGAAGGGCGTGAAGTAGTCCTGCACTTGCAGCGAGCCGTTCAGCTTCACGAAGCTGTCGCCATAATCAGGACCGCCGGTGTTGGCGTCGAACGTGCCGTTCCCGCTCAGGTAGTACACGTTCCCGCTGGGGTCGCCGACTACGGCTCCGCCGCTGCCGCTCCAGAGTCCGCCGTCGCTCCCGTTGGGAGTGTCGTCGTAGGCGTTGGCGAGCGTGAACGCGGTGGTGCTGTAGCTGTAGCCCAAGATCCAGCCGTGGTAGGCCCCGACATCGCAGAACGAGGCGAAGGCGATGTAGACCTTCCCGTTCTCCAGCAGGAGTGCGACGCGCTGGCGGTTCGTTCCGGGGTTGAAGCTGACGGTGCCGCCGGAACTGCCGACGCCGGTACCCGGTGCCGATGCGCTGATGACGATGGCGGGCCACTTGTCCGCCCCGGTCAGCACGTTGAGCGCGTGCAGGCGGTAGACGAGGTTCCCGCCCTCGTCGTCGTAGGAGACGACGAACAGCGTGCCCGTGCTGGGGTCGATGACCGGTGTGCCGGTGATGCCGATGACCGGTACCAGGTCGCCGCAGCTCACGGCTCCGTTGGGAACCGCGGTCGCACCGCCGGGCAGCAGGCTGGTCTTCCACAGCGGCGCCCCGGCGCTGGTCGCGTCCGCGTCGAACGCGTACACACTGTCGTTCTCCGTAGCGACGAACACCACGTTGTGCGTGCTGCCGCCGATGGACAGGTTCGGCAGGAAGAGCGGCTCCGCGTACACCTGCCCGTCGACCGAATACTGAACCCGCTTGCCGAACTGCGACACGTTGACGTTCGACTGGTTCAGGATGGTCTCGTTGGTGAACTGCCCATCTCGCTCGATGTCGTTCTTGAATGTCGTCACGGCGGTGTTGGCCGCCGCCGCAACGGCGGTTTTGGCCGCTGCCGCATGGGCCGCCTGCGGCGCAAGATTCACCGCGATCAGCGTTCCTACAAACAAGAGGAACGCGACGCACAATGCCATGCGAGTGGGGCGCCTCAATTCAGCGGTGCTGGCCGTTGGGGTTAGCTCACGCATCTTTCACATCCTTTGAGGTAACCGGCGCACTGCCGCAGCGGTTGCCGCTGCGCGCCATGATGTCTAGGTGGCCATTGCCTTCCGGGTGGACGTTGCCTGCCGAGCTGGTCATCGTCGCTCGGCAGGCGGCAGGCTGGCTCCGGGCAAGTGCGTGGCCTCCTTGCAGCGTGCGCGGCCCGCTGGGTCGCGTTAGGTGATCTCGACGAGCGGGAAGGCCCGCTGGCGGCGTGGGGGGACCAGGAAGTTCTGCCGCCGGGTGGCGGTGATGAACCGTTCCAGGCCGTTGTCGCTGTCGGCGCCGCCGAGAAACTGCTGCTGCAGGTTCTGCGCGGCCTGGGCGGTGCGCATGCGGGCGAAGAAGTCGGCGGTGGGCACGTAGATCAGGAAATGCAGCTTGAACTGGTTGCTGCCCGCGGGGAGGCGGGCCTGGCCGGGGTAGGGGGTGAAGGCGGGCACGTCCAGGCCGTCCAGGCCGGGGCCGTCGGCGCGGATGTGCAGGGGGGTGCCGTCCGCGGCGCGCGATACCTGTTGCAGGGCCGCCTCATGGCCGATGCGGGGCTGGCCGTTGAAGGTGGCGTTGATCGTCGCGTTGGACCGGGTGAACACGCCGGCGCTGTCCTGAGCGCCAGCCGCGGCCGCCGCGGTGCCCTGGAAGAGGTTGTTGACGAAGGCCGGGCCACCGCCGTTGGTGAACTGGTCGGCGTTGCCGGCGGCGGGGATGCCGTTGGGGGTGCCGAGCTGGTTGGAGCGGAACATGTACTGGCAGCGCTCGGTGAAAGGCTCCCCGTCCGGCCGCCGCGGGTCCTGGCCGGGCAGGTTGTAGAACTGGTACAGGTCCTCGATGTTGTGGGAGAAGTGGGCGATGGAGCCGTTGTCGAAGTAATCGCCCGGGTCGGCGTCGGTGAGCCTGGCGGAGGAGTTCCCGGCGAACGTGCAGATCTCGGGCGGCCCGGCTGCGTTGGTCTGCTGGTCGACGAAGCCCATCGCCATCGAGGAGCGGGGGTTGATTCGCGGCGCGAACTCGAAGCCGGCCTGGTCGGCCATCTTGCGCGGTAGGCCAGGCTGCACGAACTGCACACGGGGCGTCCCGAAGTTGATCAGCCCGCCGAAGCTGGGCGATGACACTCGGGCGCCGTTGAGGTTGTTGCTGCCCTGCAGCCACAGGCTGACGTTGGTCAGGTTGGCGATCGAGTCGCTGCGGAAGTGGAAGAGCATGTCGTTGCGCTCGATCGTCACGTCGACGTTGAACCGGTCCTTGGTGATACCGGGAATCAGGGCATGCGGGCCGCCCACCAGGCCGGCCACGACATCGGTCGGGAACGGGACGGCCTCTTCCAGCACGAAGCGGCCCGGATCCGACAGCAGCCTCGGCACGTGCGCGCTGACCACCGGCTGCGGCAGCCGTCTGAAGTAGGGCAGCCCGTAGGACACCGAGAAGATCAGCACCCCGGCCGGGCTGGCCGGGTAATTGTCCTCGATCGTGTACAGGACATGACCCAGCAGGTGCTTCTCGGTGACGGTCGGGGTCCGGGTCAGCGTGGCCGGGAGCAGCAGCGCGTACGTGGGCGGGAACTGGGCCGTCACGCTACCCGCGCCGTCGTTATATACCTGCGCCGGATTGATGAACCCGCCCATGGCGAACTGGATGTCAGAGAACGCGGTAGCCGCGGCAGCCGACCGTACCACCGGCGAGGCCAGCTGCTCCAGCAGCGTTGCCTGCGAGATCAGAAACGCCGTGGCAGCAGTCCTCTTCAGAGCCGACCGCCGGCTCATCACTATGCCCTTCAGATCCTCTGCGTCCATCTCCAGCTTCCTTGACTGGTCGTCCGGTTCGTGACCGGCCCGGGCCCCGGCGGGTGCGGTCGCCGGGCCCGGGCTGTCGTGGCGCGGTGGTTAGCTGCCGTAGATCTGGAACTCCCAGAGTGAGTAGCCGTAGCCCGTGGCTCGCTGGGTGCCGTACATCCGCACGTAGCGGCCAGTGCCGGTGACGGGGAGGGTCTGGATGCC
This sequence comes from Streptosporangiaceae bacterium, assembly GCA_036394075.1. Taxonomy (GTDB): domain Bacteria; phylum Actinomycetota; class Actinomycetes; order Streptosporangiales; family Streptosporangiaceae; genus JAWWPY01. The sequence goes on from DASWFT010000376.1 coordinate 12,159, forward strand.
TCCGGTGCCGGTCGTTGTCGAGTAGATGGTGGTCCAGGTGGTGCCGTCGTTGG
>DASWFT010000377.1:0-6146 GCA_036394075.1 Streptosporangiaceae bacterium
GCGGCGGGCTGGGCGGCAACGGGCTGAACAACCCCGGTGGGCTGAACAACCCCGGTCGGCTGAACCTGGGCAGCGGGGGGCTGAACAACCCTGGTGGGCTGAACCTCAGTGGCGGTGGGGGGCTGAACAACCCCGGCGGGGTGAACGGGCCGGGACCTGTGCTGACGGGGGTGGGCGGTGGCGGCGGCGGGCTCAACCTCGGCAGTGGCGGGCTGAACAGCCCGGGGAATGTGCTGACCGGGCTGGGTTCGCAGCAGGGTGTGCAGCAGGCTCTTGCTGACAACACGGCTTTGCAGGGTGCGCTGCGTAAGGCGCTGGCGCTGGCGCCGGCGAGCGGGCCGCTGCATAACGCGCTGACGACCGCGCTGGCTGACAGCGGCAAGACCGGCAGTGCGCTGGGCAGTGCGCTGGCCAGCGGGAACCCCGCGGAGATCCAGAAGGCCATCGCGGACAACACGGCTTTGCATGGTGCGCTGGGCAAGGCGCTGGCGCTGGCGCCGCATACCGGGCCGCTGCACAACGCGCTGAAGGCGGCGCTGGGTGATAGCCAGCAGATGGGCGGGGCGCTGCATCAGGCGCTGGCCCAGGCCGGGGTCCAGGCCGAGCCGCTGAAGGGCCTGCTGCAGGCCGGGCCGGGGTCGCCCGGTGCGGCGCTGGGCCCGCTGCACACCGGACTCGCGAGCCAGGGGCTGAGCGCCAACCTGGGCGGCGGATCCGGCGCCGGCGCCGGGGGGCTTTCCGGCCTGGCTGGCGGCGCCGGCGGGACCGGGCACGTCTCCTCCGGTGCGTTCACCGGGCCGCCGGGGGCAAGCGGCGCGGCTGGCTCCAACGGCAGCGGCAGCGGCACCAGCGCCGTGCCGTTCTTCCCGCCGATGGCCGGCATGGGCGGCATGGGCGGCATGGGCGGGCAGGGCCAGAACCAGGAGCGCGAACGGACGACCTGGCTGGCCGAGGACGAGGAAGTCTGGGGCACCGAACCCGATCTCGCCCCCTCGGTCCTGGGCCGGGACTTCATCGACGACGAGGCCGACAGCTACGACGACTTCGGCGACTTCGACGAGCCGGGTACCCCGCGGGAACGGCGCGACCCCTCGCGGATCAGAGGCCGCTGACATGAACGGCGCCGCTGCTTGTCGCGTAGCTACTATCGCAAACACGAGGGAGGTCGGCTGAGTGGTCCACTACCAGCAGGCCGACTCGCTGTCCACAGACACGGCCGTGCCCATATCCGGCCAGGGAGGGAACAGCTCGCCGGAGCCTCCCTCGGGCGGTACCGACTACAACGCGTGGCCGTGGGAAGTGGTGCTCGCCACGGTCCTGGACATCGGCATTCCCGACCGGACAGAGGTCACCGGCCAGCCATGGCTCACCATCGCGCAAGATGGCTCCGGCAACCCGGGCTCGCACCTGATCTGGTCGGCCAACTGGAACGCCAAGCAGAACTCGGGCGCCGCGTCCGTCCAGGTCTACCTCAACCCGGCGCTGTATACCGCGGGCGGGCCGTGGGACCGCTTCCTCAACGCTCCTGCCGACACCATGCTCGGCGCGGGACCTGGATTCAGCGGCCTGCCGTTGGTCCCGCAGACCTTCCAGGATGCCAGCCTCGAGCTGGCGAGCCTCACCAGCGCGATGAACACCGTGGCACAGCAGTTCGGCTCCCTGTACAACTCGGTGACAGCGGGCGGCGCGCCGTTCAACGGCAACGTGGCGACCGTCGTCGCGGAGCTGTTCGGCGGGCTGAACCGGGTCACCCTGAACCTCTACCACCAGCTGTCCGGGCCTCCCGCCTACAGCGACTCGGTGGGCGCGGCCGGCGGCGCGGCAACGGCATTCCTGGCCGACCTCAGATCCGCTTACACGGCCTGGTCCCAGCTCACCGAGCACTCGCCCCTCGGCGCCGTCGTGAAGGTGCTGACGGAGATCGCGACTCCGGACGGCAACGGCGGATACACGATCCCCGATCCGCAGAACACCCCATACGGGGACCTCACCACCGGCGCGGCCTGGGCGGCGGTCGAGCAGCAGGCCAAGAACGTGTGGCTGGGCTCGCTCACCGGGTCGGGTGATTTCGGCGGACTCGACCTGCTCGGCCAGACGGCCCTGAGCAAGCTGACCGGGCAGTACGCCACCACCACCGCGACGGTCGTTCCCGTCACCGGTCCCGGGGTGCCGGCACACCAGCCGAACCCAGTCGGCAACGGCCCGAACGGCCAGAACGGCCCCAACGGACAGAATGGCCCGAACGGTCCCAATGGCAACCCGAACGGTTTGAACGGCCCCAACGGCCCCAATGGCCAGAACGGCAACCCCGGCGGAGGCCCGCACACCTTCCTGGCCGGCGGCGGCGGAGGCGGAGGCGGAGGCGGGCCATCCGGCAACGGGGCCACGCCACCCGGCGGCGGGCCCACGACGACCGGCCAGCCCGGCGGTCCCGTCCCGGTCAGCTTCCTCGCACTCGGGAACCCCGCCGGCGGCCCGGGCAGCACCGGAACGGGCCCAACCGCAGGCCCGCAGGCCGAGTTCTTCGTTCCGGGCCTGACCGCGCTCGGCGCGCCCGGTGGCCCAGGCCAGTCCGGGCCGCTGACCCTCGCGTCCGGGCCTGGCGGCGCGCCCGGCTTCATCGGCCTGGTCGGTCCGGCCGGCCTGGCCGGCCTGCAGACCACCCAGCCCAACGGCCGGAAGGCCGCCCGCCGGCGCGGCCTGATCATCCCTGGGGCGCCTGGGGTGCTGTCCGGGGCGATCGGCAAGACCGGCCAGCCCGGCGGCACCGGCCAGGGGACCGGCGGCAAGGGCTTCACCGGCACCATCGGGCTCCCGCCCGGGACAGACGGCCGGTTCGCCGCCGGGGGACCGGCCGTCACGGTGCGCGTGGTCCCGGCGGCCGGGTTCTCCCTGGGCGGCAGCCCGAACGGCGCCGTTCTCCAGCAGTCCGCCGTGCCGGTGATCCCGGCCAGTTCGTCTGGCATCACGTCGGGTCCCATCAATACCCAGCTCACGCCGGGCGGCGCGGGCGGAATCCCGGGCGGTGCGGGCGTAACACCGGGTGGCGGCGCGGGCGGAGTCCCTGGCACTCAGCCGGGGGCGGACCGGATGATGATGCTGCCGCCGGTCGGCCGGGGCATCGGCGCGGATCAGGGGAACCAGGAACGCGAGCGGCTGGCGTACCTGCCCGAGGCGCAGGACTCCTGGGGCACCGACCCCGAGCATGCGCCGCCAGCGGTCGGTGCCGACCTCAAGCGCGACGCGAGCGAACCGGAGTTCAGCGGTTCCCGCCTGGTCACCGCGGTCGGTGCTGACCGCGAGCCCGACGCGAGCGAACCGGAGTTCAGCGGTTCCCGCCTGGTCACCGCGATCGGCGTGGAGGCCACCACGGAAGCAAACACACAGTCTGGAGCAGACCGGAGGAGACGATGAGCTCGAACCTCAACTTCTCACTGGCGGAGGCGACCGCCGAGCTGCGGCGCCAGCAGGAACGCCTGCAGGGCGTCAGGTCCCGGTTGCGGGACGTCAAGAGCAAGGTCACATCCAAGGACGGGATGATCACCGTCACCCTGGACGGCCGGGGCGATGTCTCGTCCATCGCCTTCAACACTACGAAGTTCCGCCGGATGGCACCGGCCGAGCTGGGAGCCGCGCTGGTGGAGGTGATCGGGCGGGCACGCGCGCAGGGCCGGGAGCAGGTGGCGGACGCGTACCGCGAATTCCTCCCGCCGGGGCTGAACATGGAAGAGATGCTCGCCGGCAAGGCCGACTTCGGCCGCATGTTCGATGACGCGGTGCAAAAGGCAAACGACATCATGGCCCGCGGGCCGGCCGGCGACCTGCGCCGGGCGGCAGATCAGCGAGGAGGAAACAATGGGTAATGTGTTCTGGGCCAATCCCAGTGACATCCGCAACAGCAGCTCCCGGTTCCAGGACGTGTCAGATACGGCGCGCCGTATCGACGAGGACACGACGAACGGGCTCGGCAATCTGCACCCGATTGCTGGTGACGACGAGCTCGGCAGGAAATTCGACGTGAGGTTCTTCGAGGCTTATAACGCCGCCAGCGGCGTGGTGAGGGGAACCTCCGACGGACTGGACAAGACAAAGACGAAGCTGGAAGACACCGCTGCCTTTTACGAGAAGGCGGATCAAATCAACACCCAGCTTCCCACGCATCTGAGGTGATCGGCAGAGCCAGCCATCGCTGACTTCTGGAGATCGGCGATGGCTGGCTCGTGCGTGCGCCGGGAGTTGGATGGGCCGCAGCCTGAGGCTGAGCGGCGGGCGACGTGAGGGAGCGGGATATGAGAGTTGTTCTCGCCATACCGAATTACAACATGCGGCAGGCCCTGGGGGAGCTCCTGAGGAGCCTCGCAGCCGAGCGGTTCGATGAGATATACGTCCTTGACGACGCCTCAACCGATGGCTCCGCCGATTACGTTGCCGAAGCTTTCCCCGACGTCAAGCTGGTGCGCGGCGGACACAATATGTGCGCCGCCGGCAACCGGAATCGGTTGCTTCCTTTCTTGTCGGGCGACGAACTCGTGCTGTATCTGGATGCTGATTCAGAGTTGCTGTCCAGAGGACTCGCCGAGTCTGTTAACCGCTGGTTCGATGATGACCGGCTGGGCTTGGCCGGCAGCCTCATACTTGACAAATCCGGCCGACCGCGATCGTGGAATTACGGCTGGGCGATGAATCCGGTGAGCGATGCCCGGAACGCGGTGTACGAAGCGCTCACGGAAATGACCTGGCCTGGCTCGCACGTGTATCAGGCAATACGGAAGCTGGCGCTCGAATTTCAGGACAACTGCAATTTTGAGATAGCTTGCTCCGTACCGCTCAGCCGCAAAGTCGACTGGGTGTCCGAAGGGCTGTTCGCGGTCCGCGCGGACATATTTCAGAAAATCGGCGGGTTTGACGAGCGCTTCCGTTACCACTCCGGCCAGGACCTTGGCCTGCGCGTGGCAGCGGCAGGTTTCGAGGTGCGATTCGAGCCGGGCATAGCCGTGCGGCACCTGGAACTGGATGTCCGCGGCGACAGCCGCTCGGAAGACCACCGGGAGGGCGCATTTCTTTTCTACGCCAAGCACTGGGGCATGAGCCGGCAAGTCTTCGATCGGCTGGTTCCGTAGCGATCCTGAGAGTGCCTGCCAGCGGCCCCGATAGGTGGCGCAGCACCGGGTACACCCATGCTGAGCTCAGGTGGCGCGGCAGGTGCCGTAGCGGGCCTGGCCGGGCACGTCGTCACAGGCGAAATTGTTGACGGCGGCCGAGACGGTGACGCTGTAGGTGGCCACCTGCCAGCTCGACGGGCTGCCGCCGCAGCCAACGTGCAGCGAGTAACTCTCCTTCCTGGGCAACGTGTACCAGGGACGCGCACGGACAGGTCCGGCCGCCATGACCATGACGGCCGGCGCGGCGGGCCAGCTATCTGGGACATGGCTCGAAGCTCGTCGACGAGGGGATCCGGCTGCGGCGGTCAGGGAACCGCTGGCAGGGCATGTCTATCAGCGAGACCGGTCATCTGGCCCCCGGGCTGCGCACCGGCTGAGCTCGCCTGCGCCGGCGGTCACGTCGGTAAGCAGACCCGTATGACCGGGCGGATCATCCCGGATACGCGAGAGCAACACACCGCTTGGCCCACCGCATTCTTGCCGCGCATAGGTCAGGGTGGTCACCCGCCTCCTGCGCGATCAGCTCCAGGCACACCTTAGGGTTCCCCTGGCAGGCGCGGAACTGTACGTCGACTGCCTCCCTGATCTCCGCGGGGGACGCGTGCTCGGAGCGCTGGACCGGAGAAACGAACAGCAATTCGGCGAACGAGCTGAGATCGGCCTGAGGTGAAGCTGCGATCATTAGCATGACATGACCTCCTTTACAGCCTTCACGTCCTTCTACGCGCGATAAAGTGCCGGAAGTTCAGCTCCCGGCGGGTAAGGCCGGGATTGCCGCACGCCCTGATCGTTCCAGACGCCCTTCAGCAGGTGAGCTGCTCCCACCACCAGGTTATGGAGGGGAAGGGCAACGGATCCGGGGCGGCGTCCTGGGGGGTGCGGGCGAGGCTCTGTGGCAGGTCGGCGGGGTTGCGGTCTTAGCGAACACCTGCCGGGTGGGCTGGGGCGGGGGTGGTGAGGGTGGTGTGGATGGGCTGGTGGAGG
>DASWFT010000378.1:0-8481 GCA_036394075.1 Streptosporangiaceae bacterium
GCGCTGCTGGCCAGTGCCGGGCGCCCGGCCGCCGCCTCCGCGTCAGGCTCCGCGCCGCTGCGTTCAGCGGGCTGAAGCGCACTGGCCCGCTGCGGCGTGGGCGGCAACTGCCCCCGGTCCGACCGGGCGTCGCGCGGCTGGCCATCGTGAGCCTTGGCCGCGCGGGCGGCGGCCGCGAGCATGTCCTCCGGCGTGGGCGGCTGGGGGCTTTCCCCGCGCAACGGACGAGCGTTCTGACCACCCCGTGGCCCGGCCGGGTCGGCCAGGCCGCCGAACATCGCGTTGAACACTCGCTCCAGTGTTTCGATCTGCGATTGCCCGGACACCAGGGTCGCCAGGGCACACAGGTACAGCTCACGCCGGGTGGCCGGCCGGGCCACGGTAACGGCGCGCGCGAAACGTTCGCACCTTCCCGGATCGGCAGGCACCCCGGCGTGGCGCAGCGCCGCGCCGAACCGCGCCGCGGTGATGGCCAGATCCTCGGCCGTCATCGCTGGCCACCAGCGTCGCTAACCACGGTCATCACTCACCACGGGGGCGAATCCGGTCGCGCGGACCGCCTGGAGGTCCTCCTCGTACTTGATCACAGCGCCTGTCGTCCGCGCCGCGGATGCCTCGTCGAGGCTGTCCGCGCCGAGCACGCCCAGCGCCTCGGCCCAGCTGATGGCCTCCGCGACACCTGGCGGCTTGGCCAGGTCCAAGGCGCGCAGCCGCGCGACGCCCCGCGCTACCTGGTCGGCCAGCACGCCAGCCGCGGCCGGCACCCGGCGCCGGATGATCGCCGCGACCCGCTCCACGTCCGGGTACTCGATCCAGTGATAGAGGCAGCGTCGCTTCAGGGCGTCGTGCAGGTCACGGGTGCGATTAGAGGTCAGCACCACAATGGGAGGGAACGCGGCGCGCCTGGTCCCGAGTTCGGGGATAGTGACCGCCGCCTCCGCGAGCAGTTCGAACAAGAACGCCTCGAACTCGTCGTCGCCGCGGTCCACCTCGTCGATCAGCAGCACGGCCGGGCGCGGGCCCGGATGGTCGAGCGCGGCCAGCAGTGGGCGGGCGAGCAGGTACTCCTCGCTGAACAGGTCCTCGTCATGCAGGGTCGCACCCCTGGCCTCGGCCAGCCTGATCGCCAGCAACTGGCGCGGGTAGTTCCATTCGTAGAGCGCCTCGGCCGCGGTGAGGCCCTCATAGCACTGCAGCCTGATCAGCGGTGTGTCGAGAGCGCCGGCGAGCGCCTTGGCCGCCTCGGTCTTGCCGACCCCTGGCTCGCCTTCGAGCAGGATCGGCTGCGCCATCCGGGCGGCCAGGAACAGGGCCGTGCCGAGTGGCTCGTCGGCCAGATAATCCGCCGAGTCGAGGGCGCTCAGGAGCGTTCCCACGTCGGGCAGCCGCTGCGTGAGGTCGCTCATCAGGTGATCGCCAGGTCGGTCCGCTGCGGGTGGCCCTGGATCGCGCACCACACGTTGGCCGGGGTGAGCGGCATGTCGGCGTGCCGGACCCTGTAGGGCTTCAACGCGTCGACCACCGCGTTGACCACCGCGGGAGGCGAGCCCACCGTCGCCGACTCGCCGACGCCTTTGGCCCCGATCGGGTGATGCGGGCAGGGGGTCACGGTCTCACCAAGTTCCCAGGACGGGCACTCCATGGATGTAGGCAGAAGGTAGTCCATGAACGAGCCGCCCAGGCAGTTGCCGTCCTCGTCGAACGCGATCACCTGCATCAGCGCCATGCCGACCCCGTCGGCGAGCCCACCGTGCACCTGGCCCTCCACAATCATCGGGTTGATCCGGACGCCACAGTCGTCCACCGCGATGAACCGGCGCAGCGATACCACCCCGGTGCCCGCGTCCACGTCGGCCACGCAGATGTAGGCGCCGTAAGGGTGGGTGAGGCTCGGCGGGTTGTAAACGGTCTCGGCGCTCAGATGCCCCTCGACACCCTCCGGCAGCTCCAGCGAGGAGTGCGCCGCCATCGCGATCTCCGCGATGGTCTTGCCCTGCTCGGGGTCGCCGCGGACCTGCCACTTGCCGTTGTCCCACTCCAGGTCGCCGGCGGATGCCTCAAGCATGGCCGCCGCGACGATCCGGGCGCGCTCGCGCACCTTGCGGGCCACCACCGCCGCCGCCGCCCCTGATACGGGCGTCGACCGGGAACCATACGTACCCAGGCCGAACGGAGTCCGGTCGGTATCGCCATGCACGACTTCGACGTCGTCGGGGGACATCCCCAGTTCCTGGGCGACGATCTGGGCGAAGGTGGTTTCGTGTCCCTGACCCTGGGTCTGCACCGAGATCCCGAGGACTGCCTTGCCGGTTGGGTGCACCCGCAGGTCGGCGCCGTCGGCCATGCCGAGGCCGAGGATGTCCATGTGCTTGCGCGGGCCCGCGCCGACGCCCTCGGTGAAGAAGCTGATCCCGATGCCCATCAGCTCCCCGCGCTCCCGCTTCTCCGCCTGCTCACGCCGCAGGTCAGCGTACCCGGCGATGTCCAATGCCACCTGCAGCGTGCGCGGATAATCCCCCGAGTCGTACTCCCAGCCGGTCGGCGTGGTGTACGGGAACTGCTCCGGCCGCAGCAGGTTGTTCATCCGCAACTCGGCCGGGTCCACGCCCAGTTCGAGGGCGAGCACGTCGACCAGGCGCTCGACCAGGTAGACCGCCTCGGTCACCCGGAACGAGCAGGCGTAGGCGACGCCGCCTGGGGCTTTGTTCGTGTAGACGCCGCTCACCTCGCAATACGCGGCCTGCAAGTCGTAGGAGCCGGTGAAGATATGGAAGAACCCGGCGGGGAATTTGGTGGGCTGCGCGGAGCCGTTGAAAGCACCATGGTCGGCCAGCACCGTGGCCCGCAGGCCCAGAATCCTGCCGTCCCTCGTGGCGGCGATCTCGCCGTGCATGTGGTAATCCCGCGCGAACGAGGTCGACATCAGGTTCTCCGACCGGTCCTCAACCCACTTGACCGGCCTGCCGGTCACGATGGAGCCGACGAGGGCGCAGAGGTACCCCGGGTAGATGGCGACCTTGTTGCCGAAACCGCCGCCGATGTCCGGCGAGACGATCCGGATCTTGTGCTCGGGAAGGCCGGCGACCAGCGCGTACACGGTGCGGTGAGCGTGCGGGGCCTGCGTCGTCGACCAGATGGTCAGCTTGCCGGTGACCGCGTCCATGTCGGCCACCGTGCCGCAGGTCTCCAGCGGGGCAGGGTGGGAGCGCGGGTAGAGCATGTCCTGCGCCACGACGACATCAGCGGCGGCGAAGACCGCGTCGGTCGCCGCCTTGTCCCCCGCCGCCCAGTCGAAGATGTGGTTGTCCTGCTTGCCGGCCAGGTCATCGCGGATCACCGGGGCACCAGGATCCAGGGCCTTCTTGGCATCGATCACCACGGGCAGTGGTTCGTACTCAACGCTGATGAGCTCGAGCGCGTCACGCGCCGAGTACCTGTCCTCGGCGACGATGAACGCGACCTCCTGTCCCTGGAACCGCACCTTGTCGGTGGCCAGGACGGCCTGGACGTCCTGCGACAGGGTGGGCATCCAGGCGAGCTTCAGGCCGGCCAGGGTCTGGCCGGTGATGACGGCCCTGACCTTCGGGTGGGCCTCGGCCGCCGCGGTGTCGATCGAGACGACCCTGGCGTGCGCCAGCGGGCTGCGCAGGATCGCGCCGTGCAGCATCCCGGGTAGCTGGATGTCGTCGACAAAGGTGCCCTTGCCGCGGATAAACCGCGCGTCCTCCTTGCGCTTGACCGGCCCGTAGGCCCCGTTCATCGCGTGGCGGTCAGCGGCAATCACGCGGGCACCCCATCCGCCGCCTGGTCGGTGCCCTCGTCGTCGGCCGCGGCCTGCCCGGCCGCAGGGTGCTTGCTGGCCCACAGGACGGACCGCACGATGTTCTCGTAGCCGGTGCACCGGCAGATCTGCCCGGACAGCGCCTCACGGATCTGCATGGCTGAGGGGTGCGGGTGATGGTTCAGCAGCCACCGGGAGGTGAGCATCATGCCCGGCGTGCAGAAGCCGCACTGGAGCCCGTGACACTCCGCGAAACCCTGCTGGACCGGGTCGAGCACGCCGTCGCGCTCCAGGCCCTCCACGGTGAATACCCGGTGCCCATCCGCCATGGCCGCGAGCACGGTGCAGGATTTCACCGGCGTGTCATCGAGCCACACGACACAGGCCCCGCAGTTGGACGTGTCACAGCCCCAGTGTGAGCCGGTCAGCCTCAGCTCGTCCCGCAGGAAATGAATCAGCAGTAGCCGCGCCTCGACCTCGCGGGTGTAGTCAGAGCCGTTGACGGTCACGGTTATCTGCACGTCAGGTGTCCTGGTGCCGCGCCCGGCGCAGCGCCCGCCGCAGCGCCCGCGTGGTCAACTCCTGGGCGAGGTGCCGCTTGTAGTCGGCCGGGCCGCGCTGGTCCGAGCTGGGACGGCAGTGCTCGGCGGCGATCTCGCCGGCCCGGGCGAAGCTCGCCTCGGTGGCCGACGCGCCGCGCAGGAACTCCTCGGCCTCAGCCGCGGCGAAATGCTGTGCGCCGACCGCCGTGAGGCCGATCCCGGCCTCGGCAATGGTGTCGCCGGCCAGCCGGATGGCCGCTCCGGCCGCACCGACCGGCCAGTCGCCGACCCGGCGCCCCACCTTCTCGTAGGCGCTGCCGCCGCCCGGCCTGATCGCGATCCTGATCTCGGTCAGCAGTTCGCCGGGGGCGACCACCGTCTCGTACGGCCCGGTGTGAAACTCCCGGGCCGGCACCGTCCTGCTGCCATCGGGGTCCTGGACGACCATGCTCGCCTTCAGCGCCGCAAAGGCCGCGGACAGGTCCTCCGACGGGTCGGCCTGGCAGAGTGAGCCGCCGACGGTGCCCCAGTTACGCACGATGGGGTCGGCGATCACCCTCTCGGCATCGTGCAGGATGGCGAAGTGTGCCCCGGCGACCGGCGAGTCGAGCAACTGGGCGTGCCTGGTCAGGGCGCCGATCCGCAGCTCGCCATCGGTCACCGTGATATAGGAGAGCTCGCTGAGACCGTTGATGTCGATCAGGGTCTCCGGCTGCGCGAGCCTGAGCTTCATCATCGGGATCAGGCTGTGCCCCCCAGCCAGGATGCGTGCCTCCGGACCGAACCTGGCCAGCAGGGCAAGCGCATGCCCGACGCTGGTGGCCTTCTCGTACTCGACGTACGCCGGAACCTGCACACACCCTCCCTCGAGCCACGGCCCGCGTGACGAGTTTACGAGGCGATGGAGTCGATAGCGACGGCGGGAAGCGAGGGCCGGATTGCGCGGCCGCTAAGACCCCCGCTTCGCGGTGATTATCGGGCCCGGCGCTGAGCAATACTTGGGAGTGCCATGACCCTAACTCAGCTCAACGCGTTTGTCCTGGTCGCCCGGCTCGGATCGGTGACCGCCGCCGCGAACGCGCTCGGCGTCAGCGAGCCGGCCGTGTCGCAGGCGCTGACCGCCCTCCGGCAGCACCTGGGTGATCAGTTGGTCAGCCGCGGGCCGGCCGGCATGACGCTGACCGCGGGCGGCTCCAGGCTGCTGGCCAGCGCGTCGCAGATCGTCGTGCTGGGCGCCGAGGCTCACGCGGCGGTCCGTGCCGCGCAGGGCGCCCCGGAGCAGTTGCGGGTGGTGGCCACCTCCACGATCGCCGAGTTCGTGGTCAGCCCGCTGACGGAGGCGTTCACCAGGCGCTTCGCGGGCTCCGTCGAGGTTTCGGCGGGGGTGGCGGTGACCAAGGAGATGGCGGTGCTGGTCGCGAATCGGCTGGCCGATGTGGCGATCGGTCCCAGCGTGGCCCGGGATCCGGCGCTCCCGGTGGTGAGCGAGCCGATCTTCCGGTACCGCCTCGTGGTTGTCGGCGCGCGGCATTCCCGGCTGCATGGCAACGCCAGTCAGTGGCGGTGGCTGGTGGATCCGTCCGGCACCGACCCGGACAGCGACATCGGCATGCTACTGGCCAGGCTGCGCATACCTGACAACAGGATCGGGGTTTTCCCCAACCAGACCGCCGCCTGGGCGGCGGCGGCGGACGGGGCCGGGGTGGCGCCGGCCGTTGAGCACCTCGTCACCCAGCAGTTGCGCCGTGGCGAGCTGTCACTGGTCGAGGTGCCCGGATCGCCCGTGGATGCCTGCTGGCACGCAACCGTGCTGGAGCGCCAGCATCGGAGCGCCGCCGCCAGCTCGCTGCGGCGCTTCCTCAGTACCCCCGAGGCGATGCACCTGATGCGCTCACCGGCGGCCGGGGTTCCACCGTCGCGGTTCCGCCCGCCCGTGTACGTGACGATCTGGAGCTGAGCTGGGGAAAACGCCCGGAGTGCCGGGCGGATTCCGTCCACTTAAGCAAGAGCTTATTCGCGTGTTGCCAGGCCGTCCCGCCCAGCGGATCATGTGGTTCACGTCACGTGGCGGCGCCCCATGGGCCCGTCCAACGGCAGGAGCGTGGCCATGCGAATAGAGTCCAGCGGGCACAGCCGGGGCAATCCCCGCCTGTTCGAACTGGTCGAGCACACGCCGAAGACCGGGAAGAGCCCGACTGTCTGGGCCTGGCCCGAGCTGATGGACTATCTCAAGATCGCCGGCCAGCCGGTCGCGGGGCCGTGGCCGCCGCACCAGGAGCCGCGGCCGGACCCCGAGGAGGACTCCCTCCCCGTGGCCGTGGCCGACCCGGAACCGCCCGAAGTGCCGCGCCGTCCCGAATCCAGCGACTAGCGCTGACCTGCGGCTCGACGTCCGGCCGGACACTGCCGTCCCGGACAGGACACTGGAGGACCGTATGTATCCGTCTCGGTTCCGCTACGAGGCACCGCGTTCGCTCGACGAGGCGATCAACCTGCTGCACGGCGGCGGCGACTACGCGAAGGTGCTGGCCGGCGGCCAGAGCCTGGTCCCGCTGATGAAGCTGCGTTTCGCATCACCGGAACTGATCGTCGACATCAACAATGTCCCCGGCCTCGACTACCACCGGGCCGACCCCGACGGGACCCTGCGCATCGGCGCCCTGTGCCGCCACGTCGACCTGGAACGCTCTGCTCAGCTCAAGGCCACGCAGCCGACCATGGCGGCCGCAGCGCCCTTGATCGCCGATCCCATCGTGCGCAACCGCGGTACCCTCGTCGGCTCGCTCTGTCACGCCGATCCGCAGGGCGACTGGGCGTCGGTGGTGATGGCACTCGGCGGCTCCATCGTGGCGCAGGGACCGGACGGCAGGCGCACCATCCCGGTCGCCGACTTTGTCATCGGCCCGTTCCAGAATGTGCTCGAGCCGGACGAGATCGCTGTCGAGGCCGTCATTCCGGCGGCCAAGGGGATCCGCTCGGGTGGCTACCTCAAGCTCGAGCGCCGCGTCGGCGATTTCGCGACCGTCGGGGTAGCGGTGGCACTGGAAAAGTCCGGTGAGACCGTGATCATGGCGGGGATTGCGCTGACCGGGGTCGGCGGATCCACCATCGGGGCCACGGCCGCCGCCGACGCGCTGGTCGGGAAGGCGTTGAGCGCGCAGACCATCGAGCAGGCCGCCGGGCTCGCTGCGGACGTGGCCCGGCCGAGGACCGATCACCGTGGTAGCGCGGAATACAAGCGGCACATGGTGCGGACGTTCGTCGTGCGCCTCCTGGGCCGCGCGGACATCGCCGCGGAAAGGGCAGCCTGACATGACGATCGTTTACGAGGACCACGGCGACGAGGCCGCCAGTGAGGTCCCGGTACGCCGGATCCGGTTCACGGTCAACGGCGACAAGAAGATAGCGGAGGTGGAGCCCCGTCTGCTGCTGTCCCACCTGATCCGCCGGGGCCTCGGGCTCACCGGCACGCACATGGGCTGCGACACGACCAACTGCGGCGCGTGCACCGTGCTCGTCGACGGGCGGGCGGTGAAGTCCTGCACCATGCTGGCCGTGCAGGTCGACGGGCGCGAGATCAGCACCGTCGAGGGCCTGGCCACCGCCAGCGAGTTGCACCCGCTACAGGAAGGCTTCAAGGAGGAGCACGGCCTGCAGTGCGGGTTCTGCACGCCAGGCATGATGATGGCCGCCAAGGCCCTGCTCGACGAGAATCCCGACCCGACCGAGGAAGACGTGCGCTGGGCGCTGTCCGGCAACCTCTGCCGCTGCACCGGCTACCAGAACATCGCGAAGTCGGTGCTGTGGGCCGCCGCCAAGCTCAGGTCCCAATCCGGTGGGAGGTAGGACGTGTCGCAGGCACTGGACGAACTCAAGATCGGCGGGCTGGGCGCGAGCCGCAAGCGCGTTGAGGACAATCGCTTTATCCGCGGCAAGGGCAACTACACCGACGACATCACGCTGCCCGGGATGCTGCACATGGAGATCCTGCGCAGCCCGCTGGCGCACGCGCGGATCAAGTCGATCGACACCAGCAAGGCGTGGCAGATACCGGGCGTCCACCTGGTGCTCACCGGCGAGATGATGGCGACCCGCAACCTGGCGTGGATGCCGACGCTGTCCTACGACACCCAGGCCGTGCTGGCCACCGACAAGGTG
>DASWFT010000379.1:0-2471 GCA_036394075.1 Streptosporangiaceae bacterium
GAGGGACGGAGTCGTTTCCAGCTTCACAACGAACACCACATTTCCTCAACGCTCGCCATGCACGCCACGACAGATCGCTACTACCCGCACCGGGAGCGCGATGCTACAGAATGTTCGCTATGCGCCCTGGCGTGGCCTTAGCGTCGGCCTACGCCTGGAACGCCGAACGGCGGCGATGTGTGACTGACCACCCATCCATGACCAACACGCTGGGTGAGACCGCCTGAGGTGCACGTCACCGACCGGCACCGCCGTATCGGAGTGGGTGGTCAGTCGGCTGTTAGCTGTGGCACGAGCGATCCAAGATCCACCAGGTTTGCACCATCGGCGCGCCCCTCCGCCGCGTTCAGCGAACCACAGAGCCGCCGCACAATCCCCGCACAGCGCCAGGACACAGCGTGCGGCCCCTGTGCGGCCCCATCTCCCGCCCGCGCCCCTTCCTGCCAGCATCGTCCCCTCGGGCCGAGTGTTACGCGGTCACTCCTCATGGACATGCGGCGACACTCCTTCTGGACAGGACCGGAACCGAAATTCCCTTGCCTGTGTACAGCTCGGTGAACACCCTGGCTTCGGATCTACCCGGCGAGCGGCAGCTATCAAGCAGCCTGGCCGTCACGGAGGGTGAGTGCCCGCCGGGTGTTTATCTCGTGCGATGGCCGCATAACGCCGAATATTTGCGGGTCCGTGGCCGACTGGTCGCGACGCTGTAAGCGCCCAGATCGGCCCGTTCTGAGCAACTCGGCGACCTGGCCACTCCGGACCTGGGTCGAGTCCAGCTACCTGGCCGCTGCGCGCCCTGGCTGTACCGCCGGCGGCGTTTCGGCCATGATGGAAAACTATGCCTTTGACCGTGACACCTCTGCCCGACATCGGCCTGTGGGCGCGCGGCAGCGGGCTGAAGATCGTCCTGCTCCTGACCGGTGCGATTCTGCTGACACGTTTCGCGACCTGGCTAGGCGGGAGAATCACCGACCGGATCGACGCCACCGCCCGGGAGACGGACGCGCTTGTCCGCTCGGAGGCGTCGAAACACCGGCACGCGCTGGCGTCGGTCATCACCTGGGTCACCCTGGTGGTCATCTACTGCGCGACCGGCGTGGCTATCCTGGCGCGCCTCGGTATCCCCCTGACCAGCCTGGTAGCCCCAGCCGCCGTGGCGGCCGTGGCGCTGGGGTTCGGTGCCCAGCGCATCGTCCAGGACATCCTGGCCGGCTTCTTCATCATCACCGAGCGCCAGTACGGTTTCGGCGACCTCATCCGGCTTTCGGTGCCGAGCCTGCCCGACCCGGCGATCGGGACTGTCGAGGACGTCACCCTGCGGGTGACCACGGTGCGCACCGCAGACGGCGAGGTGGTCATCACCCCCAACGGGCAGATCACCCAGGTGACCAACCTGTCGCGCGACTGGGCACGTGCCGTGGTGGACGTGCCCGTGCCCGCTACCACGGACGTCAACCGGGTCAGTGACCTGCTGCGGCGGATCGGCGACGAGGCCTACAAAGAGCAGGAACTGCGCAGTCTGCTGCTGGACCCCCCGGCCGTCATGGGTGTGCAGAGCATCGACGTGGACAACTTCCAGGTCCGCCTGGTTGCCCGGACACTGCCCGGCAAGCAGTTCGACGTCGGCCGGATGCTCAGAGTCCGGATCGCGGCCGGACTCCGGCGCGAGGGCATCATCCTGCCTGCCGTTCTGGAAACCGCAGACCCTGCCGGGACCGGCTGATGCGACGGATGCGAACCTCCACCTGGGTCCTGACCGCCATCTTCCTGGCCGCTTTGGCGACCTACCTGAACTTCAGGCCCGTGTCTGACACAACCGACCGGACGCCGACTCCATCCACAGTCCCTACCAGGACGGCGCCCTCCCCATCACGATCAGCGAGCACACCAAGACCAGCTAAACGAGCTTCGCCAAGGCCAACCACGCGAGCCACGCCAACGAACCCGGCGTCCAAGACCAGCACGCCGCACCCGACCGTGACTCCCACCACGTCGCCCTCCTCGGCAGTGACGCCAGCCCCATCAGCCACCAGCCCCACGTCCCCCTAGCCAGATGTTCAGGGCTCGACTCCGCGCCAGCCAAAGGCCGGGCAGCACTTCCCAGTCCATGTGATCACCCCGGGGACACCTCATCCGAGCGGCGATGTTGGACCACGTGATCAGGCCCGACGTGCCCAGCTGTCGTCATTGTTGTTACTGGAGGTGCAATTCTCAAGCGCAAACGTTGCTTGCGACAGCGGCCCCGCCGATGCGTGAGTGCACCCGGCGGGGCCTAGATCCCATCCCTCCGCCAAACCGGAGGAACGAGACCATGTAAGACACCGTAGAGCAGGCGCACGGTGCAGTGGCCCTCACCCCGGCCGACATCATCGCCGTCCATAATCCGGGTCGCGGACGCGCGCGACCGCCTCGGCGAAGGAGGGCTGAGATGCGGACCGCGAGTGATCCCATAGTCCATGTCCCGCTTCTTG